>JAEELW010000093.1 GCA_016282915.1 Lachnospiraceae bacterium | reverse complement strand
CGTGATCATCTTTATCATCCTTTCTGCGGCAGGGGCCGCTTTCAATACTCCTCCAGAAAATGATGCCGGACGCCGTCTTTCTTGTAGGCGATCACAGTATCCAGATTTACATTTTCCATGCTTTTGAAAATATTGGATTCCACAAAGGGGTTTTCCTTCTTTAAGGCCGCGATCAGTTTCTTGGTCTCCAGCCTTTTCGAGGAAGTCGTCCCGTCTTCATGACAGGTCGAACAGGTATCGGTAAAATGGCAGGCGCACTGCAGGAAATGCAGTTCGTTGTAATCCCGCCATGCGCAGATATCGCTCTCCCTTACAAGATACATCGGACGGATCAGTTCCATCCCTTCAAAATTCGTACTGTGGAGCTTGGGCATCATGGTCTGTACCTGCGCGCCGTAGAGCATCCCCATCAGTATCGTCTCGATCACATCATCATAATGATGCCCCAGAGCGATCTTGTTACAGCCCAGGGCTTTTGCCCTGCTGTACAGATAGCCCCGCCGCATCCTTGCGCATATATAACAGGGACTGTTTTCTATGGTATCCACGGCATCAAAGATATCGCTCTCAAATATGGTGACCGGGATCCCCAGTGCCTTTGCATTGCTCTCGATCAGGGCGCGGTTGTCTTTATTATATCCTGGATCCATGACCAGGAAGGTCAGGTCAAAATTGCACTGCCTGTGTCTTTTGATCTCCTGAAAAAGCTTCGCCATCAGCATCGAATCTTTACCGCCGGAGATGCAGACCGCGATGTGATCCCCTTCGCTGATCAGCCGGTAGGTCTTGCAGGCCTTTGCAAAAGGAGTAAACAGCTGCTTATGAAATTTCTTCCGTATGCTCTCCTCTGCCCTGGTCCTTTTTTCCTCCGTATCGCTTTCTTTTTCGATATCGGCGCGGACATAGCCGATGTAGCCGCCTTCCAGGCTGTAGCAGTCCCTTCCCGGAAAGAGCTCCTCATCGAGCTCTCTCGTCCTGCGTCCCACTTCACAGTAAAAGACCAGTTTCTTCCTTTCCGGTATCGCAGCCAGCAGACGCCTTATCTCTCCCGTTTCCGTATCGGGATCGATCCCAAGCGCACCGCGGATCATGCCGTAAGCCCTGAGACCTTCATCCCGAAGGTCGATCAGTGCATAGCTGTCGTTCTGTAATTCTTTCAGTTCCTCTATCGTTATCTCTTTCATTCTTCCAGCGCCGTTTCAGGCGTCTTCCTTCTTGATCGTCGCATTCATGCTGCCCGTGCGGTAGCCCTTCAGATCCAGGGTCACAAAGAGGAAGCCCAGGCTTTTGAATTTATCACAGATCAGATTGCGGATCTCCTCCGATGCAATACGGGGGATGTCTGCCGGCGGCACCTCGATCCTTGCCATATTGCCGTGTATGCGCACGCGCTCCTCAAGAAAGCCCAGCTCGATCAGAAACTGCTCGGCGCTGTCGATCATATGAAGCTTCTTTTCCGTGATCTCTTCCCCGTATACAAAGCGTGAGGCAAGGCAGGCGTAGGCCGGCTTGCTCCAGGTCGGCAGTCCCATCGCTTTGGAGATCATGCGGATATCGGCTTTCGTGAGCCCCGCTTCCCGTAAAGGACTTCTGACGGAAAGTTCCTCAACTGCTTTCAGTCCGGGACGGTAATCGCCCAGATCATCCATATTGGAGCCTTCCGCGATATATTCGATACCATTCTCTTCCGCGATCTTCTTTATTTCATTAAAGATCCCCCGCTTGCAGAAATAGCAGCGGTCGGCGGCATTCTTACGGTAGCTCTCTTCCTTCAGCGGATCCGCATGGCTCAGGATCTGCCGTATGCCGCGCTGTTCGCAGAATTCCTTTGCCTCTCTCACTTCCCGCTCGGGAACGGAGGCATCCACCTGGGTCACGGCGATCGCCCGCTCCCCCAGCACTTCATGGGCAACGCAGAGCAGGAAAGACGAATCCACGCCTCCGGAAAAGCCCACTGCCAGGCTCCCGAGCCCCCTGAGGATCTCCTTTAAGGACTGCAGTTTTTCTTTCTGCTCCGTTGTAAGTCCTTCAAGCTCCATGCTCATATCCATCCTCCGATCTTCAGATCAACGACAGGGAGATCCGCTTCTTTTCCGGCTCGATCCCGATCACCTTTACTTCCACGATATCTCCAACCGATACGACTTCCAGGGGATGCCGTATAAACTTTTTACTCATCTGCGATATATGTACCAGTCCGTCCTGGTGCACGCCGATATCCACAAATGCGCCGAAATCGATCACGTTCCGGACCGTTCCCTTAAGGACCATTCCCACCGTCAGGTCTTCCATGCTCAGCACATCCGAACGGAGTATGGGTTTGGGCATGTCTTCTCTCGGATCCCTGCCGGGTTTCTCCAGCTCCTTCAGTATATCCGAAAGCGTCAGTTCTCCGAGCTCCAGATCCGCGGCAAGCTTTGACGTATCCTTCACCGCCTTTGCGATACCGGGAAGTCCGCCGCGTGACAGGTCGTTCACGGAATAGCCAAGCTCTGCGATCAGCTTTTTTGCCGCCTCATAGGATTCCGGATGAACGCTCGTTCCGTCCAGGGGATCCGCAGCATTGAGTATACGCATAAAGCCGGCACACTGTTCGAAAGCCTTCGGACCGAGTCTCGGGACTTTCAGAAGCTCCTTCCGGCTGGCGAAACTGCCGTGCTCTTCACGGTAGCTTACGATATTCTTTGCAAGCACGTGGTTGATGCCGGAAACATATTCCAGCAGGGATGCCGATGCCGTGTTCAGATCGACTCCCACACGGTTGACGCAGTCTTCCACCACGGCACGCAGCGCTTCTCCCAGCTTTTTCTGGTTCATATCATGCTGGTACTGTCCCACGCCTATGGAAGCCGGATCGATCTTTACAAGCTCCGCCAGCGGATCCTGCAGCCGTCTCGCAATGGAAGCCGCGCTCCTCTGACCCACATCAAAATTCGGGAATTCTTCCGAAGCAAGCTTGCTGGCCGAATAAACGGAAGCCCCCGCTTCATTCGTGATCACATACTGAACCGGCTCTTTGATCTCCTTGATGATCTCCGTGATCACCTGCTCCGACTCTCTCGAAGCCGTTCCGTTACCGACCGAGATCAGACTTACCCCGTATTTTGCGATCAGCGCTTCCACATCCTTTTTCGCTTCTTTCACTTTATTCTGGGGCGCCGTAGGATAGACCACCTTCGTATCCAGGACCTTGCCGGTCTCATCGACCACGGCGAGCTTGCAGCCCGTACGAAACGCCGGGTCCCAGCCCAGCACCACCCTGCCGGAGATCGGCGGCTGCATCAGAAGCTGATTCAGATTCTTCCGGAACACTTCGATGGCGCCGTCCTCTGCCTTTTCGGTAAGCTCATTCCGTATATCTCTTTCTATGGATTCCTTTATCAGACGGCGGTAAGCATCCTCGCAGCTTTCCTTAAGGTACGGCGCCGTTTCGGGATCGTTCCCCCTGATCGTCTTTCCTTCAAGATAGGAAAGGATCTCGTCTTCCGGCGTCTCGATCTTTACCGTAAGGATCTTTTCCTTTTCTCCGCGGTTGAGGGCAAGCGTACGGTAGCCGGCCATCTTTGCCACATTCTCTTTGAAGTCGTAATACATCTCGTAGACCGAAGCGGCTTTTTTGTCTTTTGCTTCGGAAACAAGGATCCCCTGCCGGAAGCTGATATTCCGGATCCACGCCCTGCAGGAGGCATCATCCGATATCTCTTCGGCGATGATATCCTTTGCACCGGCCAGAGCCTCTTCGACCGTTGCCACTCCTTTTTCCTCATTCAGATATTTTTTTGCTTCTTCCGTTGCCGGATGCGTGGAATGCTGAAGAAGCAGCCAGACGGCCAGACCTTCCAGACCTTTTTCCTTTGCGATCATCGCCCGCGTCCGCCGCTTCTGCTTATACGGGCGGTACAGATCCTCCACCGCGACAAGGGTCATCGCATCCTCGATCGCTTTTCTCAGTTCATCGTTCAGCTTTCCCTGTTCTTCGATACTTGCGAGTACCGTATCTTTCCTTTCCTGCAGATTACGCAGATAATTAAGCCGCTCTTCCAGTGCTCTCAGCACTTCATCGTTCAGGCCGCCGTGCATCTCCTTACGGTAGCGTGCGATGAAGGGTATCGTATTTCCTTCATCGATCAGTTTTTTGACGGTTTCTGCCTGCGACGGCTTTATCTTCAGTTCCGCCGCGATCAGCTTTGCTATATCCATTTATCCGTATGTTCCTTCCGGTATCGTTTTGTCAGAATTATATTTTTGTAATACACAAAAGTCAACAAAAAAACCACGGGGATGGACCTCGTGGTTTTTTTTCATTCGGAGGCTTTAAAGTTGTAGACCGGCTTCATCACCTCGATGAGCTCTACGGACTCCTTTATCACATCAATGATGTCCTCCAGAGACTTATAGGCCATCGGCGCCTCATCCAGTGTTTTCTCGTTCACGGAAGTCGTATAGACTCCTTTCATCTCTTCCCGGTACTCCTCCAGGGAAAGGGTGTTCTTTGCTTTGGAACGCGACATGATCCTGCCGGCTCCGTGGGGCGCGGAACAGTTCCATTCCGGATTGCCCTTACCGACCGCGAGTACGCTCCCGTCCCTCATATTGATCGGGATCAGGACCTTCTCACCCTTATGGGCCGCGATCGCTCCCTTACGGAGGATCATCTCATCGGTATCGATATAGTTGTGGATCGTATGGAAGGCTTCCCCTCCGGCGATACCGCTGCGCTCAAGCAGGATCTCCGCGATCTTCTCACGGTTTCTTCGTGCGAAGCTCTGGCAGATCACCACATCGTAGAGATAATCATCCAGGTATTTCCCGGACAGCCAGCACAGGTCCTCCGGGATGCTCGTCTCACTTTTATAGACCTGCCAGTGAAGCTGTTTCAACGCTGCCTGTATCTCGTTTCTCCGGCCCTGCTCCTTATAGCTGCGGATGATCTCATCACGCTTCTCAAGATAGTCTCCATAGCCCCGGTTCAGGTTGACTGCGAGCTTCTGATACAGCTCCGCTACCTGCTTTCCGAGATTACGGCTGCCGGAATGGATCACGAGATAATTCGTCCCGTCCGAGGCCCGGTCCACTTCTATGAAGTGATTTCCGCCGCCAAGGGTACCGAGAGATCTCTCGAGCCATCTGGTCTCTTTCAGATCCCGGAAGCAGCGCAGCCTCGTCAGGTCAAATCTCTCCTGCCGGCCTTCCCATACATTCATACCGGAAGGGATATAGTGCGCAGCTTCATCCAGCTTCTCCAGATCGATCTCTGCCTTCCCGAGATCTACGGTATACATGCCGCAGCCGATATCGACGCCGACCACGTTGGGGACTGCCTTACCGGCTACCGTCATGGTCGTTCCGATCGTGCAGCCTTTTCCCGCATGAACATCCGGCATGATACGGATCTTTGATCCTTCCGTGAACGGATAATCACACATGCGGCGGATCTGCTCGATCGCTTCTTCCTCTACTACCGTTGCATAACAAAGCGCCGTATTAACTTTCCCTTTGATCTCAAACATCTTCCCAGCCTCCTTATCACGGATGCAACCGTAAAAAAACGTTCTGCACTCCCTTTACGAAAACCCGGTTCTCTTATCTGTCTTCATTTTATCCGTAAAGGCTCTTTCCGTAAAATCAAAAAAGCTGCGAAGCTGTTTTTCAGAGTCAAAACTCTGTCCGGATCGCCCCTCTTCTAATCCGTTCCGAAGATCCGGTCTCCGGCATCTCCCAGTCCCGGGCAGATATAGGCATTCTCATTCAGTTCGCGGTCCAGATGTCCCACATAGATCTGCACATCGGGATGCGCGGTATGAAGCCTCTCCAGACCTTCCGGCGCGGCTATGATACACATGAATTTGATCCGCCTGCCGCCTTTTTCCTTTATGAAGCGGATCGCATCGACCGCGGATCCTCCCGTTGCAAGCATCGGATCCGTAATGATTACGGTACGCTCACCGATCCGGTCCGGCAGCTTGCAATAGTAGCTGACCGGCTGATGCGTCTGCTCATCACGCGCCATGCCGATGTGTCCCACTTTTGCCGCGGGTATGAGGTTCAGAATGCCGTCCGTCATACCAAGCCCCGCCCGCAGGATCGGCACCACTGCCTGCTTATGTCCGGCGATCACCGGGCTCATGGTCTTCTCGATCGGCGTTTCCACCTCGATATCCGTAGTTTCCAGATCCCGCAGGGCCTCGTATCCCATCAGCATGGCGATCTCTCCCGCCACCTTGCGGAATTCCGCCGTTCCCGTATTCTTATCCCGCAAACGGGTGATCTTGTGCTGTATCAGCGGATGCTCCAGAATAAAAACATTCTTCTCATTTTTAAAATCCATAAGCTGCCTCCTGCGGATCTGACATCCGCTGCCGTCCTCAGCAGAAATCAACGCCGTCAAACTCAATGGATTCAAATACTTCCGTATCGCCTGCAGCATCCAGTTCCACATAAAATACATCATCCATCGTGACAAATTCACCGGTGCATGCAGCAGTACTCTCATCCAGGAGTGCGTCACTTGCCTCACTGTACTCCTCTTCACTGTCGTAATCGTTTCTGGAAATGATCTTTGTCACCTTACAGGGCGTGTACTCACTTTCATCAACGATCTGGGCAGCATCCGCGCCGACTTCCGCTCTTTCGATCCAGAGGATCTGATCATCATACTCCGAGGCGATCCCCCCGATCACTGTTTTTGTACCCATAGGCTTTTCCTCCTTTCAATGCGCTCTCTTTTCCGATCCCGTACTTTCCCACACAGGTCTTAAAGCGATCATACTTTTGCGCTGTGTTAATGTCAATATATCTTCAGCGCACACCCGGTGCAGGTCCTCAGGATTCATTGACCAGCTTTCCGCTCATATGCTCTATCGTCAGTTCCAGGCACTGTACCCGCGGAAGCGCATTGGTCAGTTCCTTCTGCAGGTATTCCTCATCATCCGTAAACTTCCTGCACAGACCGGTACAGATCTCCCTGGTCTTATCCGCATCCGTGACAAGCTTCATCCGTCCGAAGATCACAACGCTCTTGATGTTCAGCGCCCATTCTCCCTCCCGGCGAAAGCCCTTATCAAATACGCAGTAACTGACCTTATCGCATCCTGCTATGGCATCCAGTTTATGCCCCTCTTTTGCACAGTGAAAATACACTTTCCCGCTGCTCTCGTCATACCAGTGATCCAGAGGGATCCCGTACGGATATCCGTTGTCTCCGATCATAGACAGGACACCCCGCGGCTCCTCTTTCAGGATCCGGATGCATTCTTCCTCACTGATCTGCTGCTTAAAACGCCTCATTCCCCTGAACATCTGTAAAGAATCCTCCTCCATCTTTGCTCCTTTTTTGTCCTTTTCACCCTTTGACTGCAGCTTTATGCTAGAAGTGTCAGCACCAGAATGCTGAGCAGCATCGCAGGGATCACTTCTCTTCCGTAAATATCCCCGTCAGTCTGGGGACCTTGAATCTGCCCGTAAACAGATCACACTTACACAGGAACTCATAGAAGATATGTCGTCCCTGATCGGACATAGTCTCGTAATTGCCCTGTCCTTTCGCAAGGATCACGTCCGCTTCATCCAATGCGTTCTTTGCCTCTTCCGGCAGCATATCATACACGGTTCCGGCAATGGCATCCCCGCCGGACAGGATCTCTGCAAACTTATCCAGACCCACATATGCCGCATCATCTGCCGTTGCGTCGTTAAGTACCTCCCCGCCGCGGACCAGTGCTTTCATCGTCAGATGCGGAAAGCGTTTTGCAAGCTGTTCCAGGAGCAGCTTATCCAGAACGATCTCGCCGCAGTTATCACAGACCAAAAGGAAACTCTTTCCTTTTTCGCAGGCTTCCAGAAAGGAATCGTAGGTCGGCCTGTCATCCGCTCTCATTTCCGTATCACGGAAAAGAGTTAAAAACTCGTCCGGATCCACGTGATTCATGGCTCCGAAATCGATATAATTCCCCACTCTCGCCATGATCAGTGCTTTTGCCAGCGGATCCTCGGACGTATCGATCTCCTCCCGGAGAGAAGCTTCCATCCCCAGCACCAGATCGTTGTACTTCTTCTTGATATCCTTATAATCCGCGCCTGCCCCAAAGCGCCTTACATGCACCTTGTTAAACAGATAGACCATATACGGACTGGTGTCCGTTTCCTTCCGATTGTCGAGAAGACTCCGGATCTCCGACAGATACGCTTCGTCATCCGTCCGATTCTTTTGTTTATCGTACAGGCAGGCTGCACAGCTTTCCGAAATCCTCATAGCGCTGTCCTTCACTTCTCCAACAGTCTCTTCAGTATCTGCTCCCGCTTATTGATGAACATCTCCGTCACCCGAAAGCTGTCTGTCTCCTCATAGGTGCACAGATGGATCTCTCCATCATCAAAACTTAAGATCTCCGCTCTCAATTTCAGATGCAGCTTCCTCATCCGAGAGCCGCATATACTGGCTTACGCTTGATCCATCGTCAAGAACAAGTCTGCCGCCGATATAAACATAAGGGATCCCGTTTTTTCTTTCCGTATCTTCACAGAGATAAAAATTGTATTTATCATAAAAATACTCTGTTTTTTCTCCGTCAAGATCAAGGCTTGCGCTTCCGTCATCGCGCACGAGCAGATAAGCCTTAATGCTCTGCATTTCCCGCATTTCTTCAAAGGTCTCGTTTTCTTTAACGATCCCGTTCAGCTTATAGTATCCGGGCTGTACTTTACCTATTGTGGGATCATTTTCCCAGTCGTCTGCACCATGCCCGGCTGCCTTTGGAGTACTTTCATCCGGAATGTCTGTATTGGGAGTGTCTGCATTGGGATCGTCTGTATCTGAGCTGCCTGCATCGGAAGCCGTCCTATCCCTGTTATCGCTGCTGCTGCAGGAAGCTAAGGAAAGACAGAGGATCCCGGCTGCAGCTGCCGTAAGTATGATTTTTTTCAAAGACAGATCATCTCTTCTCATTCGTAATTGTCTCAAAACTCCGGCCGGTCTATACAGACATTTTCGTAAACACAGAGCCTATTTTAGCATATTATGGTCGATATGCACATTCCAAAGGACGTTATCGATCCGGAGCAATTAATTCACGCCCCTGTCAGGCGTTCCCTGAGCATCGTATTTCTCTTCGTCACGGTCACGTTCTTTACGGCATAGGCCAGCGCCTTCTTTGTGCCGATCATCACCAGCACCTTCTTCGCCCGCGTGATGCCGGTATAGATCAGGTTGCGCTGCAGCATGATGTAATGGTTCATCAGCACCGGCATGACCACGATGGGATACTCGGATCCCTGCGCCTTATGGATCGTGGTAGCGTAGGCGTGCACCAGTTCATCCAGTTCCGTCACATCATACTCGATGCTCCTGCCGTCAAAGTTCACGCTCAGGGTGCGGTCCGCCTCCGTCACGGATTCGATGATCCCGATATCTCCGTTAAAGACTTCCTTGTCATAATTATTCCTGATCTGCATCACCTTGTCGCCCTCGCGGTAGGCAAAACCGCTCCTGCGCAGACATTCTTTCGGCATCATCACTTTACCGCGTCCGCGCATAAATACTTCCTTCTCTGCCGGGTTCAAGGCCTCCTGCAGGGCCAGATTCAGATTGGTCGCTCCCACCACGCCGCGCTGCATCGGCGTAAGCACCTGGATCTGATTGGATGCTACACCGTAATACCCCGGCAGGTTCTCCTTCACCAGCTTCACGATCTGCGGTACCACCGCTTCGGCATCCTCATTCTCCATAAAGAAAAAGTCGGATTCTTTGCCGTTATTGATCTCCGGCATCTTTCCTTCATTGATGCGGTGGGCGTTCATGATGATACGGCTGGTCTGCGCCTGGCGGAAGATCTTCGTCAGCCGCACCACCGGAAACACTCCGGAATCGATCACATCCCGCAGCACATTTCCGGCGCCTACGGACGGCAGCTGGTCGATATCCCCCACCAGCACCAGGCGCATGGTCGGCGGTATCGCTTTTAAAAGTGAATTCATCAGGATGATGTCGATCATGGAACACTCATCCACGATCAGCACATCCCCTTCCAATGGATTGTCCTCATTCTTCTGATAGCCTTCCGGCGGCTTGCACTCCAGCAGGCGGTGGATGGTCTTCGCCTCCAGCCCGGTGGCCTCCGTCATACGCTTGGCCGCACGTCCGGTGGGTGCTGCGCAGAGGATCTTTAACCCGAAAGCTTTATATACCGATATGATCCCATGCGTGGTAGTTGTCTTTCCGGTACCTGGTCCGCCGGTCAGTACCATCACCTTCGCCATGGCCGAACGCCTGATGGCATCTGCCTGGATCCCGTCATATTCCATGCCGGTCTTTTTCTCCACCGCCGTGATATCCACGGAAAGCTCGTTATTCCCGCTCTCCTGTCTGACTTTTGCCAGCTTGGTATAGAGCTTGTCGCCGGCGGGAGACGCTGCCAGCTTCTTGAGTTTTGCAGCCACACCGATCTCTGCATAATAAAACGGCGGCAGATAGACCGGATCCACCTGTTCTCCGTCCTCATTCCGTTTCACCAGGTCACGCTCAGGGATCAGCTCATTCTTTTTCAGCATATCGTCCATGGTCGCAGCCACAGTACCTTCGCCGGCTTCCAGAAGCTTCACGGCCGCATCGATCAGCTGCTGCTTTTCCGCATAGACATGTCCGTCATTCGACAGCTCCGAAAGCGTATACATCAAGCCGCTGCGCAGCCGCACATAGGATTCTTTTCCAAAGCCCAGCTTCTCTGCGATCTGGTCTGCCGTCTTGAAGCCGATCCCCCAGATATCATCCGCCAGACGATACGGATTCTCCTTCATCACAGGGATGCTGTCATTGCCATACTGCCTGTAGATCTTCGCCGCAAAGGACGTGGATACCTGATGCTCCTGCAGGAAGAGCATGATATTCTTCACTTCCTTCTGCTTAAGCCACGACTCTGCGATCATCCGGATCCGCTTATTCCCGATCCCTTCGATCTCGATCAGCAGCTCCACATTATCCTCGATCACGGTAAAGGTATCCACGCCGAATCGCTGTACGATCTTTTTTGCAAACTTCGGTCCCACACCCTTGATCAGTCCGGATCCCAGATACTTCTCCATGCCGTATACGGTCGCCGGCAGTGTTTCCTCCCAGTTCTCCGCTGCGAACTGCCTGCCATACTTCGCATCGACTTTCCAGTTTCCTTCCACCAAAAGAACGGATCCGACATTCGCATCCAAAAGATTCCCTACCACCGGCACCAGATCGCTGTGATCTTTCACACGGCATTTCAGGACAGAGTACCCGTTTTCCGGGTTCTGATATGTGATCCTTTCCACTACGCAGCGTATCTTTACCATAAAGATCCTTTACAGAGCTGCATTATTCCTGTCTCTTATATTTTCCGGAGCAGTCTGCCTTCCATATGAAGCTGTTCGATCTCATCCGTACTGTATTTCCAGCATATCCATAAGCCTTTTGAATGCATCCTGTCCATCCAGACAGGTATCAGATAGCCAGGCTTTATCACTTCTCCATTCGGAAAGACCTCTGTAATAGTAATTCTTCTTCGCATCCTCGATGATGAATGGTATCACATTATGCCGCAGGCACTCCTTTAAAGCTACAAGGCGTCCGACTCTGCCGTTTCCATCCTGAAACGGATGGATATACTCAAATTCAGCATGCAAGGCTATGATATCCTCTACTGTGGCATTTTCCCTGGCATTGTACTCTTTAAGCAAAGCCATCATGTGCTTATGAACATCCGCTGGTTTGGATGTTTCCCGGCCTCCTACTACATTCGCACGTTTTTTATAATCACCTACCGCAAACCATCCGAGTGTTGAATCCTTTGTATCATGCTTCAGGATATAATGCAGATGTTTGATAATATCCTCTGTCAGTTCATCCTCCGCAATATCTATTACATAATCGATTGCGCGGAAATGATGTACGGTTTCCAACACATCATCTACCGGTATGCCATCACCTGCATCAAGGGTATTCGTCTCAAAGATCATCCTTGTCTGATCCTCAGACAGCTTACTTCCCTCCATATGGTTTGAATTATATGTCATCCTGACCTGCAGCTCGTGATATAGTCCTCCAGGAAGCTTCATTTCTTTTTCTTCCCTGAGCACTTGTAATATCTTATTATCAGAGACTTCCTTCATCAGGAGCTTCCGATCCACGCCAAGATAATCTGCTATCTTTTGTAAACTACGATTTGAAAGCTTTTCTCCTTTTCCTATCTTTGCTACGGTCCTGCTTGAGAGTCCAAGCTCCGTAGAAAGCTCTGTCTTTCCGATCCTCCTGTCTTTCAGAACTTTTTCAAGATTATCATAGGAAATCATATGCTCACCCCGCGTTAAAATCTTTACTTATTGTAGCAAGTTTGGAGTAAAATGTAAAGATTTCAACAAGATAACGTCATAAAAAGTAAAGAACGCTTGTATCCTTCCTGAATACATTCCTTCTGTCACATGATGGACCGATTCTTATGATCCCCTTTGTAATTCTTAAATACGAGTTTTCCCCGCTCCTGTTCGTCGACCTTATAAAGTCGTATTTCTGTTTCCTCCGGGGAATAGGATCTATCATTAAGTTTTAAGGTAAAGGAAAATGCATCCTGCTTCTCTCCGCATGTGATGATAAAGTTGATCATAATGCAGTGAAATAAATGGCCGTCAGCTGTATACCTAAAGTAAACACCAGGTAGAATGTCAGAAATATATCTGACATCCTCTTCGCCGGATTATATAATTCTTTTACCGCCATGCCGAAAAATCCCAGCACGACTCCTGCGATCCAAAGTCCTATACACATGATCATCGATGTCATTGTACCTGGCACTGTGAACTTTATAATATTTTACCCGTTAATCATAATCTGTTTCCGGATTCATATACCCTTTCGTCTCCTATAAATTCCATTACATCCATCGGTTTAAGCGCTGTCGGAAAACCTTCCATCGACTCGCGTTTCACAGGAAACTGATCGGTATACCATTTCGCCTGAACGGCCTTTATCCCGGCACTTTTTGCCCCTTCGAGTTCCCGGCTTCCTCCATCGCCTACGAAGATGCATTCATCCGGCGTAATGCCGAGGCGCCTCAGTGCCTCTTCGTAAATGCAGGCATCCGGTTTCTTCATGCCGACCTCAAAAGACAGGATCACTTCATCAAAATATTGATAGAGCTCGGATTCCCGGATGACTGTCACTTCTTCGGAGGAACAGTTACTGAGAATGGCGGTCTTTAATCCCTGCTCCCGCAATGCTTTGAGCAGCTGAAACACTTCCGGCTGAATGAAGCGGAAGCATTCGGCCTTCGTTCTCACCCGCTCGGCGATCACCTTTTCAAAAACCTCCGGCTCCGGCTTCTTTCCGCACTGCCCACATGCATAAAGGATCGAATCCTCGAAACTGATCTTTCCGATATACCGCTCCTCTTCCTTTTCCTCCCAGAAGGGGTCGAACGCAGCCTTATCAACACCGAGATCCGCACACATTTCCCGTTTGGTGTACTTCTTATGTCCCCATTCCGTGATCAGGGTTTCAAACAGATCAAAAACCACCGCCTTATATCTCATGAATGCTCCCTCAATACATAAAAAATTTCAACGTGACTCGATATATCCGATCACTTTTTCCAGTTCCACATCCGCGCCGTCTTCCTTAAAGAGTTCTATCACTTCTTCCCTGTTAAAAGATAGCTTTAAGTCCGGCAGAAAGCG
>JAEELW010000092.1 GCA_016282915.1 Lachnospiraceae bacterium | reverse complement strand
CGACCAGCAGAAGAAACTTAGAAAGCTGTTAAAAAACTATCCGGATATCACGTTTGGCCGATATACGGCTGAAGCTCCCTGGAAGAATATAAAAGAAACGGCTGAGGAGGCAGAGAAAAGGCTTCATCAAGAGTATGATGATAGTCATATGGTCGATACGGATGAAGCATATAAAAAATCTATACCAAACGAGATTATGAGTAGGGATATGATGGCGGAGAAACCACCGCACATCTTGTTGACAAACTATGCTATGTTGGAATACATGCTGTTACGACCGGACACAGCGCCGTTCTTTGATAACCCGTCTGCAAAAAATTGGAGATTTATTGTAATCGATGAAGCGCACACCTATAAAGGGGCAAATGGGACTGAAATCGCCTATCTTCTGAGAAGAGTAAAAGAGAGAATCCGCCATAATATGGACAAGGATTTCAGATGTATAGCTACATCGGCTACTTTGGGGAGTGAAGATGGAAAGGATGGATTGGCGCGTTTTGCACATGCCCTTTTTGATGAACCTTTTACTGCTGAGGATGTGATAACTACCAAGAGGGTTGATCGAGAGCCGGAAAATGGATCCAGACTATTTGCACCTGAAGAGTATAAGAAACTTAAGAATAAAACTAAGGATTTGGATGATAATAAAAAGGGGGCAGTATTATATGAAGCTCTGTCAAAGGATTTGCGATTATTCAGAGTATATGATGCATTAAAGAGTAAGCCGAAAAAAATAGAAGATGTTGCGAGCAAAGTATTTGAGGATTTATCACCTAGAGAAGGAGAGGCTGCACTAATTGATTTGATTGAACTTTCTGCAGCTGCGAAAAAGAGTGAATATGAGTCGGCTCTTTTGCCGGCACGTTACCATCTGTTTGTTAAGTCTTTAGAGGGGATGTTTGTTCAGTATTATCCTCAAAAGATAGTTTATCTTGACCGTAAGGAGAAAGCATGGTCAGGGAACAGAGCATATTCCGTGTTTGAACTGGCAAATTGTCAGAAATGTACACAGGAATACCTTGTTGGAAAAACAATAGAAAATGGTGGAAATCGTTATTTTGTACAGACAAGCAGTCTTGAAAAACCGGAATTCTATTTCATTTCGAATGGCGAAAACGAAAGTGACCTGACGGGACTTGATGAGGATGATTCGCTTGAGGGAACGAGTAAGATCTCTGACCTTGAGAAATTCCATTTATGTCTGTGTTGTGGACGAATAACTCCATTTGCACAGATCCATCCGGCAAATTGCTGTGATGTTTCAGGCTCCAAAAAGATAGTTACTGTTTATAACTTAAAATATCGTGGGAAAGATAATGAATCAAATTGTTGTCCCTGCTGTGGTGCAACCAAGAAGGGACTTATAAAACGTTTCCTTACGGCGAATCAACCTGCAACCTTTGCAGTTGCAAAAAGCCTTTATGATGCAATTCCTCCGAGACCAATCAGTTCGAAAAGTAACGATATTTTTGACGATGATATCTTTGGAGATGACATTTTTGGAGATGATCCTTTTTCTGAAACAACGGATACCACTCTTGCTGCTACTCTGGCTGATGAAAGTGGACGTAAGCTGTTGGTTTTCTCGGATAACAGACAGGAAGCTGCATTCTTTGCCGGTTTCTTTGAGAATAAGTATGCGTTGATTATGTGGAGAAAGATTATTCTCAAGTGTTTGAAAGATGCTGATAATGGAACTTTATGCGTAGGCGATCTGGTAAAGAGAGCTCGTGATGAAGCAGACAGATCGGGGCTATATACATTTGACCAAGAAAGAAAGGCTGATCTTACTGACTATCAGAAGCTTGAAATGGCGGCCTTATATGTTATGCAGGAGTTTATAAGCCCGGATATCGAGACGGGGCTGGAAGGACTTGGTTATGTTCAAATATCCCCCGAAGAGCAGGCATTTAAGAGCAACCTTGAGATTGCAGGTTTAAATGGAAAGGATCTGTGGAATCTTCTACGTTTTGTTATGGATACGCTCCGGCAAAAAGGGGCAACAAGTTTTCCGGAGAATATACGAGCGACAAATGACTTTTTTGAACCGAGAAATCATTCGGGTTATTTCAGACAGACAGGGACAAGCCTAGACAGGGGGAGCCATGTGTATGGATTCATTCCGGATGATGGGCGAGTTAATAAGAGGTTAGCGCTTATGAAGAAGCTTATTGATGATCCTTCCTTAGATGAGGATTCAAAGAATAAGCTTGCACGAGAGAACCTGATACTTATATATCAACTTCTTCTTAGATTAATAGCAAAAAAATATGTAATAGACAGTGCAGCTTCCTCAAAAGGAACAGTTTACCAATTAAACTATGCTAAATGGAATTTTCATTACGTAAATGATGGAGATACTCTTTTTAGATGTAGAAAATGCGGAAAAATATACGGCTATTCAATAAAAGGGATTTGTCCGGAGATGAAATGTGATGGTAGGCTTGTAGAAGTACAGGCATCTGAGCTAAAGGATGAGCCGTATTATAATAATTTGTTTGCTGATAGCAAGATCATTCCTATGGTATCACGTGAGCATACCGCCCAGCTTTCCTCCAAAACTGCCGGGGAGTATCAGAAGGATTTTGAAGAGGGCAGAATAAATGTCCTCAGTTGTTCAACTACATTTGAGATGGGGGTCGATGTAGGCGAACTGGAAGCAACTTTTCAAAGGAACGTACCGCCTGAGACATCAAACTATATACAGAGAGCAGGACGCGCAGGCAGACGTACCTCATCTGCCGCGTTTTCGGTCACATTCTCTCGAAGAAATAGCCATGATATGACATTTTATCATGACCCGGCTCAGATAATTGCGGGAAAGATTATTCCGCCGATTCTTGAAATTGATAATGAGAAGATTGCTGAAAGGCACCTAAATTCTATAGTGATTTCATGGTTTTTCAAAAGATTTCCTGAGTATTTTGTGGGAAACACGGAGAAGATCGTTTCATATAATGAAGAAAAAAACATGTCAAAGGAATTGCAGAGGGCTCTTTCCGAGCATCCGAAGGAATTGCTTGAGAGCATCCATTCAGTTATTCCAAATGATATATGCATAATTCTCGGGGTGGATGATTGGAAATTTATTAAAGATCTAACAGGAGAAGAAGGATCACTAACAAGGGCTATCGCCGAACGAACTGCGGACATAGACGGACTTAGGAAATTCTCGGCGGAAATAAAAAGCGAACTTGGAGACGATGGAAATACGGTAAGAGGACTTGGGAGAGCGATAGCGGCAGAAAAGCTGATAGCAACTTTGGAAGATGAGCCGTCTATAAATTTTCTAAGTGCAAAGGGAGTTTTGCCCAAATATGGATTTCCTATTGACACTGTATCGCTTGATATTCTCGGTGGATCGGAGGAGGAATCAAAAAAGATCGATCTCTCAAGGGATCTAAAGATGGCTATCAGTGAATTTGCCCCTCCTGCCCAAATTGTAGCGAACGGCAAGATTTGGGAGAGCTATGCAATTAATACGATACCGGATAAAGGCTGGCCTTCATATGTTTATCATGAGTGTCCTAAGTGTAAAAAGATATATCATCCGGAAGGACACATGGTTGATGTGACCACGAATCTTGAGGAAGAGCCGAAGAAGGTTTGTGACTTCTGCAATACATTGATGGAACCGAGAATATTCGTTATTCCCTTGTTTGGTTTTTCTACGCAGATGGAATACAAGCCTAAACGGGTGGGGGAATCGCGGCCCCGCACCTACTATACGACTCAAACTCAATTTTGGGGAACGGAGGGATTGACCGAGAAGCAGAAAGCTGAAGCAGAAGACAGAAAGTTGGTATTGAAAGGGAAAGAAGTAGGTATTACATATTCACCAGGGGGAAAGCTTTTTGTCTTGAATCAGGGCATGAATGGACGCGGATTGTATATATGTCCAAGCTGCGGATATGCAAAGGATCCTATCACTATCCTTAAGGGTAATAAACATGAAACGAAATATAAGAAGATATGCGGAAGCAAGAGGTTTATCCGGGCTTCACTGGGACATGTTTTCTCGACAGATATTCTAAAAATATCTTTGCCTAAACATGGTGTTCGCTTGAACGATGTTGATGGCATAGAGGAGAAAAATCAGTACCTTTCGGTTTTGTACGCGATCCTTGAAGGCGCAAGCAAAGCATTGGACATCAGCAGAGATGACATCAGTGGATGTGTAACGGAGAATCAGGAGATAGTCCTGTTCGATGATACAGCAGGTGGTTCCGGATTTGTAAAGCACATTTATAAAAATTTCGATAAGGTGCTGCGAGAGGCAAGGAACAAGGTTTCTGGAAAATGTGGGTGTACTCGGGAGACATCTTGCTATGGATGTCTTCGCAACTACTCCAACCAGTATTTTCATGATCAGATTTCAAGAGGTCTGGCTCATGAATACATAAGCTGGCTGCTAGATTGTGAAGTAATTCCACAGCCGAAAAAGGATCAACCAGTATCGGTGAGGGAGCCTGGGAAGGAGGAACGTGGATCAAAGACGTTTGCATATGACGTTCCGGATACATCTTCTTATCCGGATACTGTTACTCAGCTGGAATCGTTAAGGGATAGTGCAGATGACGATGAGATCAAGGCAGGATTTGAAAAGTTATTGCTAGCCGCAAAGGATGGAGGATACGAGAATCCAATATCCGACGAGAAGTTGCCTGCTAAGGAAAAGGATATATGGCCGGAGCTTTTCTGGGGAAAATCTCATGTCGCATTATTTACGCCTGAGACAATGAAACAATACGATATTTTAAGGAAGTATGACTGGTATTGCTATATTGTTTATGAAAGTATAGATGCTGAAGCTGTATTGAGCCATATCAGGAAGGAGGCCTAATTATGCCTGCACATATGACACCGCCTATGCCAAAGGACATAGATGATAAGAGTAAAGAGGAAGTCGTCTTTAATGCATTAAAAAAGCTTCCTGAAGATTATTATGTCTTTCACAGTGTATTAGTTAATGATGTAGTGAACCATAAGCTTATAGAGCGAGAAATAGATTTTGTTGTCGTTAATCAGAGGAGGGGTGTTTTATGCATTGAAGCTAAAAACGGCAAAGGAATCCAGTATTATGACAGAGCATGGCATTATACAAATGGAGATCGCATGAAGCACGATGGTCCATATAATCAGGCTGCATCTGCGAAACGTGCTCTTAGAATGCATATGAAAGAGCATCCGAACAAGGAAGTAAAGAATGTTTTATATAGATGTAAGATGCTACATGCAGCTTGGTTTTTTGGAATGGCAAAGGCAGATTTTGAAGAACTGAACAGCTCTGGATTGCCTGAAGATGCAATTATGGATCTCACTATGTTCGCTGAGGATTTAAAAGATCCTACTATAGCAATAGAGAAGATTTTCAGCATTAGTATTCCGATTGACGAGGAGACAAGTATTAAGACTGACATTAACAGTGAAGAGTTCCAAATGTTGCTCGAATCTGTATTCTGTCCTGTGTTCAATTTGGTGCCATCGCCAAGCAGCAAAAGCATTTTGATTGAAGAACAGATGAACCAATTGCTTTATGAGCAGTATCGTTTACTCGATTTTCTAGAAGATCAAGATACTGCTGTAATAAACGGAGCTGCTGGGACAGGGAAAACCATGTTGGCAGTAGAGAAGGCAAGGCGAAACAGTGTTGATGAAGAAAAGGTGCTATTTCTTTGTTATAATCGTCTACTTTGTAGTCACCTTAATGATACTCATAAGAAAGCTGAATCAAAAAACTACAGAAAACAGTTCAAAAATGTAGATTTTATGACTATATCCCAGCTTGCGAAGGAAAAAACCGGAAATTATAAAGATTATGATGGGCTATTGGAGTGGCTTCTTGGATGTCTCGACGATTCTGAACAATTTGGATATAAGCATGTTATCGTTGATGAAGGACAAGATTTTGGTGTTATAGACGCTGGGATCGCAGCAGATGAAGCAGAAAAGAACTGCTCAATTATAGATATTTTGCAAGAAGTTGTATTAGAGGCGGGAGGCACATTCTATCTTTTTTATGATAAATATCAAATGATACAGGGGGGAGGAAGCGTAGAGTATAAGCTTCCCGATTGTATAACTAATAGTGATTGTAGATTGTCGCTTCACTATAATTGCAGAAATACAAAAGAAATAGCTCAGACATCAGTTACACCGCTTAAAGATAATAAAAATAGAGCTATAAAACCTAAAACAGCCTGTACATGGTTTGAACCGGTAAAACCTGTTATGCATCTGGTAGGTAGTGAAAAAAAGGCAGTTAAGGCTCTTAATGAAATATTGGAGAAGTACCAATCTGCAAAGGCAAAGGATGTAGTGATTCTCACTCCTGGGAAAATAGAGTTTTGCTGTATAGCGGATGAACTCTCACAGGGAGAAGGCGATACCGCGGGATTTTATATGTATGATTACAATGGAGTTTCATATCGAGTTACAACTTGTATAAAGTTTAAGGGGCTCGAAGCAGATGCCATTGCAATGATCGGATTAAATAAAGATTCCTTTACTGGTTTTAAGGGTTTGGAGTTTTATGTGGGGACTTCCAGAGCAAAGCATTATCTCGATTTCGTGGTGCAGATAGCGCCTACTGAGTATGCGAAAGTTATTAAGACTCTTGATCCCGATGCGCCTATCAAAAATGATCATGATAAAATGCGTAAGGTTCTGAGCAGTATATTTTCAGCGGATACGGAAATGAATTGATTGTAACGATTAAGTGAATTATTGGCTTATCTAATATAGAAGTAGAAGGTCGCCATGGGGAAAAGATTAATTGTAGCAGAAAAACCATCTGTTGGCAGGGATATCGCTAATGTGCTCAACTGCAGAGAGAATGGTGAAGGCTGCCGTATAGGGGATAATGATATTGTTACATGGGCGGTAGGCCATCTGGTAGGTTTATGCTATCCGGATGAATTGGATCAGAAGTATGCTGATTGGAAGATGGATGATCTGCCTATTTTTCCCGATCCCTTCCAGATGAAAGTGCTTGAAAGCAGCCAAAAACAATTTGAAATCATAAAAAAATGGATGAATGATGCGATCGTCGACAGCATCGTATGTGCTACGGATGCGGGGCGGGAAGGTGAACTCATTTTCAGATATATCTATAAAATGGCGGGCTGCAAGAAGCCTGTGGATCGCTTATGGATATCTTCTCTTACATTTCGTGCTATCAAGGAAGGATTTGAGAATATTAAACCGGACTCGGATTATGATGATCTGTACGAAAGTGCAAGATGCCGGTCTGAAGCGGACTGGCTGATCGGCATGAATGCGAGCAGAGCATATGCCGTTATGAATGACATGAAACGTCTGTCTGTAGGGCGGGTTTTGTCTCCAACATTAGCCATTCTTGTGAAGCGGGAGTTGGAAAGACGGAATTTCGTGCCGGTGGAGTATTATGAGGTGATCGTATCATATAAGGGCTTCGATGGACGCTTGTTAAACGAAAATGCCAAAGATACGAAAGAATGGTCACGTTTCCCGGTAGAGAATAAAGATAAGCTGGAACAGTTGGTTAGGAAGCATTCATCGGAAGGAAAGATTATTTCTTATGAACTTGACGAGGAAAAACAAGCGTCACTGCTTCTATACGATCTGACATCCCTCCAGAGAGACGCTAATAGATTATTTGGCATGTCTTCCCAATGGACGTTGGATACTGCACAGGCACTATATGAGAAGCATAAGGCGATAACTTATCCACGAACGGATTCAAGATTCCTGTCATCGGATATCAAGTCTACCCTGGCAAAAAGACTGGAAAACCTACAGAATGGAGAACTGGAAGATTATGCTGCCTTTGCCTTGAAAAGTGAAAAGGATTTATTCGGAAGATATATCAATAACGCAGGCGTTTCTGATCATCATGCGATTATTCCGACCGGCGAAGCTAAGGGTATGGATAAATGGACAAAGCAGGAAAAGCAGATTTATGATCTAATCTGTAGAAGATTTATAGCGATGTTTTATCCGGACAGGCATGTTTTCAAGCAGAAATTGCAGGTATCTGTGGATGGATGGATATTTGTATCAAGCGGGGAAAAGGTTTTAGATCCTGGATGGAGCGTAGTTGATACGAGCAATAAAAACAAAACGCCGGAACTGCCCGATTTATCGGAAGGTGATCAAATAAGTGTTGAAACCATGCGTCTTCGTAAGGATACTACAAAACCACCGGCCCCTCACACAGAGGCGTCTTTGTTGACTGCTATGGAACACGCCGGGAAAATAATAACGGAAGACAGCCAGGATGATCGGGAAGAGGAGTATGGAATCGGAACACCGGCGACCAGAGCAGCAACGATTGAAAAGCTGATCGACAAAGAGATGGTTGTTCGGCAAGGGAGAGCATTAAATCCTACAGAGTATGGGATTCGGTTGGTAAGTATTCTGCCGGAGGTCTTACAGTCCCCGGAAATGACCGGTGTATGGGAAGCAAAACTTGCTCAAATCGGAAAAGGGAAGTATTCACCGAATACATTTATGGAGGATATTAAGAAACTAACGGCCGATGTGATACGGTTTGCATCCGAAAAAGGAAATACTCATATAAAAGATTCTATGTATATCGGAAATTGCCCGGTCTGTGGTAATTATGTAAGAGAGTATCCGGATGCCTATTATTGTGTGAATAAAGAATGCGGATTTCGGCCGATATTCAAAGCAAGGAAGGGATCTCATCCGACGCTGAAGAGTATAGTAATGAGAAATCTACTGATAAATGGGACGGCAGACAGCGAAAAAGGTACATATACATTAAGTACGCAAGAACCCTATATTTCTTTTAAGTATGCTCCCAAACCGATACCGGATTATGGTAAACTCAGAGATCTTTTATGCGAATATTGTATCAATCCGGTAAATAAGGTGCCGAGTGGCGGAGGTTTTTGGATAGCCGGGGCAAAACATGATGAGTTGATTAAGGATTTTTTGCGCGAAAGTAATGAAATTGGATGTCAGTTTGATTATTTTCAGGATTCAAAAGCTTTAAAACATAAAAGCGGATGGTGTCATAGGGTAGAAGAAAAGTATCAGGAGAGCTTTATGACGGCATTTAACGGCGAGAGTCTCAGAACGATTATGGAGTATAGCGCTCCGGCCGAAACTAAGTCGATGACTGTCGAGAAAATTGGGACGAATACCAATAAAGATCCGATTCTTAGTATGGTTCAGGATTCGGGATTTGAATACGCAGATAAGCGCAGTAATGGAGGCTGCCTGTGGATCATAGCCGGAGAGGCAGAGGGAAAGCCGTTGATAGATAAGTGTAAGCAGGCAGGAATGAAATTTGCTTTTTCTGCAAAAGGCGGCAGAGCCAGCAAGCATAGACCGGCGTGGTATTCGTTGTCATAACTATATATGTGCAAAATTGATATTTTAATGAAAAAGAAAAACTTCGTATCAACATATTCATTTCAGACGCCTTGTATGGCACAGGTAATATAACTAGCAATTTTGAGAAAATGGATGAATAGTTACATAATGATGTCTGATAAAAATGTGAGTAAATTCATATCCCTTATACTTCGTCACAAGCCGGAAACCATCGGGATCACTCTTGATGAGCATGGATGGGCGGAGGTTTCGGAGCTGATCGCCGGCGTGAGCAAAACGCATCCTTTGACCATGGCGGATCTGGAGCGTATCGTAGCCGGGGATGAAAAGCAGCGCTATTCCTTCAATGAGGATAAGACGCTGATCCGGGCGAACCAGGGGCATTCCATCCCGGTTGATGTGGAACTTGAGCAGGTAGAGCCTCCGGAGATCCTTTACCCCGGTACGGCGACGAAAGATGAGGAAGCTATTGACCGTGAGGGACTGATACCGAAGTCCAGGCTGTATGTGCATCTTTCCGGGGATGAAGAGACCGCGCGGAAGGTGGGGCTACGGCATGGGAAGCTCTTGATCTACCGGATCAGAAGCGGAGAGATGCGTCGGGACGGATATGTTTTCTACAGATCAGTCAACGGTGTGTGGCTGATCAAGGCTGTGCCGGTGAAATATATGGAGAAGATGGTTTAGACTAAGCACAGAAGTATTGATTTTCAATATAGGGGGAGCTGATTCGGGAGAGGTCAGCGGGGAAGGAGAAGGCATGAACGAGCAGGACCGCAGGGCGGTGGAAAATATGTGCATCACAGGTATGGACCTGGACGGGCTTTATGCCTGTTTCCCGGCTTTTCCGAGGGAAGAGATCGAAAAGATCTGCAATGAAGTGAAGAACAGGCCGGAGGAAGACGGGGAAGATGAAGGAATCAGTGTGAATTGTTCGTAGCGTTGGCGGATCATATACTAACAAAGGAAGAGAGGATGGAATGATGGAGATCAGCAGGGAGGAGATCGCCGGATCGGTATGTGTGACCGGTGAGATCAGTATTGCGGAAACAAAGGATTACGATATCGTGGTAGTCGGCGCAGGTGCGGCAGGTGTACCGGCAGCAGGCTGGGCAGCGGAACTGGGAGCGAAGACGGCGCTTTTACAAAAGGAGATCAATGTCGTATCCCAGGGCAACTGCGGTTCGGCGATCATCAAGTCGAGATCGACGCAGGCCGGGATCGAAAAATGGATACACCATACCAACGGACTGTGCGACTGGCGCGCGGACGTAAAGCAGCTGCGGGCTTACGCGGAGCATTCCGAGGAAGCGATGATCTGGCTTTTTAACCGCGCGGGAATGACAAAAGAGACGGAATACGGGGACGGCAGTAAAGTAGACAGTAATACCGAGAGCGCAAAGCTCTTAAATGACGGGGATAAGTTGTGTGCATTTATCAGCACCAGCGGAGACTTTACCGGAACCTGGAGGGACCGGGAAAACAGTTATGAATACGGAGATGACCATTGCTATTTCTGGGCACCCTGGGTCGGGCCGAAGCCTCTCAATGTGGGCAATGCGCTGCGTAAAGTGGTGGATCGTATAAAGGAGAGCTGTCCGGATCTTGATGTGTTCTATCAGACACCGGGAGTAAAACTTGTAATGGATGGCAGGCGGGTGGCCGGTGTGATCGGAAAGAGGGCTGACGGGACTTATGTGCAGTTCAACGCATCCAAAGCCGTGATCCTGGCAACCGGTGATTATACCAACAATAAAGAGATGGTAAAACGCTGGTGCCCGGATATCGCGGAGTTTGACAAGAAGCAGTTCGGAAAGACCGGAGACGGACATATCCTTGCCATCAGCGCCGGGGCAAAAATGGAGAATCTCGGGCATACCAAGATGATGCATGATTTTGATTCCGCCTTGATGTGGGAGGAACCCTTCCTGTTCCTGAATATGGAGGGGGAGCGTTTTACCAATGAATACACCGGTTTTGTGTATATGGGGAATATCCTGAAATTCCAGCCGTCCTATAAGGGCAGTATGGCCGATGAGGATCATAAGGAAAGCGGATCCAAGGGCTGGTATTGCGCGATCTACGATGATTCTTATATGGAGTGGCCGGCGGATGAATTTGAAAGCGGCAAGGTACCTCCGGCAGTGATGGAGAAGTTTATTCCCGGAGCGGTGGAGGATCCCAAGGGGGTATTCAAAAACCTGATCGACCTGCACCGTTGTGATACGCTGGAAGAACTGGCGAAGGAACTGGATCTTCCCTATGCGAAGATGAAAGCATCCATCGACCGGTATAATGAAATGTGTGAGAAGGGCTGCGACAGCGATTTCGGGAAACCGCCGAAGTACCTGCATAAGATCGAAAAGGCGCCGTTCTGGGGAGCCAGAAAACATATCCGTGTATCCGCAGAGGTCTCCGGTGTGGTTATCAATGAGAATGCACAGGCCCTGGATGAAAACGGAGAGATCATCCCGGGACTGTATTGCGCGGGAAACCTTGGCGGCCCCTTCTATGGCGGAGCGGATTATCCTTTCCATCAGACGGGATTGTCGCTGGGGCGCTGCTATACTTTTGGTATGATCGCGGCGAAACACGCGATGGGAGTTTTGGGGGATTAGGTCAGTCCCCGCAGCTATGGCAGATAAGAAAGCCCCGGTCTGAGAGACCGGGGTTTTCGTTGGATCATTACAGACCCGGTGCTTCGTTGGATCACTACAGACCCAGTGCTTCTTCCGCGTTGGCCAGCCAGGCCGGTTTGCCTTCCTCATATCGGATATCGCGATTAAGAGGTGAGCTGACAAGGTACAAATGCAGCTCATCTTCCGGTGCACTGTTTTTGATACAGGGAGCCAGGCAGAATACATAGCCGTTATCATTAAAGATATACTCTGCGTTTTCGGGTTCTCCGTCAGTGCATCCGATCACTATGACATGGCGGATCCCGTCTGCGTCATAATACTCATGATCATAGTAATTGTCCCCTGTGCAGATGTCGGTGATGTCCTCTTTGATGTCTTCATAAACAAAGAACAGCCGGCCGTCTTCCTGTGCGAAATATTCAATATCTTCATCGCCCTTAAGCTCGATAGAGATCATTGAAACATCGTTGATCTCATCGGATGTGTATTCTTCAACAGCTACCTCCGCGCCGGTTCCGATCTTGCTGCTAAAGGCCAGGGATAACCAGCTTTCACCGTTCATGGCGTATGTCACGGCGTTCGATCCGACAAACAATATGGCGGCTGCCGCAAATGCGTATACTGCCTGCTGTAAGCGGCGCTTTTGCCGGGCTTTCTTTCTTTTCTCCAGTGAGTCGGCTGTGATCACCGTTTTGCTTTCGATCATATCAAAAGCTTCTTTGTAGGTCTCATTTTCATACATATGCTTCTACCTCCAGGATCTCGTTTCTCAGCATATTCCGGGCACGTGACAGCCGTGTTTTGACATTACCTTCGCTCAAACCCAGAACCTTTGCGATCTCTGCAACGGAAAGCTCGTCATAATAGAACAGATGTATCACAATACGGTATTTGGTCGGAAGCTTCATGACATCTTCCAGGATCCTGATCCGCTCGTCTTTCCGGGCGGGCGATATTTCTTCATTATCCGCTGAGGCCGTCATAAGCTCTTCTATGGATACTGTGTTCTTCTTCCAAAAGCTCCGCGCGTGATCTTTGGCTTTGTTGATGGCCACACGCAGCAGCCAGGCTTTCATGTGCTCGTGCGATGAAAATTCCTTTTTGGAGCAGTGATACTTTAAGAAAGTATCCTGTACAACATCATCCGCATCCGCAATATTCCGGCATACACTGAAAGCCGCCGCGAAAATATGCTTTTGGTACTGTTCTATCAGTTTTTCTACAGGTTCTCTCATAACAAATGTCCCCGAAATATCGTATTCAGAAAGGCCTTTCACCTATAATACGATCAAAGAGGCAAAAAGGTTACAAATGGGATCAGAAATTTTTTATCACCCATTGTTATCATTATAATACAGTACCGCGCGGAGGCATTCAAGTCACGGATGGAGTTCTGATAGTGTTTATACGGGCGGTATTTCTGAAGGAGGAGGGTGGGGGTTATAATATTGTACGGACTTGATTTACTACCTAAAAAATGATATTATTTGGGTAGTAAATTGTGTTTTGGGGAGACAGCTATGCATATTTTCGACTATACTTTTCTAAAAGATACCGTTCCGGGGAACATAATCGGTCTTACTAATATTATAGCTGATCTGAGATCCAGGGAGGAATTTCGCAAACTCCAATACAGTGAAACATTTGAAAGCCTCAGGCAAAAGGCTATAATAGAATCCGTAAAAGGCAGTAATGCTATTGAAGGTATAGTTACAACGGATGACAGAATAAGAGACATTGTGGCCGGAGCCCTTCCCATAACACATGATGAAATGGAGATCTCCGGATACAGAGATGCTTTAAACCTGATCCATAACACATATGAGGATCTTGATCTGACGGAAGACGTGATCTGCCTGTTTCATAAAACTATAGAAGAAACGAACCATTCGGAGGCCGGACGATATAAGAAAACAGATAACTATATCATGGAGCATGGTCCTGATGGAAACAGACATGTGAGATTCAAACCTGTTCCCGCGAAAAAAGTACAGGAAAGCATGGAACAATTGCTATTGGCATACTATGATGCCAGACAGGATTCTGAGATCCCATCGTTGATGCTGGTCCCTTGTTTCGTACTGGATTTTTTGTGTATACATCCGTTTCTCGACGGAAACGGGCGGGTTTCAAGGCTTTTAACGGTCTTATTGTTATATTTGTCAGGGTACGATATCGTCAGATACATCTCATACGAAGCTCAGATCAACAAGTACAAGGACGTGTATTATGAAGCCCTTCATACATCATCAGGATCATGGCATGAGAATAAAAATGATTATGTGCCCTTCATCGTCAATTTTTTGCAGATCCTGTACAGATGCTATAAAGATTTTGACGGAGCATTTACCGACATATCCCTGAAAAAAGCAAAAAAATCAGAGCGTGTTGAAAGCATACTGCTTGGTGCTGTCGTTCCTGTATCCAAACAGGACATTATACAAAAAGTACCTGATATCAGCGTGAAGACAGTTGAACTGGTTCTCAGTAAAATGCTGAAAGAAAAAAAGATCAAAAAGATAGGAACATACAAAGATGCACGCTATATGAGAAATGATGAGATGTGATAAAACGGGGTGAATAGTGGAGCAGGGCGCAGTTTATCATTGTGACGCATTCGCCGATCCTTTTGGGAATCCCCGAAGCCTTTCCGCTGGCTGCTTGCGGCAAAGTATATCGCATTTGCCGCAGTGGGTTCCGTGGAAGGATGCATGATCGGACCGATGGTGGGAGCCAAGCTTGTAGATAAGTTTTTCTATAATATCTCCTATACCTTCGGGGCAGGGGATTATGTGGTGGCCGTACTTTCCGCAATGATCATCATGGTATTTATCATTCTTTATATCATGCATTCCATGAAAAGGGTTGACAAGATCTCCGTCATGGACGTGCTGCACGGAGAGGCCAGGGCTGACAGTATACGGCGTGCGGAGAGACTGCAGCTTAACAAAAGCAGAAAGATCCCCATACCTCTGTTTCTTGCGCTTAAGGATATCCTCGGAGGTTTTAAAAAGTATATCCTTCTCTTTGTTGCCTATACGGCCGGATGCATCGTTGTGCTCATCAGCATCATGGTCAGGGATACGGTCATAAACGCAGACTTCTTATATAAGTACTATTCCTTCAAGCAGATGGATTTTGTCCTGAATCTGACGGACAAAACAAAGGAAGAGCTTTCCCTTGGAACCGGCAGGATCGATGTGATGCTAAGGCAGTTTGACAGTATGATGGAGAAGGAAGGTATTCCTGCAAAGATCGAAATGGTATATATGCAGGACTCCACACTGGTATTCGGTGACGAAGAAGATGCTGTCCTGATGTATTATAACTTTGATCCCGAGGGACTCAGGATCCGGGAAGGAAGCAGGTATCCTCTGCTTGAAAACGAGATCCTGATCGATCAGTATGCGGCGGAATCAAGAGGGCTTGCCATCGGGGATAAGCTTACGATCCGTTATGAAAAGCTGTCGGAAGACAGACTTTCATCAAACAAAGCGGAAGATGAGTTCATCATTACCGGCTTTGTTGACCGACTGTCGAATATCAACGGGAAACAGGTGATCATGTCAAAAGCCTTTAAGGACGCAGCTGTGGGCGGAGGATTCAATACCATAGGCTTTACCCTGGATGCGCCGGAAAAAGAAAAAGATGCATACCGGCAGAGACTGCAGGAGTTGTTCCCGGATGATTACATGACGGATACGGAATTCGTTGCATCCATCCTGGGCTTGTATGATATGATGTTCAGTTTTATGAGAAATGCCTTTGTCATCGTAGTGGCATGTATCCTGGGCTTCCTGACGGTGCATCTCCGTTTTAAACAGCGGCGAGACGCTTTCGGATACGGAGCTTCCTTTTGTTTTTACAGCCTGTGGAGAGGGTCCAATTCCGGGAATGTGAACGGCAGCGGAGTGGGGCTTTATGAAGCGAGGCTCATCGCCAGAAAGCTTGGGGGCGAGCTGCGGATGAAGACAGGAGACCATGAGACGGAGCTGGTCCTGTTCCTGCCGCTGTGAGGGGGACGTTTCTTCTTGTTGGTAGCGCCGTGTGGGGGAGATGCACAATTATACTTAGATATGAAGCATGAAAGGATGAGAGTATCAGGATGACAGAGAGAAAAGCCTTGATTGTGATCGATATGCAGAAGGATTATCTGTGGGAGAAAAGAAAGCCGATGTTTACCTATGATACGGATCAGCTCGTGGGTAACGTCAACCGCCTGATCGCCCTTTATATGGAGAAAGGCTACGACATCATATATATCAAACATATTCTCCCGAAGATCATGTGGGGTGTCGGATTCTCAATAAAAGGAACCGAGGGGGCGGAACTGTATGACGGCCTTGATCTTGTATCGGATCTGTGTTTTGAAAAGAACCGTTCCGATACGTATACCGCAAAGGCGTTCCGGGAATATATGAAGGAGCAGGATTATTCCGAAGTGGCATTGTGCGGTCTGGATGAATGCGGTTGCGTGGGTGCTACGGCCAAAGGCGCAGTGAAGACGGGCGTAAATGTGGTGATGATCGAAAACTGCATCGGAAGAAGATTCCCGGATGAAAAGGTACGGAAAATGCGGGAGCAGTTGAAAAAGCTGGGGGTACGGTATATTACTGAAGATGATCTGAGTAGTAGGTGAAATGACAAGGGCATCTGTGCTCCTCCTGTTCACGGAGATCCTTTACCACGGTACGGCGACGAAATATGAGGAAGCTATTGACCATGAGGGACTGATGCCGAAGTCCAGGCTGTATGTGCATCTTTCCGGGGATGAAGAGACCGCAAGGAAGGTCGGGATGCGGCATGGGAAGCCGGTGTTGTATCGGATCAGGAGCGGAGAGATGCATCGGGACGGATCATAAGGTCTATGAAGGACCGGATGCATACCAGCAGCCGTCCGGAAGGGTCGGGAATCCTTTGGATATAGCCAATGCGGTTTTATATCTGTGTTCTGAAAAAGCAGGATTCATCAACGGAGAAAATATCTGTATAGATGGCGGCATGACCCACCAGATGATCTATCATGCGGATAATGGCTGGATTTTATCTTGAAGGGGAATATATAACAGAAGGGAGAATGTATCATGCAATTTCTGATCAGAGCGTATGATGGTGAAGGAAAGCTGGATAAGCGTATGGAAGTACGTCCTCGTCATCTGGAAGGAATGAAGAAAATGAGCGCGCATATCATCAGCGCCGGAGGGCTGCTGGATGATGAGGGGAGGATGAAAGGTTCAGCCCTTATCATGGACTTCGAGAGTCGCGAGGAGCTGGATGACTATATTGCGAATGAACCTTATGTTGTTGAAAAGGTTTGGGAGAAGATAGAGATCGAGCCGATCAATGTGGTTATCGCAAATGGGAAGTAAACAGAGGGATGTTTTATAAGGAGGATCGGATTATTATATATGCAATTCTCGGATATTGATAACGGAAAGACATTTGATTGGGGCAATACTTCAAAGGATTATGCGAAATACAGAGATATTTACCCCGATGAATTCTATCAGTTCATTTTGGAACTGGGATTATGCAGGGATGGTCAGAAGGTTCTCGATGTCGGAACCGGGACCGGTGTCCTTCCCCGCAATATGTATCGGTACGGAGCAAAATGGATCGGAACCGATATCTCGGAAAATCAGATCGGGCAGGCAAAGCTGCTCGCATCAGAGAAGGGAATGGACATAGATTTTTTTACCTGCCCGGCTGAGAAGGTGGACTACCCGGATGATAGCTTTGACGTTATCACGGTATGCCAGTGTATATGGTATCTGGACGCGAAGGAGATATCGAAGAGTTTTGCGAGGATGCTGAAACCGGGAGGAAAGCTGCTGATCCTGTACATGGGATGGCTGCCTTATGAGGATCCTGTTGCAGGGAAAAGCGAGGAGATCATCTTAAAACATAACCCGGACTGGTCTTCCTATGGAGATACGGTTCACCCCGTTTTTGTTCCCGAAGAGCTGTTTGCCGCTTTTGATATAGTTCTGCAAAAAGAGTTCAGGGTTGATATACCGTTTACAAGAGAAGGCTGGCATGGCCGTATGCGTGCATGCCGGGGAGTAGGTGCAGCGATGGATGAAGCCCGGCTCCGGGCATGGAATGAGGAACATATGCAGATGCTGAATGAATGCGCTCCTGAAGTATTCAATGTTAAGCACTATGTTTCTGTTGCTGAATTGCAGGTAAAGAAATTCAGACCGGCATGATTTTTGAACGTCATAAGAGCAGGATGAATATCAGGAGCTTTTTGCGGCAACGTTGGAAAGACTGCGTGAGTGAGGGGGTAGTGAGATATGAAAAGATGGCTCCCGGTCATTATTCTGTCAGTGCTGGCTGTGCTGAGCACGATCTGTGCGATCATAGCAGGCATCGGTGCGTACCTGGCTGTGACAGGCCTTGATCTGCTGGTGATGGCCAAATATGAACTGCCGCGTTATACCCTGATCCTGTTTATTGCTGCCGGCGTTCTGTGGACAGCGGATATCATATGTCTGTTTGCTTTAAAGCCGTATAAAAAAAGATGAAAAAACCTCTTGACTTTCACGTTACGTCATAGACTATGATGGGTCCATCAGGAAACGGGGAGTATTTCGTTCTGACTACCTGAGACTAACAGGTAGAATTGTATATCTTTCCCGTTTTTTATGATCATCAGTTTCAACCTTAACTTAACCATATGTACATAACTAAAAAAATGAAATTCGAAAAAAGCCCTAAAACCGCATAAAATCAGGCTTTGGGGCTTTTTTTATATCTGGATTGCTTCTTCCAGAAAGAGATCCCGTCCGTATTCGAAATTCTCTTCACGGGAAAAACTCAACGGGCGAACTGTTGAGCGTTCGATACGGGTAGCAAGAGATTCCGGGAAGTACTCTTTCAGAGCTACCCTTTGCTTGGTTTTGTGGTCGCTTGCGATATAGGTGATCCCGAAACCGCCCTGTCCGACCGGTTTTTCAATGATATACTGTCCGGCAAGGATACTTCCGCCGGGAAGTGCCATTGGATACTTTTCGAGTATCGGATCTATGTTTTCATCACGGTCCGGAGCATCAATGGATCTATTCAGATTCCCTGCCGGTGTCATCACCGTTCAGCAATACCGGCAGAACTCGGAATCGTCATCAATTATCTGTCCGCATTTTTTGCAAAACAAAGCAGGTCTGTCCTTTCATCTGTGTATATCAAATTCTATCACAATCAGAAGGGAAAGTCTAATATACGATTGACTGAAATTGCAATGCGAAAATGGAATGGAGCATTCGATTCGCAAGGTCCAAACAGCATGTCAATTCCCTTGTGATCAGCACGCGTATGTTGTATCATATAAAGGATTCCGGATACTGTAATCTGAAGGCCGGGGCAGGGAGAATGCAATCAGACAGAAGAACGGATCGGCGCGGATACGTGATCCGGGAAAGGAATTGAGCATGGATCATATTATCAACGATATCGTTGAAGAATTGACGGAGGCAGTATATTACGGCGTGGAAGCCGAATTGCTGCGGGATATTCCGGAAGAATATACGGAAGAGCTGAAAAAGGCATATTACGCATACTTACATACCAGGTATGAGGTTGTAACAATACCTGTATACAAAGCAGCGTTTATCCGTGCGGAGATCACCAACAGTATATATACACTCAGAAATTTCACTCCGATCATGAAGCTGGCAGTCTATCTGTATGATAAAAAGCCGGAGATCGTGTTATCTTTGCTTTGCGAGATCCGGGAAAGCGGTATAAAAATGCCGGACAAAAGAAAAGGATTATATCTCAGAGACGTTATTGCGGAAGTATACAGACAGGTAGAAGCGGAACTGCTGCGTGGTGTGGAGCGGAAATATGTACACAAGCTGTCAGCAGCCTTCTATCAATATCTTACCGAGAGATACAACCATACAGCCATTCCGGAGGATCGTATAACTTATGTTTCTGTGGAAGCCAACGGGTTTTTGTTTTCGCTGCGGGAGTCCGGCGTTGAAATGAAATTGCAAAAGTATATCCGTGATGAGGCGTATGAAGAATTGCAGACTCTGTTAGAGGAAGTACGGGCTTATGCGGAAAGAAAGCTGAAATATGGAATCGTAGTTCCCGCGAGCGAGGTACTTCCGTTGATACAGCATATTGAGGAATGCAGCGAAGATATATTTGATTTTAACAGGGAAAGGGCAAGGAAGGATACAGCCTTAAGCCATATGCTCTTTGGGTACCTATGCGGATCCAAAGACTCCGGTAAAGAGGAAACGGAGTAAATGCATTAAGGAAGCTTCCGGAGACGGGAGTATGAAAAATATGGATATGATCCGGGAAGAGGTAAGCATTCTTCAGCATGGAGTGAAGGAGAAGGGTTGGCTATGACCGTTAAGGAATTGTTTGAAAAGTATTGCGGGAAAAGTGAGGAAGATGAATACATATGCCGAGGCCATTGTGTAAGGCTTGAGCCGGCAACGGATGCGGAATTAAACGGCTTCCGGGAACTCTGCAGAGAATATGGTGTTGACCGGCGGGTCGCGGATGAACTTGAAGATTTTTACAGCCAGACGAACAGTTTATTCAATTATTTTGTCTGCAATGACAGAAGTCTTTTTGAATGGTGGCAGGATGATCAGCGTGCCATCTGGCTGGGCTGTCTTGACGATGAAAGCTTTATATATGATGCCGCTGCTCATAAGTATGCGATCGGATTTGCCGGAAGTAACGATGGCGGAGAGTATGACAGCCTCATGGAAATGCTGGAAGCGTATCTGAAAGAGGGCTGGGAGAACGGCTGGAATGAATAGATACTTCACATCCCGGGCTATTTGGAAATACACTCATTTGACAGATGAGCTTGCATACCGGTAAAAGAACCTTTCTAAACCGCGCTCTGTTAATAAGCAAGACTCTGTATTTGTGATTCTATCAGAGCAGGACACCAAAGGCACTCGGTTTTTTGGGGAAGGGTCGTTCACTGAGCGACCATTATTAGGAAATTCTGCGGTATGATATGTACATACCAATGGTATATGGGGGATCACGAGGAGCCGGAGGGTCACATATATGTTTTGTAAAACCTGTGGAACACAATTGAAAGAAGGGCAGAAATTTTGTCATAAATGCGGGACGCCGCTTTTGGTACAGGAAGAAAATATAGAAGCGGTCAGAAAGAAAAAGCGGCTGTGGCCATTTGTGCTTTTGGGTGCACTCCTTGTTCTTATTGTGTCCGGAATACTCTTGTTTATGATCTTCTCCGGAAATGTGGAAAAAAAATATGATGAACAGATCGAGCTGGCAGAACGTTATATAGATCTGCTGGATTATGATCATGCTTCTGCTGCTTACAGGGATGCGATCCGGATCGATCCGGAAAAACCGGGAGCATACCGGGGATTAGCGGAAGTATATGTTGCGCAGAGAGAATATGACGAAGCAGAGAGTATCCTGGAAGAAGGATTTGAAAAAACAGGTGATGAAAGCCTGAAGAGGATGCTTGCGACGATCAGAGAGGATAAAACTGAGGTTCAGACGAATAAACAGAAGGGGAAGGATGAGCTGTATGACAGAATGTATAAAGTTTTTTCGGAATATATAAAGGGTGAAAACCTTCTGCATTTCTTTTACGATGATATGGATGGGGATGGGGCTTATGAAGCGTTTGGTATTACAGGAGATGACAAGACAGATCCCTTAACGATAATGAATGTCAGATTATACTATATATCAGCGGACTGTGAAGTGAAGCCGGTAAACACAGATGAGCCGTTTATGGGATATCTCCCCGAATACGAAAAGGAAGGACATCTGCTGGATACCGGCAGGGATAAACTACTGGTATGGGAATACAGCGCGGGCGGTTCCGTCAGCAATTCCTATGTGTTCGGGGTAAAAGAAGGAAAAGTGCATGAACTGAAGGAATCCCGCAACTGGTCCGGTCTTTACAAGAGAAGAGAAGAATATGCAGCCTGTGATATTAGCTATGAGAGTGGATATCGGGAGGAAACTCCGGCGTTCTTCATCTATGATGATATGGACCATGAATTTGTTCGCATCGGTGAAAATGATTTTACTTTACAAGGGAATAGCATTTTCTTCGGGCATTATGAACAGGATGGAGATTTCAATAACGGTGCGGAACCGATCGAATGGAGAGTCCTTGATGTCGATGGTGGGTGGGCGCTGCTGATGAGTGAATACCTTCTCGATGTACTGCCATATACCGATGATCCGGATCATTATGACTACGAGAGCGGATGGGAAAGCAATTATATCAGAGAGTGGCTGAACAGCGATTTTTTCCCTTCTGCGTTTGATGAATTGGAACGGGGAAGGATTCGAAGCACAGTACCAGACGAAAAGGATTATCTTACCAGTTTTCTGGATTTGGAAGGAAAAACGGTATCTACCCTTGATAAGATTTTTCTTTTATCAATTAATGATATTCAAGGAAGATACTTTCCGGATTTGAGCCCACGTTATTACGGACCCGGACAACCAATTACAGAAGATCTGCAGGCCCGGTATACAACGTATGCCTCTATGAAAGTGCCTCACTATGATGGCGGAAATGGTGAGTGGTGGCTCCGTGATGATATGTGGATCATCTTCGGCCAGATTGGGCCGATGGAGAATGTAACTGCAAATCTGGGCATTCGTCCTGCGTTATGGATGTATATAGGGGAGAGCGCTGAAGAGATCCGATTACCCCAAAAGGAAGATTATGACTGGAGGGCGTCTTACCGGGATTATATAGAAAGTGAAAAAGAATGGTATATGTCTGAAAAGACGGAATACTATCAGGATATCTGGGCAACGGGGTTTGAACTTGCCTATGTTGATGATGACGATATTCCGGAGTTGTTTGTCCGATATGAGGATGATTACAGTTCCTGGGTGGGGATGTGCAAGATCATGAGGGATGGAAGAGTGTCCTATGTTTATATCTGCTATGAGGCGATTGGATATAATGAAAGGGAAGGTACTGTAATCACATGTGATGACATGTTAGATGAAAGTGCCGTTATCTCCTTTGAAGAAGGAGAAACAAGATATATACTGGCAAAATACGATGATCAGTATTATGTAAATGGCGCATTCAAAAAAGGTGCGAAAGATGAGTACGATAAGGAATATGACTCATACAAAAGAAGGATGAAGACATTTCAGATGAAGAGCTATGATGATATACTTCTGGAACTTTCAAGGTGAGAGTAGAGAGGAGATAAGACAATGAGTCCTGTGAACAATACGGAAACGGAAGAGATGCGGAAGGTGGAGGAAAAGCGCCGGGAAAGGGAGGTTTACCGGGATAAGATCCGGGGCTGTCTTTTCGGCGGAGCGGTCGGTGATGCGCTGGGATATCCGATCGAGTTCATGAAAGAAGATGCCATATGGAAGAAGTACGGACAGCGGGGTATCACGATCTATGAGCTGGATGCTAAAAAGCGAAAAGCCCTGATATCCGATGATACCCAGATGACGCTGTTTACGGCAAACGGGATACTCGTGGGTGAGACCAGAGGATGTTTGCGGGGGATGATGGGCCCGGTGGCGGCTTATGTCTATGAAGCTTATCTGGAATGGTTTGAAACACAGAACATATATGATATCGCGGGCATTAAAAAAGACGTTCGAAGGATATGCTGGCTTATGAATGTGCCGGAGCTTTATGCCACAAGAGTTCCGGGCAATACCTGTATTTCTGCGCTGGAAGAATTGAAGAACCACAGCAAATACGGCTATCCGGATGTGATCCGTAAAAGAAATGACAGCAAGGGGAACGGCGGACTGATGCGGGTCGCTCCGATGGCGCTGGACTATCACGGCGGGGAGACGCTGGACGCTGTTGATCAGGAGGGCGGGGAGATCGCGAGGATCACCCACTGCCATACTCTCGGATATATGCCGGCGGCCTTTCTCGTTCATGTGATCAACCGTATTGTTTATCCTCAGAGGGAAATGAGTCTGGAGGATATTATACTGGAAGCCAAAGATACGATACGGCGGATCTATAAGGATGAGGATCATCTTGCAGAGCTGCTGGCCATTGCGGATCTGGCGCTGACTCTGGCGGAGAATCAGGATGATGACGTATCAAACATTCATCGTATCGGTGCCGGTTGGGTAGCGGAGGAGACGCTGGGGATCGCACTGTACTGTGCGCTGCGTTACCGGAATGATTTCTCCCACGGTATCATCGCGGCAGTAAATCACAGCGGGGACAGCGATACGACCGGCGCGGTGGCCGGGAATATCCTCGGGGCGCTCTGCGGATATGAGGCGATCGATCAGAGGTGGAAAGAGGATCTGGAACTGTCGGATCTCATCCTGGAGATCGCGGATGATCTGTGTTACGGATGTGTGATGGAGGAATACGGCAGTTACAGGGATCCGGTCTGGATCAGAAAATATATGGAGGGGGGAAGATAAGGAGATGTGGTTTAAACAAAACGAAACAGAGCAGGAAAGAATGCCGGAATTCCCGATCGATTCCAATATCCGTGAAGATCATCAGCAGATCCTTCTCTGTCTGCATGGTTTTGGCGGGGATAAGGAAAGTTCGGTGATTGCGGCCCTTCGAAGGGCGCTGGACAGCAAAGGGATCGCTGTGGCAGCGTTTGACTGGCCGGCACACGGAAAGAGCACGGAGCCGGATGAGCATTTCACCGTAGAATACTGCCTGCTGTATCTTAAGAAGGCGATCCTGACATTAAGGAAGCTGTGGCCGGAGAAAAAGATCAGCTGCTTCGCGACAAGTTTCGGCGGGTATATCGCACTCTTATATTGGAACAGATCGGAGAATTCCACAGCCTTTGAAAAGATCATCCTTCGATCGCCGGCCCTCAGGATGGATAAAGTGTTCCGGAAGCTTGTACCCGATGAAGAATTTAAAAAGCTGGAATCCGGCAGGAAACTGACTCTGGGATATGAACGGCCCATAAAGATCGGATATGATTTTTATGAGGGGCTTAAAAAGCATAGCGTGGATGAACGTAACTGGTGGAAAGAGCCGATGTCCCGGGTTCTGATCCTTCAGGGCGAGCGGGATGAGGTGGTGGATCCTCGGGATACACTGGAATATGCACGGGAGAACGGTGTAAGACTTAAAATATTCGAGGGTACCGATCACCGATATAAAAAGTCGGGGGAACTGGAACGTATCCTGTATTACACGGAAGACTTCCTTACCGAGAAGGAAGTAAAAATACGGAGTGAAACGTGGATAGATGAAGATAAACTGATATCGATCGGGCGAAGGATCGTGCATGATTTTGTGGATGGGGAAAAGCCTTTTCTTTCTGACACCAGATACGATGGATATCATGACAGTACGGGTTACAGGTGGTATATGCTGACGGAAGGTGATGACTTAATGGAAAGGATTAGGGAATTCTGCAGTTTGATAGACTGGATGGAAGAGGAGAAGATAGGATCATTTGATTATTGGGGGGAGAGAAAACGTTTCATTTGGTGTAGTCGCGAAGACCAGCGCATTATCTGTTGCAATCCTGAACAGCTTCCCGCTACCGGATCAGGGGAGATGGAAGAATTAAAGAGGATGCTATCAAAGCATGACATCCGGCTGTTCAGTAAAGATGGATTGACCGATCTGTTGACCGGGGAAGAGTACTATTTCAATTATATGCAGGGATGGGGAAGCGTGGATGACGCGGATTCATATACTTTCATCAGCGGGATGTACAAAAAGTGACAGGTCTCGTCAAGAACTACGTTCGCATTACGATATTTTAGTTTTATAGTTGAAGGAGACAAATTTGGAGAAGTTAAGGTTTCAACTCCTGTCAGCAGGATTTGCTGCTTATGAGGAAGTTAAATGTTCAACGTGTGTATTGCGGCAATACAATATGTACTTGACAAGTACACGCGTCCCTGCTATTATCTTTTTCGTAGCGCGTGTTATGTACATTGAAAAGGAGGCGGAATATGGGAAAGAAAAACAAGGAAGCGGTAACGAATGAGGAAGGTCTCCGCAGTATCACGACTAAGGAGGAATTGGTCAGGGCTATCGAGGAACACATCAACGGCTTAAGAAAGGGAGCGGGGGCGGAAGAAAAGAAATCTGTAAAGAGCCACATCGCATTTCTGGAGTTTGCAGATCGTTTCCTGGAAACGGTCCGCAGACGTAAATTTCCCGGGAACCTGAGCGAAGGCTGGGGATTCATGTTTGGGATCACGGAGGAGTCGGCCATAGTTGCGTTACAGCTGGTCGGATCGAGTGAGCTTGCGAAAAGGGTTTATAAAAAGGATGTGAGCGCTGTGTTGGAAGCGTACATTCTGATCCGGATGGAGCCGCGCAAGCTTACGGTTGAGGACTATGCTCAGCTGCACGAAGTGAACGTGGGTACTGTCAGACAGTGGATACGTCGCGGAAAGATAAGAAGCGCTCAAAAGCTTGGAAATGAATGGCGGATCCCGGAATTTGTTGAGCCGGCCGGCGGGAAATACCGGGATGGCCTCTTTATGTGGGACGATCATCTGACAGGATTACCGGAAGGATTTGAGTATCTCAATGATTATTCTATGGCTGCGATCACCCGGGTCGATAATGATACCTACAAGATGGGGCTGCAGCATGCGTCTGACAACAGATTAAACCGGCTGGTCATCCTGAACGCAAAGGAGCGCGAACGCCTGGAACTGGCATTGATAAGCAATCCGCTTGTCAGCAGCATGGACGGAAGCATGAATTTTGATCAGTTCGAAAAAAATCTTAAAGATGAGTAGAATACGGAGGCTATTGCCTTATTCCGGGGGATGAATTAACTCTTGTGAAGTGTAAGACAGAACGGTTCCTCGGAAGATCCCGGTAAAAGCAAAAAAACGGCGCTTATGAGAGAGATCTTGTGGGCACCGTTTTTGTTTTTAAGGGCGCGTTGTGATAAGGGCCGGGATAAGAGATTTCCGGATTCATATTCAGGTCGCTTTTGAAGAGACCTGTCATAATTCTTTCTGTGGTATAGTCATATCATCAAAAGCAAAGGAGGCGAAAGCGTATGAAAAGGAATATATGGCTGGATGGTATGATGGGACTTATCGTTGGTGATGCGCTGGGTGATCCGGTGCAGTTTATGTCCAGGGAAACGATCGCCCGGAGAGCAGCGGGACCGGTCAAAGGGATGGAGACCGGCGGAGTTTATCATATGCCGGAAGGGACCTGGACGGATGACAGCAGCATGGCTCTGGCGACGCTGGACAGCATCCGGAAGAAGGGAGAAGTGGATCCGGAAGATATCATGAGAGGCTTTGTCTGCTGGTACGAGGAAGGAGGATACACGCCCTTCGGAGAAGCCTTTGATATGGGCACTACCTGCTCTCTTGCGATAGAGAAGTTTGAGAGAGAAGGGGATCCGATGACTTGTGGCGGAACTTCCGAGCGGTCCAATGGGAACGGATCACTGATGCGGATCATGCCGGCATGCCTGTATGCGTATGAAAGGAAGCTGCCGGCAGCAGATGCAATAAAGACGGTTCATGTGATCGGAGGATTGACGCATAATCATCTCAGGGCAAAGATCGCCTGTGGATTATACTATTTCTGTGTGAAAGAGATCCTTGACGGGGAGGGCTCCCCGGAGGAGCGGCTTCAGAAGGGGCTGGATGCCGGTTTTTCTTTCTACGAAGAAGATATCGCAAGCAGGGTGGAGCTGTCTTATTACGGAAGGCTCAGAGATCTGGCAGAGTTTGCTGCAGTTCCGGAAGAGGGGATCAGGAGCACAGGATACGTGGTAGATTCCTTAGAGGCGGCGGTATGGTCTCTGATCCGGACGGAAAACTTCAGGGACTGCCTGCTCACGGCGGTCAATCTGGGAGATGATGCCGATTCGGTAGGGGCCATCGCCGGAGGGCTGGCAGCCCTGTATTACGGCTATGACGGGATCCCCGGGGAATGGCTGGCGGTTATCCGGCGCAGGGAGTGGATCGAGGAGCTGTGCAGGATGGAGAACTGATCATTCTGCCCAGTTCTCGATCTTCAGATCACGCACTCGAAAAACAGGATAATGACGGAAGTGGAAGAAGCTGATATACTGATATTCAAACGCCGACTTATTGCCTGAGAGCTTCGGCGCCGATGAAAAGCTTCCCGGATCTGACGTTCATTTACCGGATGTCACACAGGCCGCGAAAGTGTATGTTCACGAAAAAGGCGCTTGTCATATCCGCGGCAGCAGGGAGCGGCGCAAAGAAGGCTGATTTTGGATCCGGTGAGGCAGACAGATCATATTGGGAAAGCTGCGGATGGCGTGGTAACGAAAGACCCGGAGGTAAAATGATGGAGTATGCGGTGAAACAGTTTTCTTCTTTACAGGAAGCGGTTGAGGCAGTTTACGGAGAACCGGTGCAGATAACTCGCCGGGATCCGCTTGCGGGCGGTGATATCAACAGGGCTTATATGCTGAGTCTGTCGGATGGGCATAAGCTTTTTGTTAAAGAGAATGCGGCAGAGAAAATGTCATTCTTTGTGCGGGAAGCGGAAGGGCTTCAGGCGATAAGGGACAGCGGAGCGATCTCCGTACCGGAAGTGTACGCCTGCGGTAAAGACGGAAGCGACTCCTTTCTGCTGATGGAGTATATTACCCCCGGGAAAAAGATCGCGGATTTTTACGAAGATTTTGGGCGGCGCCTGGCGCTGATGCATTGCGCTGACTGTTCCGCATATACCGGCGATGGAAAATTCGGCTTTATATCGGATAACTATATCGGGGCCGGATATCAGGTCAATACGCCGGAGGATAGCTGGATCGGCTTTTTTCGAAAGCGGCGGCTGTTACCGCAGATCCGGCGGGCAGAAAAATGCTTTAACAGCGGGGAATTGAAAGTTCTTGACCGTTTGCTGGAGAAGCTGGATGAGCTGCTTGTTGAGCCGTATCATCCGGCGCTTCTGCATGGGGATCTGTGGTCGGGAAATTATCTCACCGGAAGCGACGGCAGAGCGTGGCTGATCGATCCGGCAGTATATGTGGGGCATCCGGAGGCAGACATCGCCATGACGGAATTGTTCGGCGGCTTTCCGAGGGCTTTTTATAAAGGCTATTACGAACAGCAGGGAAAAGAGCCGGGCTACGAGGACCGGCGGGACCTGTATAATCTGTATCATCTGCTGAATCACCTGAACCTGTTTGGCACTACATATCTCGGAGCCGTGCTGGCAGTGCTGCGGAAGTATAGCTGAGCAGATCCGGCGGAGAAAGCGGCGGTGAAGGGTCAAAAGAGAGCCTTCGCCGCTGTTTTTTTTTGAAAAAAATCATGCGCGCATCTTGACGTGGTGTCAGAAAGTGTTTATAATTCATATTGACACGAAGTCAGAATAGAATGAGCGGAGGAAAGAAATGCCGAAAGGATCGCCGGAAAGAACCGCAGCAAGAAAAGAAGAGATCATAAGCGCCTGTGAAAAGCTCTATCAGACCATGAGCTTTAAAGACATCACGCTGAAAGAGATCGGAAATGAAACGTCTTTCTCGAGACCGACCATTTATAATTACTACCAGACAAAAGAGGAGATATTTCTGGCTCTTTTTGAAAGAGAGTATATCCGCTGGAATGAAGAATTACAGTCTGTTCTGCAGGAGAATGAAAAGCTTTCCAAAGAAGAGCTCGCCGAAAAACTGGCGGCGTCCATTGCAGACAGGGAACAGCTCTTAAAGCTCCTTGCCATGAACACTTATGATATGGAGGCCAACAGCAGGCCGGAGCTTCTTGCGTCATTTAAGGTGGCTTATGGGCAGTCGATGAAGAACGTGTGCAAGATACTGAAAAAGTTCTGCCCGGAGAAGACCGAACAGGAGGTTCAGGATTTTATATATGTATTCTTCCCTTTCATGTTTGGGATCTATCCGTACACGGCAGTAACGGATAAACAGAGGGAAGCCATGAAACAGGCAAATGTGGACTATGTATATCAGTCCATCTTTGAGATAACGGATAACTGCCTGCTGAAGCTTTTATAAAGCGCGGCAGGATACTGCAAAAGTAAAGGACAGCGGTCGTGCTTCACGAATAAAGTGAGACTGTATCCGGATACAAAGTAAAGGAGGAAAAACGAAGTGGCAGAGAAGATCGTACAGACAGCAGGAAGAGAGCAGCTTGGAGAATTTGCGCCGATGTTCGCACACTTAAACGACGACGTGCTGTTTGGTGAGGTGTGGAATGAGGAAGCGATCGATGTGAAGACCAAATGCATCATTACGGTGGTTTCCCTGATGGCGTCGGGGATCACGGATGCTTCCCTGACATATCACCTCCAGAATGCGAAGGCGCATGGAGTGAGCAGGGAAGAGATCGCGGCGATCATAACCCACGCTGTCATGTATGTGGGATGGCCGAAGGGCTGGGCCGTATTTCGCCTTGCAAAGGAAGTGTGGAAGGAAGAAAGCCCTGAACCCGCGGAAAAGGACTGAGGAAGACGATACAGGAGGACGACGATAAATGAAGAAAACGATATCAGTACTGGCAGCGATCCTGCTTGTCTTCGGGCTGGCTGCATGTGGAAATAAGGAAGGACAGGAAGCAAAGGACGACGCACCGACGACACAGAGCGGAAGCGCCCGGGAAGAGGAAAAAGCGAAAGACTCCGGAGATCAGAGCGGGACACCGGATCCGGCTTCCGACACGCCGGAAGCTGCGGAAGACGATGCATCTTCGGTGGAAGCAGGCAGGACAGAGCAGGACGGCGGGACGCTCGTGGTATACTTCTCCGCAACCGGAACCACAAAGGGAGTTGCGGAAAAGATCGCAGCCATCACAGGCGCAGATCTGTACGAGATCAAGGCGGAACAGGAGTATTCCGACGCCGATCTGAACTGGAATGATTCGGGCAGCCGCACGACCAAAGAGCAGAACGACGAGTCTGCAAGACCCGCGATCGGAAGCGATGCGGTCTCTCTTGACGGATATACGACCATCTATATCGGATATCCGATCTGGTGGGGAATAGAGCCGCGTATCATGGATACCTTTGTGGAGAGTTACAGCTTTGACGGTATCACAATGATCCCCTTCTGCACCTCGGGCAGCAGCGGGATAGGCAGGAGCGGCAGGAACCTTGCGGACAACGCCGGAAGCGGGAACTGGCTCGACGGGAAACGCTTCGGAGCCGGTGCGTCGGAGGATGACGTCAGATCCTGGATCGAAAGCTTGCAGTAAAAGGAGGCGGCGATGAAATATACGAAACTCGGGAATTCAGACCTGAATGTATCGCGTATCTGCATGGGCTGCATGGGATTCGGAGACGCAGCAAGAGGACAGCACAGCTGGACCCTCGACGAGGAGCATTCGAGGGAGATCATAAAGAGAGGCCTTGAGCTGGGAGTGAATTTCTATGATACGGCGATCGCCTATCAGAGCGGGACCAGCGAGCAGTATGTCGGCAGGGCGCTGAGGGATTTTGCAAAGAGAGAGGATGTTGTCGTCGCAACGAAATTCCTTCCCAGAACACCCGAGGAGATTGAAAAAGGGATCAGCGGGCAGCAGCATATCGAGAACATGATCAACACAAGCCTTAAGAATCTCGGGATGGATCATGTGGATCTGTACATCTATCATATGTGGGACTGGAATACGGAGCTTTACGATATCATGGATGGGCTGGATCGCGTCGTGAAAGCCGGAAAAGCAAGATACATCGGCATCTCGAACTGTTTTGACTGGCAGATCGCAAAGGCCAATGCACTGGCAGAAAAAGAGGGATTTGCAGGATTTGTTTCCATCCAGGGGCATTACAACCTGATTTTCAGGGAGGAAGAGCGTGAGATGGTGCCGTATTGCGAAGAAGAAAATATCGCGCTCACTCCTTACAGCGCGCTGGCGAGCGGAAGACTCTCCAGAAAGCCCGGCGAGGGTGATACCAGGCGGGCCGCCGAGGACAGTTACGCGAAGTTTAAGTACGACGCCACTCAGGAGCAGGACAATGTGATCATAGGACGCGTGGCGGAGCTTGCGGAGAAACATGACGTGAGCATGACGGAGATATCTCTGGCGTGGCTTCTTACCAAAGTGACGGCGCCGGTCGTCGGGGCAACCAGGCTTCATCACATAGAAGGCGCAGCCAAGGCCGTCGATCTGGAACTGACGGCTGATGAACTGAAGTATCTGGAAGAGCCGTACACCGCTCATCCGCTTGCCGGGGTCATGGCGCAGAATAAGAGGAGCGACGCATCAAAGAAACACGTATGGTCAACCGGCGCGCAGAAGATCCTGGGGGGAGAGGAATAGGGGGGGATGAAACTTGTTTTTGCATCGGATTCCTTTAAAGGGAGCCTTTCGAGCAAGGAGATAGCAGATATACTGAAAAAGGCTTCGAACGAGGTCTTTGAGGAATGCGATACGCTTCCGCTCATCCTTGCTGACGGAGGAGAGGGGACGCTCGAGGCTGTTCTTTCCGTAATGCAGGGCAGGAAGGTATCTGAAACGGTTCATGGGCCTTTGATGCAGAAGATAAATGCTTGTTATGGCAGTTTCGCCGGGAAAAAGGCGCTGGTGGAAATGGCGCAGGCTGCGGGGCTGCCCCTTGTTCCGCCGGCCATGAGAGATCCGATGCTTACTACAAGCATCGGTACGGGTGAACTGATCCGTGCGGCTTTGTCAGCGCAGCATAGAGATATCAGTGTAGCAATAGGCGGATCCGCTACAAACGATGGAGGAATGGGGGCGCTGTCTGCTTTAGGGATCCGCTTTTTGGATAAAGACGGAAAGCTTCTTGCCGGCAGCGGAAAGGATCTCTCAAGGGTATCACGTATAGATGTGAGCGGCATGATGCCGGAACTGAAAGATGCGCATTTTACCGTGATGTGTGATGTCACGAATCCTTTATGCGGACCATCCGGCGCAAGCTATGTGTTCGGACCTCAGAAAGGGGCGGATCCGGAGAGGGTTAAGCTTCTTGAAGAGGGGATGCTGAATTTCCGTGATGTCATCATCAGAACTTTTGGAACGGATCCGGATACCATACCCGGAGCAGGTGCGGCCGGAGGAATGGGGGCGGCGTTAAAGATATTTCTCGGAGCAGAGCTTAAGTCCGGGATCGATACCATGCTGGATCTTTGTGATTTTGACGCCCTGATAAAGGATGCGGATTATGTCATCACGGGAGAAGGCCGGCTTGATCATCAGAGCAGCGATGGAAAGGCGGTACAGGGCGTTGCAAAAAGAGCAAAGAAAGCCGGGATACAGTGCATGGCGATATGCGGATGCGTTGGCGATGGCTATGAGCAGATAAAAGAGTCAGGAATAGCGGATATCGTAACACTGACAGATGAGAATACTTCGCAGGAATATGCGATGCAGCATGCGGAGGAACTATACTATAAAAGAGCAGTCGAAATGATGAGACGCCTGAGATCCTGTCAGAGGCAGGGATGAGTATAAGCTGATCCCGGCGAAGGATCACGAATGGCTTGCTGATCGGTAGGAGAGGAATCCGGAAATGAACGTTAAGAGTATAATTGAAATTGTTAAAGAAGCCGGAGAGATAATGCTGTCAGCTAAACGACCGAAGATCATGGAAAAATCCGGTCATGCGAATTTCTGTACAGAAACAGATGAGAAGATACAGGCGTTTCTGATCGAACGCTTAAAAGCTTTGTTTCCCGAAGCGGAGTTTTTGGGTGAGGAAGACGGACAGGATGTCTTTTCTGCCAAGATGAGCAGCGGTTACTGCTTTGTGATCGATCCGATCGACGGAACCTCCAATTTTATCTATGAATACAGACCATCCGTGATATCGGTAGGGCTATTGAAGAATGGAAAGCCTCATATGGCCGTTGTTTATGATCCTTATGACGATATAGCGTTTTCGGCAGTTTCGGGTCAGGGTGCATATATGAATGATGAGAAGATCATGTCATCAGAGGCACCATTAAAAGACGCTCTTTCTGTCTTTGGAACGGCTCCATATTATACGGAGCTGCAGGACAGAACTTTTGATATTGCAAAAAAGCTTCTGCCTTTATGTGTGGATCTCAGAAGATCGGGGACGGCAGCCTGGGACATGTGCTGTGTAGCGATGGGCAGATGCAGCCTGTATTTTGAACTTAAGATACAGCTGTGGGATTATGCGGCAGCTGCCCTGATAGCGGAAGAAGCCGGGTGCATGGTCACCGATACGGAAGGAAAGCCTCTCTCTTATACAGGTGCGACATCGGTTATATGCCGCGCGAGAGGTGTGAAAGAGATACCGGCTTGTTTTCGATGAGTTGAGAACAGAAGGGATCCTGAAGGTGTGATCAAATGACTATTCTTCAGATATTATGTTTTTTCATGATCTATTCCCTGATCGGCTGGGGGATCGAGGTCAGTTATCATGCTGTTACGATGGGGAAGGTGGTAAACCGCGGATTCCTTAACGGGCCGATCTGTCCCGTTTACGGGTGCGGAGTGCTGAGCGTACTGGCAGTGGTGCGCTGTATTGGTGAAAAGCTTGGCTACAGCGGTGATATTGAGATGTTCCCTGCGCCGCTGTTATTTGCAGTCGGGATATGTTTTGCTACTACGATCGAGCTGGCGGCAGGCGCTATACTGGATGTCCTTTTCCATGCGAGATGGTGGGATTACAGTAAGGAAAAGTTTAATTTCCGTGGTTACATATGTTTGAGATTCAGCATCATATGGGGCCTGGCTATAGCTTTCGTACTGCGCGTTATCCATCCGGAGATTTCAAGACTGACGGATCTTGTGCCGGAGAAGATCGCCTGGGCGATACTTGTCCTGTTATACATTACGCTGGTTCTTGACCTTATTATGACGACCCTCTCTGTTCTTAAGCTGAATAAACAGCTGGAAATGATGGAGGAACTGCAGAGATCGATCCTGCGTATCAGCGATGGAATGTCGGAAGTGATCGCGGAGGGCACTATGCAGACGGTTAAGCTGCTGGAGGAAAAGCAGGATAAAGCAAAAGAAGAATATAAACAACGCAGGCTTGAGCTGGAGGCAAAGATCGAACATATACAGAAGAGCATCCTGTATCATCGGCTGTTTGGAATGGGAAGACTGATACGTGCTTTCCCCGAGATGCGGCACAGACTGCATCAGGATATGATAGACCGGATACATGATATGATCGGGAAAGGCCGGGAGGAATAAACGGCCGGAAAAAAGGACGCGCTCCTTTTTTCATTGTATAAACAGTCCGCAAATCTTGTTGAGAAATGATGCAAGAAGTATAATGAATCAGTAAGTGAATATGGAAACTGATCCTGCATTTGGATACTGAAGTGTTATAGGGAGAAAACATATATGATAACAGCGGAAGAGGCAATCGCCCGGCTTAAGGAGGGCAACGATCAGTATATTTCGACTGATACTTTCAAGACAGACATTTCTTCAGCAATCCTGGAGCACTTTGCTAAGAATGGACAGGAACCCTATGCGATCATAATAAGCTGCTCTGATTCCAGGGTAATACCGGAGAGGATTTTTCATGCGGCCATAGGAGATCTATTCACGATCCGTGTGGCAGGTAATGTGATAGATGATCATCAACTCGGGAGTATTGAGTATGCTGCTGGCCATCTGGGGACAAATCTGATCGTTGTTTTGGGGCATACCCAGTGTGGGGCCGTAGCGGCCGCTGTACACCACGATCCCGACGGGTTTATCAAATTCATTACTGATGAGATCAAAAGGGCAATAGGGGAAGAGAAGGACGATTATAAGGCAGCTGTGTTGAATGTGGAGCAGAGTATCAGGATCATTGAATCAAGTCTGGAAATTCAGAAAGATGAGGAGAACGGTCTAAAGGTCATAGGTGCAATATATCGGATAGAGGATGGAAAGGTTGTTTTCCTCTAAAAATCGATATGTGACCTGGACGGTGTAGTTTTGGCATAGAATGGAAGTAGAGAGGTAATATTCAGTATGTACCCGACAAGAGAAGAAGCTGAGAAGCTGTTAAAAGATGCAGAAACCTGCAATCCCGGACAGTGGGTCAGTCATAGCAGGATAACCGCGCATTGTGCAGAGAAGATTGCGCAATACGCAGGAATGGATCCTGAGAAGGCCTATGTATTAGGTCTTTTACATGATATTGGCCGAAAATTCGGGGTGTTTCATCTGAAACATGTTTCCGAAGGATATAAATACATGATGTCCCTCGGGTATGATGAGGTCGCCAGAATATGCCTGACGCATTCATTCAATGAAGATAAGATAGAAGCTTATGTGGGTAAATTCGACACCTCCGAAGAAGATACCGAAATGATCCGTGAGAAGCTTAAAGAAACAGAGCAGGATGATTATGATAAGCTGATCCAATTATGTGATGCTATTGCTGGAGCGGAGGGAATAATGGATATAATTGACCGCATGTCTGATGTAAAGAGGCGTTATGGCTCATACGACCCCGGAAAATGGCAGACGAATCTTGATCTGAAAGAATACTTTGAAGCAAAAATGGGAAAAGATCTGTATGAAGCTGTAGAAAAGGATACTAAGACTGTTTTCTAATAAGGCAATGTCATAAGAAACAGTTGATATTGATGTGGTTTAAGGAGACAGAAGATGGTTATAACAGGGAAAGACGGGCGAGTATCTAAGATAGATACATATCTTAATTGTGCCGAGGTATTTGCGTATCGGAGCACCTGTATCAAGAGAAAATACGGAGCAGTAATCGTGAAAGATGATGCAGTGATTTCGACGGGATACAATGGTGCGCCCAGAGGAAAGAAAAACTGCTGTGATATAGGGAAATGTCCGAGAATTGAAAAAGGAATGCATCAGGGACAGGGATACGATATATGTCGGGCTATACATGCTGAAGCGAATGCTTTGTTAAACTGTTCAAGAGAGCAGACTTTGGATGCCGATCTGTATCTCTCAGGAGTGAATCCTGAGGATAACAGCGTACATGAGGCAAAACCATGTCCGTTATGTGCCAGGATGATCATTCAGGCTGGTATCAGAAGTGTATATATGCGCACCGGGAAAGGTGAGGACGAGTACAAAGTAATCCCTGCGGAGGATCTGCGGTGGGTGGTCAGTGATGATTTGGGATGACGATCAAAAGACATCAGAGATCTAACGGAAGGAGGATGATATAGTGTTAGAGGTGGGCTCAAAAGCACCGGATTTTAAGCTTCCGGATCAGAACGGGAAGATTCATACATTGTCGGAGTTTAAGGGAAAGAGAGTGATCCTGTATTTCTATTCGAAAGATAATACTTCGGGATGTACCAAGCAGGCCTGCGGATTTGCTGAGAGGTATCCACAGATACGTGAAAAAGGTGCCGTTGTAATCGGTATAAGTAAGGATTCAGTTGAATCACACAAAAAGTTTGAAGAAAAATATGGTCTGCCGTTTACTCTGCTTTCCGATACCGAACTTATGGCAATCAAAGCATATGATGTTTGGAAGGAGAAGAAAAGCTCCGGTAAAGTTACGATGGGAGTAGTGAGAACCACTTATCTTATTGATGAAAAAGGGATCATAGTAAAGGCTATGGACAAAGTGAAGGCCGCCGATAATCCTCAGGAGATGCTGGAAGAGCTGTAGAAGGGGTAGGGGAAGAATGATACTGTACATAAATGCCTGTGTGAGGACAGGATCAAGAACAAGAAGACTGGCGGAGGCATATCTGGCTAAGGAAAGTGAGCAGATCACAGAAGTTAAGCTTGAGGAGATAGATTTCCCAAGTGTGGATGAGGCTTTTTTGAAAAAACGCGATAGCCTTATTGCGGCGGGGAGCTTTGATGATCCGCTGTTCAATCTTGCGAGACAATTTGCGGAAGCAGACAGTATAGTCATTGCGGCGCCTTATTGGGATCTGTCTTTTCCGGCATCTCTTAAGCAGTATTTCGAACAGATCAATGTTCTGGGAATAACTTTTAAGTATACAGCAGACGGGTATCCCAAAGGCATGTGTAAAGCAAAAGAGCTTTGTTATATAACAACAGCAGGGGGAAACTACTGCCCGGAGGAATTCGGTTTTGGATATGTAAAGGCTCTGGCGCAGAACTTTTATGGAATAGCGAAGGTAAAACAGATCCGAGCGATCGGACTGGATATTGCAGGTGCTGATATTGAAGGAATAATCGCAGAAGCATTACGAAATGTCGGTTTATAAACGCTATGATGGCGAAAACGAGTATTTTAAGGTGTTGATGATTTATCGGATCATTATAGCTATAAAAATCTTTATTTGGAGTGTTTTTTGAATTGAAAACGGAATCTTGATGATGTATAATCAAATTGTTAAGGCAAAGGCGTCCATGGTCGGACGCCTTTTTGTTTTATAGAAACTGTTGTTATCGCAACAGCTCTCGGCGCGAGCGTTCCGGCTATCGAAGGAGTGAGAGATGATTTGTTTGAATGACTATAAGGACGGGGAGAGTCGGGAAGAACAGGAGAAAAATTTGTTACGGTTTCAGTATGATGCGATAGGATAACAGAATAAAAGGAGGCGGGGGTTATGGCAGCGTTTGAGAGGGTGAAGAGCGGGATACCGGAGATGGATGCGGCATTGGACAATATCCGGCTGGGGGACAATGTGGTATGGCGTGTAACCGATCTGGCGCAGTTCAGACTGTTTATGGAGCCGTATGTGCGGCAGGCGATCGAGGATCGGCGGAATATCATCTATTTCCGGTTTGCAAGTCATGAGGAGCTGATCGAAGAGCGGCCGGAGGTGAAGCGTGTGAATGTGGCGCTGTCGCATCGGTTTGAAAATTTTACGGTAGATATCCATAACGTGATCGAAGCGGAAGGCTATGATGCATTCTATGTGTTTGACTGTCTTTCGGAACTGCAGACAGCGTGGGCGACAGATCTGATGATGGGCAATTTTTTTCGTGTGACCTGTCCGTTTCTGTTTACCCTGGATACGGTGGCGTTTTTTCCGATCATCCGCGGGAAGCATTCCGTACAAGCCATCCGGAAGATGCACAATACAACACAGCTCTTTCTGGATGTCTATTCCGATAAGAAAAATGTCTATGTGCGTCCGGAAAAAGTCTGGAACCGGACGTCTGATACCATGTTTTTGCCGCATACTTATGATCCGGAGACAGGGGCATTTCGACCGATCCTGGACGGGGTAAGATCCAGCCGATTCTATCAGGCGCTGGGACAGGCACAAAGGTCCGCAGACGAGCAGTATGCAGATTCCTGGGATCGATTCTTTACACGTACGAAGGTGCTCTTTGATCACGGCGAAGATATTACGAAAGAATGCAACCGAATGTGTAACATCATGATGACCCGTGATGAGAAGATGCGCGAGATGGTGAAGCGAAACTTTACACCACATGACTATTTTGCGGTACGCGATCATATGGTAGGGACCGGAATGATCGGCGGAAAGGCATGCGGAATGCTGCTTGCACGGGCGATCATTCGCAACCGGGAACCGGATATCGCGGATATCCTGGAGCCGCACGATTCCTTTTATGTTGGGTCGGATATGTACTATACTTATCTTGTAGATAATAATCTGTGGGATATGCGGATCCGGCAGCGTACAGAAGAGGGCTATTTTTCACTGGCGGAAGAGTTTGCCGAAAAGATCATGGGTGGTGTGTTTTCGGAGACGATGGAGAAACAGTTTTTACGTATTATCGATTATTACGGACAGGACCCGTACATCATACGATCCAGTTCCATTCTGGAGGACGGTTTCGGAAATGCTTTTGCAGGAAAATATGAATCGGTATTCTGCGTGAACCGCGGAAATATGGAGGAGCGGCTTGCGGAATTTGAACATGCGATCAAAGTGGTATATGCGAGCTCCATGAGTTTATCTGCGCTGGATTACCGTAAACGGCGAGGGCTGGAGAAGCGGGATGAACAGATGGCGCTGCTGATCCAGCGAGTCTCCGGATCCTACTACGGTTCTTATTATATGCCTTGTGCCGCAGGCGTGGGTTACTCCTATAGTCCATATCGGGTAATGAACGAGATCGATCCGAAAGCAGGCATGCTGCGTCTGGTGATGGGGTTGGGAACATCGGCGGTTGACCGGACGGAAGGATCGTATCCGAGGATCGTTAATCTGGACCGGCCGGAGAAAACTTCGTATTCATCTTCGGCGGATAAACACAAGTTTTCTCAGGGAAAAGCCGAAGTGATCGATATGACGGAGCATGCGCTTAAGAAACTGCCATTGGAGGGGATACAAAAGGATCTTCCGAAATATTTGGATAAGATATTGCTGGAACATGACTGGGAGGCGGAGAACCGTTTGCAGGAGATGGGGCGATGGCGCCCGGTGCAGTTTATCTCCTGTAAGGGGCTGGTAGACAATCTGACGCTGATGGAGCAGATGAAGCGGATGCTGGCATGTATTCAGACCGAATACGAATACCCTGTGGATACTGAGTTTACTGTAAATATTTCCGACAACGGGGAATATTCGGTGGATCTGCTGCAATGCCGTCCGTTGCAGGTGCAGAGAGTGGAAGGCGGCGTGGTGATCCCGGTGGATATCGCGGACGAAGATATTCTGCTGGAGAGTATAGGTGCCTCTATGGGGATCGCAAAGACGACGGAACTGGATCTTATTGTTTATGTGGATCCGATCAAATATTACAATATGCCTTATAAAGAAAAAGATCTGGTGGCAAAACTGGTATCGAAGATCAACTGGCATTACCGGGATACCAATAAGCATATGATGCTGATCGTGCCGGGACGTGTAGGGACGTCTTCTCCGGAACTGGGAGTACCGACATCGTTTGCGGACATCAGTGGCTATGAGATCATCTGTGAGACGGAAGAGACGAAAGCGGGGTACAATCCGGAACTATCCTATGGCAGTCATATCTTTCAGGATCTGGTAGAGGCGCAGATTTTATATACGGCAGTTTTTCATAATGAGAAAACACTGCACTATCATCCGGAGAAGCTGGAGGGCTTTCCGGATCGGGTTACGGAATTTGAAGAAAAAGAGATGTTGACGGATATCGTGCACGTGTATGATCTGAGTGGTCGAAAATGTGCGATATATGATGATGTTTCAAAGGAACATCTGGTGATCGCGTTTAGGGGGGGAAGCAAAACTGTCCCGGAAACCTTACAGACGGATCCCGGGATAATTTGATTATAGGATTTACTTCTTTGCTTTTATGCAAGAAATTCAGCAGGAATTCAGTAAGTGATTGTTTGACTATTATAATTTAATACAAAGGAATATAAGCCTAAGATTTACTATACGCTATATTAGAGTGAATGTTGCTGTGAGGAGCCGTGTGCGGGCAAGCCGCACGCACGGATCTGTGAGGGGCTAAGGGCGTGAGCCCTTAGTCTACTATACT
>JAEELW010000091.1 GCA_016282915.1 Lachnospiraceae bacterium | reverse complement strand
GGAAATAAGCTCCGCCTTCTCTATGAATGGGAGCTGAAAGAGGACCGCGCTAAGCTCATCATGGAAGACAGAGCAGAGCTCCTGGAAAAGGAAGAGCTATATCAAAAGGCTTTCTTTGACCCGATCACCGGACATCATAACTGGAATCACCTTGTTCCCTATCTGGAAGTGTGCCGGGACTGCGGTATCCGGGATTATGCCTTTGCACATTTTGACATCAAGCAGTTTCGCATCATCAATGAGGTATACGGACATATTGCCGCGAACAGGGTGCTGTCGAATGTTGTAAAGGCTATGAACAAAGCGGATTTTGTCTATGCCAGCGCGAGATGTCATAACGACAATTTCGCGATGATGATAAAGGACATGCCGCAGGAAGAAACCCTGAAAAAGCTGGAGGACTTTTTTGAAGAGCTTTCCGTTCTGGAGGAGGATCCGAACTACCGGATCTATTACCGCTGCGGCGTTGTTCCCATGCAGCGCGCCATGCTTTCCGGAAACCGTGTAGCAGATGCAGGCAAACTGGCCCAGTCTCTCGGGACAAACTCCAACAGGACAGATATCATCATGTACAGCGACAGGATCCATGATGATATCATGTGGAGCAGTTATATCAAGGCGTATCTGGACAGCGCGATTGAAAATGATGAATTCTTTATATATCTTCAGCCGAAATTTGACAGCAATAAAGAGAAGATCAAAGGAGCCGAGGCACTGATCCGCTGGAATTACAGGGGCCGTGAAGTATTGTCTCCCGGCCGCTTCGTTCCCTATTTTGAAAAGGACGGTTCCATCGGAAAGATCGATGATATTGTTCTTGAGAATGTCTGTCGTGTTCTGTCGGAATGGAAAAAGGAAGGTAAAGCGCTTTATCCGATCTCCGTTAATCTGTCGCGCAGCAGGCTTTATGACAGAAATCTGATATCCCATCTGACCGGGATCGTTGATTCCTTTGGGATCGATCACGGGCTGATCGACTTTGAACTCACAGAGAGCGCTACCTATGATGATACCGAGCATATGATAAATCTTCTGACCGCATTGCGGGAAAACGGTTTCCGGATCTCCATGGATGATTTTGGGACCGGTTATTCTTCCTTTTCGCTTTTGACGGAAATGCCGATCGACACCTTAAAGATCGACAAGAGCTTTGTCGACAAGATCGGCACGGAAAATGATAATGAAAAAGATATCGCTGTGATAAGACACATCATTTCCCTGGCGGGAGAACTCGGTTTCAGCTGCCTTGCGGAGGGAGCCGAATCACGACAGCAGGTCGAAAAGCTGAAAGAACTGGGATGCAATGTTATACAGGGATACTATTTCAGCAGACCCATTCCCATAGCGGAATACAGCCGCTTATATCTTTGAGGACAAGGGGAGCAGTAAATCTGACTGATGGTACGGTCTGCTCCGGCAGCAGAAGAGGATATAGAAAAAAGGCGTAATATTTTTATGAGTGAGTTATGGGATGTATATACCATTGACCGAAAACTAACGGGAAAGAAATGCTTACGCGGGAAACAGGGGGAACTGGCGGAGGATGAATTCCACCTCTGGGTCATGGTGTGGATCAAAAATCCGAAGACCGGAAAATACCTGATATCCCGGCGCTCCGCGGATAAGGATACGGATCCCTTAAAGTGGGAAACCGTCGCGGGTCATACGATCGCAGGCGACACGAGCCTCGATGCGGCACTTCGGGAAGTCTATGAGGAAGTCGGGATCCGGCTGAAAGCGGAGGATGCAAAGCTGCTTGCGACAAAGGTGACAACGAGCTATGACGGGCAGCGGTACAACTGGATCAGGGATTCCTTCTATTTTGAAACGACCGGGGACGCGGATCTGAATAAAGCAACGACCCGGGAAGTCATAGAGACAAAATGGCTATCGTTTGACGAGATCCGGGAAATGTATGAACGCGGCGAGTGCTGCCTGAATATGGGCGATCTGTATGGTTTTGAATTAAATCCGGTGCCTTCGGACCGATACCGGGGGATCATCGGGCAGATCGTAAAAGGAAAGATCGACCGCCCGAAAGGAAGCCCTCATCCCCGGCACAAAGAAATGATCTATCCTATAAACTATGGTTATGTTTCGGGAGTGACCGGCGGTGACGGGGCGGAACAGGATGTATATCTTTTCGGCGAGGAAAAAGCGGTAGAGGACTATTGCGGAAAAGTCATCGCGGTTTATCACAGATATGACGATAATGAAACAAAATGGATCGTAGTAGCCTGTGATGAAAACGGAAATGTCAGAAGTAATATTGAGATCCCCGACAGGAATACGATATACGCCCGGATCGCTTTTCAGGAACAGTTCTTCAGCGGGGTTCTGGTCGGGATATGAGACTTCCCCCGGTATAAGGATTCTCTTACTATTTTCCGATAAATATACTATACTGCGAGGATCTTTTTGTCTGCTTACGGTCACGGATCCGAAAAAGGTCAGGGATAAGGGATGAACATGTCGATCAAGAACAACCTGTCGGCAATGAATGCAAACAGGATGTTCAATACAACGACAGATAAAAAAAGAAAATCTGCAGAGAAGCTTTCTTCCGGTTTCCGGATCAACCGCGCCGCGGATGATGCGGCCGGTCTTGCTATTTCCGAAAAAATGCGCAGGCAGATACGCGGGCTGAACCGCGCTGCTTTAAATATCAGGGATGGGATCTCCTATTGTCAGGTCGCGGACGGTGCGCTCAACGAAGTGCACGATGTGCTGAACCGCGTGACCACTCTCGCGGTCCAGTCGGCCAATGAAACGAATACCGATAAGGACAGGGAATATCTGAATGCGGAAGTGCAGCAGCTGAAGGAGGAATGCGGAAGGATCTTCCGGGAGACCTCTTTTAACGAACGCCTGATCTGGGACAGTCCGAACGAAAAGGAACTGATCGGCTATGAAAAAAAGCGTGCGGTTGAGGATGTATATACCTACAGCAGTTTTGATGTGACCGCCGCAAACTATGACAAGGTCCCGAGTTCCGTTATCCGTCTGAGCGCGGACGCAGCAAACGGGATCAGCCTCAGCTGGAGAGATTATAATAATACGAGTTATACGACAACGCCCATTTCCTGGGACGAACTGAAAGAAAAGAATTACCGTTTTAAGATGAGCGATTATTACGGCGGTCCGGAAGGTCCGAATGCCGGTCTGTACGGAAGCGACGGAAATCCGCTCTATGATCACACCATAGCTTTTTCTCCGAATAAAGAATCATCGATCGATGAGATCGTTGCGGCGGTTAACGGACGCACTCTTTCCACCAGCGCAAGTATCTATGTCAATACGAGCTGGGAAGGAACAAGCTCACAGTTTTCATCATCCGCCGGGATGACCTATTCCGCAGCCTATGCGTCACAAAAAACGGATGCTGCCAATGGAACACATTTTGACAGCGCCGACGATCTGTTCATTGATCCGGTAAAACACGGAAATACCAATCTGAGTACCTATGCGCAGAGCACGACGGTCGAGGAAGCAAAGAACGACAGTACCGGCTGGACCTTTGATTTTGAGATGAAGGGCGTCGGTCCGGTGCAGGCGAAATGTAACTCCATCACCTTTTATTCCAATGATACGGAAGCGGAAGACGAGGGAAGATGGTGGCAATGGAGGAAATACTCCGACGGAACACCATATAAAAGTACCATTACCCGCGGTACCTCGGCAGATCTGAAAGGCATCATGAATACACTTACGGGAGATCACGGTCTGCTGAATAAAAACCTGGGCGAAGGAAAATCCGGTATGAACGACGGCGTAGGCACGATCGAGATGCGTTTTACGATGACCTCCGCAACGCCTTATTCCTATGCCGGTACAAGCTCCAACAATGTTGGAAATATCCTGATGAGCTTTAGTGTGACGCAGAGCGACACGCAGGAGAGCATACTGGAAAAGATCAACAATACCCTGAACGGGAATACGGTACTGGATATCAGCAAGAGCTCGGCAAACAATGATTCCGCATATATCAATACATTAAATGTGGGAAAGAATACTACGAACGTTCCGATCTACGGCGGCGTCTGCAAGATCCAGATCCAGGCCGGAGTAGAAGCGGGTCAGTTTATCGATATCGTTTATGATACGCTGGGTCTGACCCAGCTTGGAATACAGGATACCGATATCTCCACCGCGGCGTCCGCAGGCCGGGCGATCGATGAGATCAAAAAAGCACATTCGATCATAAATGAACAGAGGTCGCTGTTCGGTGCATACCAGAATCGTCTGGAGCATGCATACAATATCAATAAGAACAGCGAAGAGAATACGCAGTATGCGGAATCGCAGATCCGCGATACCGATATGGCTGCGGAAATGGTCCAATATTCTACCCACAATATTCTCGAGCAGGCGGGTTCATCCATGCTGGCACAGGCAAATCAATCCAGGCAGGGAATACTGCAGCTGCTGCAGTGAGCAGAGGTATAGCGCCGGCGTTGCTGATCAATAGCCTGCCTGCTGCCATGTAAAATCGGCATCGCTGATGGGAGGCAGGCATGCAGATCCGAGTATCAGTCCGCAGCGATGCAGCAAGTGCCTGTCCTCTGACATTTATATGGTGTCCGATAAATCGTACAGCATCACTCCTCCCAGAAAAGTTCGTCCAGGGTCTTTCCGAGAGCTTTGCAGATCGCTCTGCACAAGTTTATCGTCGGGTTGTAATCGCCTTTTTCTATGGCGTTGATGGTCTGCCTGGAGACCCCTACTTTATCGGCCAGATCCTGCTGCGACATATCCAGTCCGGCTCTGGCGGCTTTGAGTCTGAGATTTTTCATAGGCCACCTCCTCAGTCTTCGTCTTCTTCATCGGTCTCTTTTGAAGTGCTGATCTTCTTCAGGAGCACAACCACAAAGAGTTCGATAAACATGACAGCACATACCAGGTTCAGGACGGAAAAGCTCAGCTTGCCGTTTTCGATCATCCGTCCGTCAAGGATCGCCATTATGGTAATGATCAGATTGATCACTCCTATGAATCCGAAAAATACAAGCAGGCTTTTTTCTTTATCTTTCAGGGAGAAATAGGCTTCGTGCCATACACAGTAGGCGATGAAAACCATAAGTCCCGGGAAGATCGAAGCCGCATAAAGTACATAGCCCTGTACCGGCAGCAGTTCCAGTATATCGATCGTGACCGCAAGGAACATACTGATAAGGATGCTCATAAATCCCAGGCAGTATGCCTTTCCGCGTTCCAGCTGCTGACGCTCGTCGAAATCTCCGCGTTTTTTTGTTACGGCAAGGAAGACGGTGAACGTCAGGATCAGCAGGATGATCACAAAGATCCACAAGGCGAAAAGGGGGTCGTCACCCAAAGTACGTCTGGTCATCTCATAGTCCATATGGACGACGGCATCGCCGCCGTAGCTGCCAAAACCTACATCCTCCGCAAGCTGTTCGGCCTGTCTTGCAGGACAGAGGTTTTCTTTGGCAAATTCAATGAAGCTGCCACAATCGGTAAAGTAAGTATATACCGCGCTGTATTGTCCTGCTGTAAGTTCCAGGACCGTAT
>JAEELW010000090.1 GCA_016282915.1 Lachnospiraceae bacterium | reverse complement strand
CGGATATCCGCCAGTTCAACCTGATGTTCAAGACCTTCCAGGGCGTGACCGAGGATGCGTCCGCGACGGTTTATCTGCGTCCCGAGACGGCTCAGGGTATCTTTGTCAACTTCAAGAATGTGCAGCGCACTTCGCGGAAGAAGATCCCCTTCGGTATCGGGCAGATCGGTAAGAGCTTCCGTAACGAGATCACGCCGGGCAACTTCACTTTCCGTACCAGGGAATTCGAGCAAATGGAGCTGGAGTTCTTCTGCGAGCCGGGCACGGATCTGGAGTGGTATGAGTATTGGAAGAAGTTCTGCAAGGACTGGCTGCTTTCCCTGGGGATGAAGGAAGAAGAGCTGCGTTTCCGCGAGCACGATCCCGAGGAGCTGGCGTTCTATTCCAAGGGCACGCAGGATATCGAGTATCTCTTCCCGACCATCGGCTGGGGCGAGCTCTGGGGTATCGCAGACCGTACCGATTACGATCTGACGCAGCATCAGAACGTGTCCAAGCAGGATATGAGCTATTTCGACGAGAACAAGAACGAGAAGTATATCCCTTACGTGATCGAACCCTCACTGGGTGCGGACCGTATGGTGCTGGCTTTCCTCTGTGCTGCTTACGATGAGGAAAACCTGGGCACGGAAGAGGCACCGGATATCCGCGTGGTACTGCATTTCCATCCGGCTATCGCACCGGTGAAGATCGGCGTGCTGCCGCTTTCCAAGAAGCTGAACGAGGGCGCGGAAAAGATCTATGAGCAGCTTTCGAAGAAGTACAACTGCGAATTCGATGACAGGGGTGCCATCGGCAAGCGTTACCGCCGCCAGGACGAGATCGGCACGCCGTTCTGCGTGACTTACGATTTCGATTCCGAAGAGGATCACAAGGTGACTGTTCGTTTCCGCGACAGCATGGAGCAGGAGCGTGTGGCCATCGATGAACTGGAAGCGTTTTTCGCGGATAAGTTTTCTTTCTGATCATGCATATTGACGATCGTTTCACACGACCGCATAAGGCAGCGGCGATCCGGAAGCTCCATGAAGCAGAGCTTTCGGACCGCCGTGAGCTGTCCTCGGAGTGTTTTCCGAATGCGACGGTACTCCCGCTGATCAAGTTTGAAGAGGATAAGGAGAGCCTGCTCTTCGGGCGCGGGGCCGTGATCGATGAGCAGGGTAGATATGCGGAATGTTCCGGTATCCCCGGAAGGGTCGGCGGTTTTTATGAGCATGAAACGCCGCCTCTTACGGAGGAAAAGGTGGTCTTTTGCGGTTACCTGGCAAGAGGCTGGGGGCATTTCCTGATCGAGAGCATCACGCGCCTTTGGTATGCGCTTTCCCATGAAGGGGAAGCGGATCGTTATGTCTTTGTCACCGGGGAGAACGGCGGAACGGCTATCGAAGGAAACTTCCGCATCTTTCTGGAGCTTTTCGGGATCCTGGACCGGACCGTGCTTCTGGACAGACCTGCGCGATTTAGAGAGGTCATCGTACCGGAGCGGGCTTATGTATCGGGAAGCTACACTTCCGGGGCCTACAATGAGATCCTGGATAAAGTGCTTTCGGGGCTGCCGGAGGGCGGGAGCGTAAAGCCGGGAGCGAAACTCTTCCTTTCGAGGGCACACTTGTATGATAAGAAGCATTTTTACGGGCGGAAGCGGAGCAGGGAACGCGGCCTGGATATGCTGGACGATTTTTTCGCGAAGAACGGTTTTACGATACTCTATCCCGAGAGGACGGATCTGATCACGCAGCTGAATTTCATGCGTAATGCCGCGGTCATCGCATCGGAATCGGGCAGCTGTGCGCACAATATGCTGCTGGCCCCCCGCGGGGCGCAGACGCTCATACTGGAGCGGCAGGCACTGCCCAACCGCTTTCAGACCGAGATCGACCGCATCCGTGATCTGGATACCTGCTATGTGGATGCATATTATGCGCTGTATCCCACAGCGGATTTCGGCGGGCCGTACCTTCTGATGTATAACGACTATATGAAGCGCTATGCGGAAGAGCATTCCATGACAGCGCCGGATGCAAGATATTTAAGTCCTTTCTATTACCGTGCTTCGGCCAGATGGTTCATCCGTCTGTACCGGCATCTGTGGGGGGCAAGGCTCTTCTGGGGGGACGAGATCGACCGCATCTCGGACTGGAGCGAGGTTTTCAGCGAGGCGAACGAGGAAAGCTTTGAGGTGTTCCGGCCTTATCTGGAGACCGGCTTTTATCGCCTGAAATGGAAACTGCGGGAAAAGCTCGGATATTAAACAGCGACGGAGGGGGCAATGATAAAAGCGGATATAAAAGGCTTTTTCGGCCATTGTAAAAAGAAGGATCTGTTCTTTCTGGCTTTTCTTTTTATCTTTCCCAGCCTTTGTTTTTTTTATGTGGACAGCAGGGCGATCGTGCGTCAGGGCATGAATTTCTGGCGGGCCATCGCGGAAGGCCGTTTTTTTGAGTATTACAGCGTGAACCTGGAATCGCAGGCGGCCGGAGAGATGAACTTTGCGGCCAATTACGATATGTTCATGAATCTGCTGAACGGCATCTGGCAGCTGCCGCTTTACGTGATCGAACGCATCGCCGGGGGCGATATCCTTGCCTCTCCCTTTGCCAAATTCTGGGGGCTTCTGCAGCCGGTGCTCTACAGCTTTATCTCCGGGCATCAGCTCATCCTGCTGGCGAAGACGCTGGGCATGGCGGAGGAGAGAAGGGAGAAACTTTATTTCCTTTATATGTCCGGCGTTTTCCTGATCATGCCTTCCTGCATTCTGGGGCAGCTTGATGTGGTGGGACTCTGTTTCCTGCTGGCGGCGGTGCGGGCCCTGATCGAAAAAAAGGAGCGGCGTTTCCTGATCTGCGCGATCCTCGCCGTGCAATGTAAGAATTTTGCCATCTTTGTACTCCTTCCGGTCGTGTTGCTTACGGAGAAAAATGTCTTCCGCATCATGGCGAAGCTCCTGCCGCCGGTGGCGGTATTGTGGCTGGTGGGTCTGCCTTTTTCCATTGCGGATCCCGCCGGGGTCGCCGCGAAAAATCCGCGACTCTGGATCCTTGCGGATTATATGACGCGGGCCAGGGTGGAGCTTTTCGGCTTCGGCGTGCCGGTACTGTTCATCTTTATGGGGCTGGTGGTGATGGCGGCCTATTATGTCTCCGGGAAGGAGCGGCGTGAGGACTGGATCCTGTATTTTGCGTTCCTCGGGATGCTGCCCATGCTGGTCTTCCAGCATTCGCATCCGCAGTGGATGATCTATCCCTATCCCTTCGGACTTCTCCTCCTGTGCAAAAAGGAGAAGGGCTTCGGCAAGAGCGTGTTTTTTGAGAGCGTTGCGGGCTTAAGCCAGCTGGCGGCCTACCTGATCTCTTTCCAGTTTGTATTTAATTCGGATAATCTGAAGAAGACCTTCTTCGGTACGCTCTTTCCCGACGAGGTGAAGCGCAATGTGCTGGAGAGGATCAGCGATATCGTGATGGATGAGCGATATTTCAATTTCTGGACCCTGGCTTTTGTGCCTTTTGTGATCTGGGTGGCGGGAATGGCACTGTTTTACTGCCCGGCGCTTAAGCTGCGGAAGGCGGAGGAGGAGGGCTGGCTGGATAAGAATATCGGCCTGCTCATGCACCTGCGGGCCCTGGGGGGCTTCCTCCTCTGCAATATTTCGGTATTTCTTGTGTTTATCCGGCCGTTTTTGAAATTTTAGGTTTACAATAAGATATCTTTATGCTAAAATAGCTTTTGTTGTTTGACCACATCTGAGATCCCGGAGACTCCGACCCCGATCCCGGATGCGGCTGTATCTTTAGAAGAAGGAGGAAAAAGAAAATGATCTCTGCAGAAAAGAAGCAGGCCATCATGAAGGAGTTTGCCCGCACGGAAGGCGACACCGGTTCACCCGAGGTACAGGTTGCGGTACTTTCCGCACGTATCGAAGAGCTGACGGCTCACCTGAAGGAGCATCCCCTGGATCATCATTCCCGCCGCGGTATGTATATGCTGATCGGTAAACGGCGCGGACTGCTGGATTACCTGATGGACAAGGATATCGACAGATATCGTGCGCTGATCGAGAAGCTCGGTCTTCGTAAGTAAGAAAAGGGAACGGACGCAGAGAAAAAAGCTTTTTCTGTGTCCGTTTTTACTTTTATCAATGCCGATGGAGAGAACGTCAGCGAGACCACTGAAGAGTATTGCAAGCTTTGCAGTCCTGTTCAGTGTTTTCGGGGCTTCTTTCCGGAGGCGGTACAAACAACAAGGCCAGGATTGGCCGGCATTTGGCTGAAACGCCAGGAAAGAGAGGCAACATGTACAAGACCTACAGTATTGAGATCGGCGGTCGTACCCTTTCCGTAGATATCGGAAGAGTATCCGCCCAGGCAAACGGTGCGGCTTTCATGCATTACGGTGATACCACCGTGCTCGCGACCGCGACCGCATCCGAAAAACCCCGCGACGGGATCGATTTCTTCCCGCTTTCGGTGGAGTATGAAGAGAAGATGTATTCCGTGGGCAAGATCCCCGGAGGCTTCAACAAGAGAGAAGGAAAGGCAAGCGAGAACGCAGTGCTGACCAGCCGCGTGATCGACCGTCCCATGCGTCCGCTGTTCCCGAAGGATTACCGCAACGACGTGACGCTGGATAACCTCGTGATGAGCGTGGATCCCGAGTGCCGCCCCGAGCTGGTGGCCATGATCGGCAGCGCCATCGCAACCTGCATTTCCGACATTCCTTTCGACGGCCCCTGCGCCATGACGCAGATCGGTCTGCTGAACGGCGAGCTGATCGTGAACCCTTCCCAGCAGCAGTGGAAGGAAGGCGACCTGAAGCTGACCGTGGCGTCCACCGCGCAGAAGGTGATCATGATCGAAGCCGGCGCCAATGAAGTGCCCGAGAGCAAGATGCTCGAAGCGATCTACACGGCGCATGACGTGAACCAGAAGCTCATCGCCTGGATCAATGAGATCGTTGCCGAGGTAGGCAAGCCCAAGCACAGCTACGAGAGCTGCGCGATCCCCGAGGAGCTTTTTGCAAAGATGAAAGAGATCGTTCCGCCCGAGGAGATGGAAGTGGCGGTATTCACCGATGAGAAGCAGAAGCGTGAAGCCAACATCTCCGAGATCCGTGAGAAGCTGGAAGAAGCTCTGGCGGACAATGAAGAGTGGCTGGCGATCCTCGGTGAGGCTCTGTACCAGTACGAGAAGAAGACCGTCCGCAAGATGATCCTGAAGGATCACAAGCGTCCCGACGGCCGTGAGATCACCCAGATCCGCAAGCTGGCCGCGGAAGTGGATATCATCCCCCGCGTGCACGGTTCCGCGATGTTTACCCGCGGACAGACCCAGATCTGCAACGTGACCACCCTGGCTCCTCTTTCCGAGGCACAGAAGGTGGACGGACTGGACGATAACGTTAAGACAAAGAGATACATCCATCATTACAATTTCCCTTCCTATTCCGTGGGCGAGACCAAGGTGAGCCGCGGACCCGGACGGCGCGAGATCGGACACGGCGCGCTGGCTGAGCGTGCACTGCTTCCGGTGCTCCCGAGCGAGGAAGAGTTCCCTTATGCGATCCGTACGGTGAGTGAGACCTTTGAATCCAACGGTTCCACCTCCATGGCCAGCACCTGCGCATCCTGCATGTCCCTGATGGCTGCAGGCGTACCCATCAAGAAGATGGTGGCAGGTATCTCCTGCGGTCTGGTGACCGGCGAGACCGATGACGATTTCGTACTGCTCACCGATATCCAGGGCCTGGAAGATTTCTTCGGCGACATGGACTTCAAGGTAACGGGTACGAAGGACGGCATCACCGCCATCCAGATGGATATCAAGATCCACGGTCTGACCAGACCCATCGTGGAAGGTGCCATTGCACGCTGCCGTGATGCAAGACTCTTCATCATGGAGAACTGCATGAAGCCCGCCATCGCGGAGCCTCGCAAGACCGTGAACGAGTATGCGCCCAAGATCATCCAGATCAGCATCGATCCCGATAAGATCGGTGATGTGGTAGGTCAGCGCGGAAAGACCATCAACGAGATCATCGCCCGCACCGGGACCAAGATCGATATCACCGAGGAAGGTGCGGTGAGCGTATGCGGCACCGATCCCGCAGGTATGGATGAGGCTGTCAAGATGATCGAGATGATCGTGACCGAGTTCGAGGAAGGCCAGATCTTCACGGGCAAGGTTGTCAGCATCAAAGACTTCGGTGCCTTCGTGGAATTCGCACCGGGCAAGGAAGGCATGGTACACATTTCCCGTATCGCCAACCGCCGGATCGACAAGGTGGAAGAAGTGCTGAATATCGGCGATGAGGTGAAGGTGATCTGCCTCGGCAAGGATCCCAAGAATCCGGGCCGCTTTACCTTCTCCATGAAGGACTGCCCTCAGGATTGATCCCTAAAGGATCACGGCAGCCGGAGGGCTGTCAGAGAGTAGTGGAAAATATCAGCGTCACGGTCATACAGGCCGTGACGTTTTTTCTTGTTTTCAGGAAACTGCTCCGCATTTTCACGTACTGAAAAACCATCCGGGAGGATGCGCACCTGACGCGGACATGCCGCGGGCAGCGTACATATTTACGGGAAAGCATTTTTCATGGAAGACGCGAAAAAAACGCTTGAAAAAATGCAGACATTAGGTTATACTACACGAGTATTGTCGAAAAAAAGCATAGCCAGGAGGAGAGTACGATGATTTCTGCAGGTGATTTCAGAAACGGTATGACGATCGAGCTGGACAACAGCGTATACCAGATCGTTGAATTTCAGCATGTAAAACCCGGAAAGGGAGCGGCTTTTGTCCGCACAAAGCTGAAGGATGTTAAGAACGGCGGTGTGGTTGAAAGAACCTTCCGTCCTACCGAAAAATGCCCGCAGGCGCGCATCGACCGTAAGGAGATGCAGTATCTCTACTCCGATGGTGATCTTTATAACTTTATGGATACGGAGAGCTATGAGCAGATCGCGCTCAATGCCGAGACCATCGGCGATGCCCTCAAGTTCGTAAAGGAAAACGAAATGGTCAAGGTGTGCTCCCACAACGGCAGCGTGTTTGCCATCGAGCCCCCTCTGTTTGTGGAACTCGAGATCACCGATACCGAGCCCGGCTTCAAGGGCGATACCGCTACCGGCGCATCCAAGCCCGCTACGGTAGAGACCGGTGCCACGGTGCAGGTTCCCCTCTTTGTTGATAACGGTGACAAGATCAAGATCGATACAAGGACCGGAGAGTATCTGAGCCGCGTATAAGAGCGGAGCAGTTTCCGGATTTACGGAAGCAGCTTTTAAAGCAGCAGCGGAACGGTAAGACAATGATAACTTAGTTTATCATTGTCTTTTTTATTTTATTCAAACGGAGGAAAACAGAATGGAAATGAAGGATTTTCAGCATAAAGTCGAAAAGGCCCTGAAGGAATACGGCGGAGATAAGAGCTCCGTGCGTATCTCGAAAGTGCGGAAGAATAACGGAATACAGCTGACGGGAATCTCGATGTTCAGGGACGGGAGCAATATCACGCCGACGGTATATCTGGAGGATTTCCTTGTACGCTATGAAAACGGGGAGAGCTTCGGAAGCATCATGAACGAGCTCATCTCGATCCTTGAGAACAGCGGAAAACAGAAGAACTTTGACGTGAATGCCTTTACCGACTGGAAACGGGCGCAGAAGAGAGTCGTATACAAGCTCGTGAATGCGGAGCTGAACCGGGAGCAGCTTAAGGAGGTCCCGCATCTGTCCTATATTGATATGGCGATCGTCTTTTACTATCTTCTGGGCGAAGATGAGATGGGAAACGCGACCATACTGATCTGCAACAGCCATATCGCCCAGTGGAATGTGACAGCGGAGGAACTCTATGCCTGTGCCCACAGCAATACGCGCCGTCTTTTGCCGGTAACGATACAGAATATGGAAGAGCTGATGCGGGAAGTCATCCTGGAGGATCTGGGAAAGAAGATCCGGGAAGAAAGCGCCTGCGAAGGAGAGGACTGTAATGAAAGCATTGATGAGATGCTGAAAATGGCCATGGACGGCCGGGAAGGAATACCGATGTATGTGATGACCAACAAAAACCGCTATTTCGGAGCAGCCTGTCTCTTATACCCCGGGGTGCTCAAAGCTTTCGCCGAGCGTCTGGACAGCAATCTGTATGTACTCCCGTCCTCGATCCATGAGGTGATCCTTCTGGAGGATGACGGCTGCACCGCGGCGGAACAGCTTGAGGAGATGGTGCGGCAGGTCAATAAGACACAGGTTGCGGCGGAAGAGGTGCTTTCCGATACCGTCTATTATTATGAACGGCATCGGGACGAACTGGAACGCGTGAGTATACCCCTGATCGCCGAAGCCGGCTGATCAGCCTTATGGGACAGGGTAACTGCCGGGGCAGCTGTATATCCCGCAGTTCATGCCGGTTCCCGGTCCCGGTGATCGTTGTAGGGATGATGCTTTGAAGGATTCAAAAAAAGGACGGGAAACATCCGTCCTTTTTTCGGTACCGAAACCTGCTGCGGATCAATCCGCCTCTTCGAACATAGTCCGGAGCATTTCGAGCTCATCGTCGCTGTACTCTTTATCGATCGCAAACATGCAGGCATAGAAGGTGATGAACGAGGTCTGTTCATCATTGGAAAGGAGACGGAATACATTTCCGACAAGCTCGTACGAATCGGACGTGTTTGTTTCACGGATAAGATCCGTAATCTCATCGTCGGTCATTTCGATATCGAGCGCTTCCAGGATGCCGCTTACCAATCCATTTGAAACTGACATCATTTTATACTTTTGGTGGTAAACATAATTATACTGGACAAGAGAATATTATTATGTTAATATACTACAAGCGTGCACTCGTAGTCTAATGGATAGAATGATGGCCTCCGACGCCATTGATGCAGGTTCGATCCCTGCCGGGTGCATCTTTTTATTGGGTAAAACGGACGTGTTGGAAGTATTTCATTCCGCGTCCGGCAAGTGTTACAAAGCGGAAAGATGAGTAAGAAGAAAAAAAAGAACCACAAGAATCCGATAGCAGCGGCCATTACGGAAGCCAAAGACATCATAAAGGCTGATGACGCGGCAGAAAAAGAGAGCGCCGGGGAAGAGAGCACCAGGGAAGAAAGCGCCAAAGAAGAAAGCGGGCAGGAAGAAAGCAGAAAAGCCGAGCCCGATAAGGGGCTTTTGCTGGCGGAGGAGAAAGAGGAAAAGACGGAAGCACCCTCGCTTTCGGATACCCTGCCGATCCCGGGAAATATGACGGAGATCCTTGCCGCGGAGTTTACGACGGAAGAAATGCAGGGACCGGACACCGGCAGTATCCTGGAAGAGGCGGTAAACGAGGCAAGGGAACGTCTGGCGCAGCTGAATGAGAGTACAGAGGAGCATCCCGCTGCGGGTGAGGATGCGCTGATCCTGTTTACTCAGGAGGAAACGGAAGCCGCTCATGCGACGCCGATCCCTGTGGATGCGATCTTTGAAGGGAATACGAACGAGCATCTGTATATACGGGAAGAGCCGCCGGTGCAGCATTATGTTCCGGAGAGCGTTACGCAGCTGCTTTATACGCAGGAGGAGAGCGCGGAAGTATATTCCGAAGCTGCAGAGCCTGTGCTGCCGGAGGAGAATCCTGCGGCAGTGCGGGGAGGGTATAACAGCGCTCTTTCGGCAAAGAAAGCCGAGCTGCTTTCAGAGCTTTCCTCAATGATCGATGAACCGGAGGATTCCTCGGATCTTGAACTGATCGAACTTCCGGAGATCGGGGAGGAAGCGCCGGCGGAGGGGAACGTAAAAAGCACCTCCAGATCGGAGATCAGGGGCGGAAAAGACAGGCAGGAAAAACGAAAGCCCGAAAAGAGCAAGGCAAAGAAGAACAAAAACGAAAAGAACAGAGAAAAGGAAAAGAGGAGCGGAGGCCGGGAGAATGTTTTCAAAGAGACGCCGGTAAAGACAAAGCGCCGCAGGGGAAACAGCTGGTTTGAGAGAAACCGGCAGTTCTGTCTGGCAGCACTTGCTCTGATACTTGTGGGCACCGCCATACTGATCTTTGTGATCGGTCTGGCACAGAAGAATAAAGACAGCAAGCCGGAAGAGAGTGTTTCCGTGGATGTGGTGCTCAGCAGCAGCGAGAACGGGGAGAGCGCGGTCCTGGTACCGACGGATCCTCTGACCGAGAATACGGACGAAGACCTGAAGACGCTGGTGGGGAATTACTTCAAGGCACGGCAGGAAAATGATATCGATGCTTATTCGGCCCTGCGCAGTTATACGGATTCCCTGGAGAAGGCAAAGCTGGAGGCCAAGAGCGAATATATAGAGGCCTACCGGAATATAAAGCTTTATACCAAGCCCGGACCTTATGACGATTCCCTGATGGTCTATGTTTCTTATGACCTGAAGTTAAAGGAATTTGAACAGACGGTACCGGCGCTGGAAACGCTTGTTGTATGCCGTGAGAAGGCTCAGGGCAGCGAAAGCAGCAATGAAAGCGAAAGCAGTAATGAAAGCGAAAGCAGTAATGAAGCCAAAGGCAGGCTCTACGTATACAGCGGTGGCTTTGACGAGAATGTAGTGGAGTATATCAAAGCCATCACTGCCCAGGAGGATGTGGTCGACCTTTTCAAGCATGTGGATGCGGCATACCAGGAGATCATGGATTCCGATCCCGAGTATGAGGAATACATGGCCAGCCTGAAGCAGCTGATCCGTGACGGCGTCGGAGAACGCCTGGCCGCTGAAGCGGAAGAGGAAGTTTCGCCTACGCCGGGGCCGGAAGACGGTGAAGACGGCGGAGATGGTGAAGATGCCGAAGGCGGAGGGGAAGAGGACGGCGAAGAAGCGGACACGGAAGAAAACAAGAGCTTCAAGGTGGAAGCGACCACGTCCGTAAATGTCCGCGCTTCGGACAGTGAAAATGCGGATCGTGTGGGAAATGTCAATCCCGGTACGCAGCTGACCTGCCTGGAGCAGCTGGCGAACGGCTGGAGCAAGGTTATTTTCGAGGATAAGGAAGCTTATATCAAGTCGGAGTATCTGCGTGTGATCCAGACCGAGGCAGATGTGAAGGTGCAGGGCAAGGTGACCGTGAAGGATACCGTTAATATCCGGGCCGATGCCAATACCACCTCGGCGGTCCTGGGATCCGCATATGCCGGAACTACCTATGATTATGTGGAGAAAAGGGATGACGGCTGGACCAGCATCCTGTATAACGGCAAGGTGGCCTTTATCAAGTCGGAGTATCTGAAATAGAAAAATGCTTGTTTGAACATTATTCTTCCCGCATGGATACAGCAGGCTTTGCCGGGGATCATATGTCACAGCAGATAAAAAGATCAGCCGGATGGTCCGGCTGATCTTTATTATTCCGTCTTTTCCGTATCGGTATCACATGGCCGTGTTTCCGTACGGCCGCAGGGATCATGACGGCGGCTTAATTGCCGGACGCTTCGTTTTCGCTTACGGCCTCGTCCGAACTCACGCTTCCGGCTTCGTTTCCGCTCACGCTTTCGGCATTTTCAAGCAGCCCGATCAGGTGCTCCATCAGCTTGTTCTGAAGGATGTGGTTACGGACATTATCCTCGCCGTACTGTTCGATAAATTCGGCGGTGGTGCCGGTATAGGCCATATCTTTGACAAGCTGTTCGATATCCGCATCGTCTACCGTGATGTTTTCCTTTTTCGCGATGGTGCGGTAGAGCGTGTTGCGGCGTATCGTTGTGGCAGCACTGCCCATGATCTCGGTCTTGAATTCGTCGAGCGTGACGCCGTAGGCTCCGAGCAGCATTTCCTCCACGCTTACCTGATACATCTGTGAGCTCTCGTCATACTGCTTCATGATCAGATTATAACTGTCCATCACTTCTTCTTCGGAGATCTTTTCTACATAAAAATCCGTGTCGATGAAGTTCCAGATCTTTTCGCTCTGCAGCATGTCGCGCACATAAGCACGCATGCTTTCGGCCGTGGTATGTTCACCGCCGGTGATCTCGTTTGCCAGTTCGTCCGTCAGCTCGGGGATGGTGTTGCCGTGCAGGATCTCTTTCAGGGTAATGGTAAATACGGCGGGCTGTCCGGCCAGATCCGGCTGACCGTAATCCTTGGGAAATACGACGTGGACATCCTTTGTTTCGCCTTCCTTCATGCCGATGACGCCCTCGGTGAAGCCGTCGATGAAGGGACTGACGCCGATGATCAGCTCCACATCCTGATCCGTGCCTCCGTCAAAAGCAACGCCGTCCTTTTTTCCGAGATAATCGATCTTAACGCTGTCATAGAGCTGTGCGACCGTGTTCTTTGTATCATTCTCCGTAATGTAGGAGGAGAGATAGTTCTTGCGGATCTCATTATCGACTTCATCCTCGGGCAGTCTGCACTGCTCCAGAAAATAAGCACTGTTGGTATAATCATGGACGTATACGGTGCCGCCGTTTTCGGAAGTGAGTTTGAGTACATGTTTTTCTTCGAGCAGTTTATCATAATCGGGCAGCTCGTCCGCCGCCTGCTCCGGAATGGGAGGGATGCCCACAAAGAGAGCGGAATTGTCGATCTCTACGATATCCTCGGAAACCGAAGCGTTGTTTGCAGCGTTGTTTTCAGAGGCGCTTACGGAAATCCCGTTGTCCGGAAGCTCTCCGTCAGCTTCGTTTTTCCCACTCTTGAGGATGATCGCAACAACAATGATGATCAGGGCAGCGGCAGCGACTGCGATCTCCAGGATGAGGATACGCTTATTGGATGCGGCTTCCTCGGGAGTAAGGGCGATCCGCTCGATCTTCTTTACGGGAGGCAGATCCAATTCGTCCCCGTCCTTCTTTTCTTCGCTGTCATCGTGACCGGACGTATCTTTTGCGGGATCGTCTTTTTCGGCGGCAGCACCTTCGTCAGCAGTCTCGTCCTTATCAGCGGGAGCCGCATCCTCTTCGGCAGCTTCATTTTCCGCAGAAGACGCTTCCGTCCCGGCTGCTTTACCGGACTTTTTATCGTCGGTCTCTTTTTCGAAAAGGACTTCCGTGTTTTCCGTTTTGTTTTCGTTCTTCTTCATAATATATCCTCCGGGATTTCCTCATACAATGCGTTCCCTATTCTATCATGAGGACGGCGCCTTCGCAAGTGGGATAAGCGGATACGCGGTACTGTTCCGTGGCCTGCAGCTTAAAGTATGGGCTTGCGGTCACGCGGCAGGTGCGTGGCAACGGGCCGGTACCATGATCGGAAGGCTGAAATAAGTGCTGACGATCCGTGCAGGGCTTCTTGTTTTTGGCAGGTATCCGTGATATAATTACTTGAATTTGCGGACGATATTAGGAAGCTTTGTCCGAAGATTGTAGTTTGCTGATTCGGCCGGAGATCCGGCTTGCTTGCATACATACGAACAGGCCGGAAACAGGGCAGGTTTGCATCAGCAGAGGTGGCATGAAGATGGCGGATCGGAAAAGGATCGCTTTACTGCTGGGACAGGCAGATGAAAATTATCAGGAACAGTTTATCCGGAGTTTTCTGACTCAGGCTTTTTCGGATGACATGGATGTGTGCATTTTTTCCATGTATCTGAAATATCAGAGTACGGCGGCGCGGGAGACCGGAGAAGCCAATATCTATACCCTTGTCAATTACAGTCTTTTTGATGCGGTCGTCCTGCTTCCCGATACGATACAGACCCCGGGTGTGGCCGATGCGCTGGTTAAGGAGATCAAAAAGGATTTTTCCGGACCGGTGCTCACGGTGGATCTGGAGACAAAAGAATTCCCGGGGATACAGACGGACAGTTATACGCCGGTACGAAAACTGGTCGATCATCTGATCGAGGTTCATGATTATAAGGATATCGCATTTCTTACGGGGAAAAAGTGGCATCCCCATTCCATCAGCCGTCTCAAGGCATACAGGGATTCGATGGAAGCCCACGGACTTACCGTACGCGAGGACAGGATCTTTTACGGGGATTACTGGTACAGCAGCGGATATGCCTGTGCCGAGGAACTGATGAAAAATCCGAAGGATCTGCCGCGGGCCGTTGCCTGTGCCAATGACCAGATGGCGATCGGCGTCTGCCAGACGATGATCGCAAACGGGCTGAAGATCCCCGGGGATATCGCGGTGGTCGGTTATGACAGCGTGGAAGAGGGGCGTACCAGCCCGGTTCCGCTCACTTCGGCGTTTATCCCTGCTATGTCCACGGGAAAGCATGCGGCAGTCAGTATACGCCGTCTGATGGAAGGTCTTCCGATCGAGGATCCGTCCACGGAAGTCGACCTCTTCCTGGGCGGAAGCTGCGGCTGTGACGGCAACAGAGCGGCTTATGTGGATATCCGGCGTAAAAGCTGGGAAACGGATCTTTCCGCCGAGAGCTTTTACTCCATGCATAACCGTATGCCTGAGGATCTGATGCTTCAGAATGACATGAAGCTTTTTCTGGAGACCGTATACAACTATCTGAGCCAGATCAGGGGTTATGAGCGTTTTTACCTCTGCCTCAATGATGAATGGGCTACGCCGGAGGCGCTTTCCAAAGGACGGGTTTCCGTCCATGGCTATACGGAGCGCATGCTCAAGGTGATGTCGGCGTTCGGAGCCGAGAATTCCCAGGGGCGTATCAGCCTCCACGAGAGTTTTGAGACCGCACGCATGCTTCCCGAGATCTTTGAAGAGCATACCATGCCGCAGGCCTGGTTCTTTACCCCGGTCCATTTTGAAGAAAGCTGTTTCGGCTACGCCGTGATCAATTACGGGGATAAGATACGGAGTTATGACGAATCCTACCGTCTCTGGCTGTGGTCGCTGATGCGCGGGCTGGAGAGTCTCAGGCGCAGTATCGTAGTGCAGGAGAAGAACGGATCGAAGAGCGGTGAAGGTTTCGGCAGGGAACTGATGCCGGAGGAGCAGGCGGTCTGCGATGAGGTGGCGGCGATCCTTACGGAAAACCGTCTGACCTATTATTACCAGCCCATCGTCAGTGCCGTGGACGGCAGTATCTACGCTTTTGAAGCGCTGATGCGTGCAAAGAGCGAGATGAAGATCTCACCGCTGCAGATCATCAAATATGCCACGCACTTAAGGCGTCTTGCGGATGTGGAAAAGGCAACCTTCCTGAACGTGCTCGCGCAGATGGAGAGTAACGAAGACGCATTTGGTGACTGCCATATCTTTATCAACAGTATTCCGGGAACAAAGCTGGACGATCAGGATTACCGGAAGATCGAGGAGATGCTTACCCGCCGCGGTCCCAGGGCAGTGGTGGAACTGACGGAGCAGGCCGAGCTGGATGACGAGGAACTGAACAGTATGAAAGCGCGTTTCGCGCGCATGGGTGTCGGAACGGCCGTCGATGATTACGGGACCGGTTATTCCAATGTATCCAATCTTCTCCGTTATATGCCGAATTACGTCAAGGTGGACCGCTCGCTGCTCTCGGGCATACAGGACAGCCCGCAGAAGCAGCATTTCGTGCGCGAGATCGTGACTTTTTCCCATGATAACGGGATCAAGGTGCTGGCGGAGGGCGTGGAGACCGGCGAGGAGCTGGGTACGGTGATACGTCTCGGCGTGGATCTGATCCAGGGCTATTATACGGGACGGCCTTCACCCGAGGTGCTCTCGCAGATCGATGGGCGCATCGTGGAAGAGATCTGCCGTTATCAGAAGGAGAGGCGGGAAGGAAGCCTGCAGCGGGTATTTGTTTCGGGCAAGGCGAACCGCTACCAGGTCGGGAAACTCGTCGGTGAAGGCTATACGACCATAGAATGCCGTGCGGGTGAGGTGACCTGCCGCGATTTCACGCTGAGCGGGACGCCCGGACAGAGGGCGGATCTGCAGATCGTTGTTAAGAGCGGCTATGAAGGGCTTATCACTTTGGAGCACGTTCATCTTAACAATCCCAAGCATCTGCCCTGCATCGATATCGAACCGGGAGGAAAGCTTACGCTGGTCCTTGTCGGCGATAATTACCTGCACGGCGGCGGTATCGCTGTTCCGGAAGGAGCCGGTTTTACACTGCAGGGCGATGGGAATCTGTCCGTTTCACTGAATGTGGATGAGTTCTGCGGGATCGGTAATCTGGACGGAAACGCGGGAAAGATGGAGTTTTACCAGGACGGAACGCTGACGATCGACGCAAACGGAAGGTCGGGGATCTGTATCGGCGGAAGGGACTCGGCAGATGTGGTCATCCGCCGCGGACGCTATATGCTGCAGATGATCAGCGATACTTCGGTGGCCATCGGATGCATGAAAGGCAATGTGGATCTGACGATACGCGAATGCGAGCTGAATATCACGATCTCCGGAACAGACGGCTGCGGGATCGGAAGCGTCTTCGGAAATGCGGATGTGGATCTGGAATCCGTATTCTTTCACTGCTATGGCCGGGCCAAGCAGATGGCGGTGGCCGGAACGATCTATGGCAAAAAAGCGCAGATCCGGTACAGCAATATGGGCAGCAACATCGATGTGCGCGGAGACAAAGCCAGCGGTGCCGGTTCCATTACGGGCTTTTCCTCGATCTATATGGAGAATATGTCCTTCCGCTTTACCGGCAGCGGTAAGGAAACCTATGCGTACGGCGGAGTGAGCGGCGATGGCGGTCTGATCGCCATCAATTCCAATCTTTCCATACGCATACGCAATGAATTCGGCCGTGTGGCAGCCTGGAAAGATGAGTATATGAGTTTTACGGATTGCCGTGGGGATACCACACTGAACGGTACGATGAGCGAGATCACGGGCTGAAGCCGGGATCCGGCGGATCGTCTGCCTTACAGCTCACATCAGTCTTCCGGCTTTTTTACGCGGCGGAAGGAGCTGCGGCCGTAGGCATCGGTGACGCGTTCGTATTCCGCTTTTTCGACCGGATCCGTCCGTTCCTTTTCGATCAGTGCGAGCTCCTCGCGAATGCGCTCGAGGGAAAGAGGGTAGCTTAAACGATCCCGGATCTCTTCGGCACTGTAACCCAGCCCGTAGAGATGGCGTATGGCTCCGCGGGCGGCAAAATCAAAACTCATATCGGAAAGGGCTTTTTGAAAAATCCGGTCTTCCATAAGCTACAGTATAACACAGAGTATATTTATTTTCAGATAAAGGAGAAAGAAAAATGAAGGGAAAAGCATTATTGACAAGACTGGCAGGCTCTCTGGCATCGGCGGCCGCCGTGGTGATGACGGCCGGAACGCTGAGCGCGCAGGCAGCGCCCGAAGTGATGGCGGACGGTACCGTTTTTGATGCGGTATATTACGCGGACACCTATACGGATGTGGTAAAGGTTTTCGGCACCCGCTCCGCGGATGTGATGTATAAGCATTATCTGCAGTACGGAAAGAAGGAGGGGCGCAATCCCGTAGCTCCGGGAACGGACGTGGAAGCCGTAAAGAAAAAGGCGGCACAGGCGGCAAAGCAGCAGGCACCTGCGACACCTGTGGTGCGTCCCGCAACAAATGCCGCAAAAGCGGAATCCCTTCAGGATTATTTCAACCGCTCTGTTTTTATCGGTGACTCGGTCATGGTGGGCTATAAGCTGTATCTGGCCAATCATCCGGAGTCGGCATCGGCCGGGACCAATTTCCTTGCGGTGACCAGCTATGCCACTTATCATGCGCTGAATGAACGCAGCAATATGCATCCTTTATACCGCGGCGTATGCCAGCCGGTATGGACCAGCATCTCGCAGATGGGTGTGGACCGCGCGTTCATCATGCTGGGGACCAATGATCTGGTATGCTATGATCCGGCGCGCACGGCCAGCGGGATCTTTGCGCTGGCGGACAGGATCCACGAAGTCAATCCCAACGTGGAGGTCATCCTGATCAGCATGCCGCCGGTATTTGCGACGACCAATAAGGGCTCGCTTAACAATACCGGCATCGATTCCCTCAATGTGATCCTGCAGGAAGGCTGCGAGGAGCACAATACTTCTTTCGTGGAGATCAACCATTTCCTGAAGGATGCGGGCGGCGGGCTCGCTCCGGCATACTGCAGCGACCGTTACGTCCACGAGACCTTTGCGGCTTACGGTGATGTGTGGGATGTGCAGATGCAGAATTTTGCGGCGGAAGCATTGAAGAAATAAAAGGTACGGAAAAGAACATATCAAAAAAGCCCCGGATTTCCGGGGCTTTTTGATTGAGATGATCTGCGCTTTTCAGGTATGGCCCTTCAGTTCGGCCGCATCGCTGTTTAAACTGTTCATCAGGCCGGTGAGATCCGAAACGATGGACTGGTTCCGTTCGCTGATATCATGCGTTTCGGAAGCATGCGCGTTCACTTCTTCGGTGATCGACGAGATGGTCTGGATGCTGTCTACGATCTCACGGTTGGCAGAGGCCAGGTTCTTTACGACCGTTGAGAGCTGCTGTGAGTGATCCTGTATCACCGAGATGTTGTCGGATATGGTGGTGAAGCTATGGGAGGTTTCCTCGGCACAGCGGCTTTCTTCATTGCCGGTACGGATCAGTTCCTGTATGGTCTGCACCATGGTATCCACCTGGGAGCTGACGCTCTCGATCAGGGATACGATATTGTCCGTGGCTTCCGTGGTCTGGCTGGCCAGTCCGGAGATCTCACTGGCAACGACGGCAAAGCCGCGGCCGGCATCCCCGGCGCGGGCGGCCTCTATGGACGCGTTTAAAGCCAGCAGGCTTGTTTCCGAAGCGACATTGGTGATCAGATCCGTGATGGTATTCATCTTGGAAGTGGTCTGACGGAACATTTCCAGTACCTCGGCTACCTTCCGGCCGGCCTGATCCACCTGTACCGTATAGCGGTTCAGTTCCGTGATATGTTTCTGGCCGACGGAAACGGCATTACCGGTGGTGTGGATATTGTCGGTGATGATCTGGCTGACTTTTTCCACATCGCTGATATGCGTCTGGATCTCTTCGGTCTTGACCAGCTGCCGCTGCACGGCCTGTGAAGATTCGCCGGTCCCGCCGGTCACTTCCTGCATGGATGTGACGGTCTGGTCCACGGATTCTTTAAGATGCGCCACCTCCGAACTTACTTTTTCGATGGTACCGGTCATGTGGGAGGAGACGGAAAGAATATCGTTCATGAGCTCCCTGGTCTTTTCTTCCTGCAGGGTCAGGCGTGCGGCACGGATCTTTTCAAAACGTTCGTTTCCGTTGGATACCGCGATAAGGTAGCAGATGATCACGATCATTACCAGCACCTGGATCTCCAGGGTGGCCAGAAGGGTTTTCGGATCCTCGGCTCTGGAGAGCTGCAGGGCGGCATCGATAATGTTTTCCAGACAGACTGCCACCCCCAGCAGGGTGGTGTGTTTTTTGTTGTTGAACAGGGGAATGACCACGATCATGGGGATCGCGTAGGTAAAGACCAGAGCGTTCTGCGCGGTAAACAGCACAAAAGTATAGAGCAGACCGTAGCCTATGGAACTGACATGCAGGATCGCGGGGGATTCCGGATTCCCGCGGTAGAGTACGATATCAATGATGGGCGGTACCATGGCCAGAAAGACGGTGATCAGGACATAGCCGATGGTGCGGGCCTGTTTGAATACTTCCAGAAGATAAGCTGCAGAGATGATGCTGCAGATGACGGTCAGGGTGATCGTCAGGGTCTTGTTGGCAATGGCCAGCTCGGACTGTGCTCCAAGGGCTTCCAGTTCTTTACGTTCGCGTTCGTTCATGCTTGGATCCTCCTGCTGTATAGAGATTTGTAGAAATATAATAACACAGATCAGCCTTTAGAACAACGCGCTTTACCGTAATGTACGGACCTGGGCTTTGATCCGTTCTCTTTTTATGCTCTGATAAAAAAATCCACCCCATCCGCAGAGGATGGGGTGGACACTGCCGGCAGCGGGACTTGAACCCGCACGTGGTTGCCCACAACAGATTTTGAGTCTGCCTCGTCTGCCATTCCGACACGCCGGCATTTCAACTCGGCTATTATAGCATGGATGACAGCGTTTTGACAAGAATTTTATCGTAGTGACGTCCAGAGGACAGGGGTGAGGACAAGGGGACGGTCCTTTCGTCCTCATTTTGAGGACAGGGGGACGGTTCTTTCGTCCTCATTTTGAGGACGGGGGGACGGTTCTTTCGTCCTCATTTTGTGAGGACAGGGGGACGGTCCTTTCGTCCTCATTTTGAGGACAGGGGGACGATCCTTTTGTCTTATTTTTTGAGAAGAAATGATTTCGGGGATTCAGGCGAAAGCTGTTTATATCGGTAATCGGCAGTAAGGCAGATTCTGAACGACGAAAATAAACAACAGGTGTGAAGCTGCCCTCTGTGTAACGGCAGAGGGATATTTATATGGATGACAGAACACTTAGACCGGCCGTTTAAACCGGCATATTTTTGAAGCCTTTACATCACGTGAGATCCTTGTTATAATGCCGGTGTAAGCAGTTTTTCATGTATCTGACCATATAGTCTTCTATGACCGTATCTTTTTCATTTCGGAAATTCCTGCTTATGATTCGCAACCATTATAGGCAGGGATGAAACGAAACGGCATTACTTTACATTCTCCTTGCCGCTATTTCAGGAGGAGGACCTTTTACAACGAGGACAGCGGCGGAACGGTCTATGATGCGGAAATGGAGAATCCGGATCATAAGATGGCAGAGCCGCACCGACTGCACGGGAGGAGCAGATACTATCAGGCGGCTATTGATATCGATCATATGGACCGGGGAAATTCCTGCCGGAAGCTGCCGGAATCCAATGTATTGTTTATCTGTACTTTTGACCCGTTCGCAGAAAGAATGCAGTAAGGAGGAGCCAGTATATGAAAGAAGTGGTGCTCATACAGGATGCCATGGACGAGGGGTTCGAGATTGGGTTCGAGATTGGGATTACTTATTATAGAGATACGCAGATGATCGAAGGAATGCTCCGCAGAGGAAAGACGGTTGATGAGATCGTGGAATTCTGCGACTTTCCCCGGGAGCTTGTGGAGAAGGTCCGGGCTGATATGGCAGTAACGGTATAAAAAACAGGGTTGTCCTTTCATGTCAGGCTTTTATGGTGCCGTTGGAGGACAGCCCTTTTTTGTTTTATCCGGCTGCCGGATGTGGTATGATTGCTTTAAAAAATATGAGGAGTACAAGGGATATGGATTCCAACACAGTGAGAAAAAAGAACAGCCATACAGGCCTGGTGATCGCCATAGCCGCAGTGGCCGTGCTGCTGATCGCGGTGGGTGTGCTGATCTTTGTAATGTCTGACTCTCCGGCAAAGAGATATGAGGAGCAGCTGAAAATGGCGCAGCGTTATCTGGACGAACTGGATTATGACAAAGCTATCGCAGCTTACAGGGCAGCGATCGAGATCGACCCGAAAGGGGAAGACGCTTATCTTGGTCTGGCGGAAGTCTATGTTGAAAAAGGTGAGCTGCAGGCAGCTGTTGATATCCTAAAGGAAGGCCTGGAGAAAACCGAGAGCGTGGCAATGGAAGAACGTCTTGCAGAGCTAGAACGGCAGCTGGCGGAGCAGAAGGCGCAGGAACAGGCGAAGCTTGCAACTCCGACGCCGACCCCGACGCCGGACCCGGCGGGAAAGGGGGAAACCAACTGGCGCGGCGGCGACTGGACAAACCGGGACGACATCCTGCCACATAGGAATGAAGAGGGCTATATCGTTTTCGGTGCCTATGAACAGGATGGGGACGAGAGTAACGGTCCGGAGCCCATCGAGTGGGAGATACTGGAAGAAAACGGGAACGGAACGTTCCTCGTGAGCCGTTATGTTCTGGATGCGCAACCATACAATACAGAATATACAGGTGTGACCTGGGAGAACTGCACGCTAAGAAGCTGGCTGAATGAGGAGTTTCTGAACAAAGCGTTTACGGCAGGGGAGCAGGAGCGGATCCGGATAACGGAGCTGGAAAATCCGGATAATCCTCAATCCGGGGCACCCGGAGGAAACAGTACAAGTGACCGGATCTTTCTGCTCAGGGTAGAGGAAGTCTTCTCGCATTACAGCTATAACAACTGGTATGATGAATATCAATGTGGTTACAGCCAGGAGCTGATCATCACGCCGACGGCCTATGCAAAGCAGCGGGGAGTATACAGTTATGTAATAGACGAAGACGATTACAATGGTACAAAATATGAAGAT
>JAEELW010000089.1 GCA_016282915.1 Lachnospiraceae bacterium | reverse complement strand
GATAGAGCTTGAAAACGGAGTGTCGATCATTGATACTCCGGGAATGAGGGAGATCGGAATGGCCCTGACAGAAGAAAGCTTAGACAACATTTTTTCGGATATCCTTGAACTGGAGAGCCGCTGTAAATTCAGCGACTGCAGGCATGATACCGAGCCGGGATGTGCTATAAAGAAAGCATTGGAAGATGGCAGCTTATCTAGGGAGCGCTTCATGCTGTATAAAAATCTCGGTTCGGAAAATCACAGGAACCACGCCATGAAAAAGCGGATATCCATTTTGGTCAAGCAGCGGAAGAAATACGGACTGGATGTTTAGACCGGCGCAAGTTTATTTGGAAACATTCTTGCGCTTGCAAGGTACATAAGGGTTTTGTATAATCGTAAACAGGATCCCGACGGATCTGTTTGAAGCTTTTCAGGCGAATGATGAGGAAACTGCTTTTGATTATGGCAGAGATATTGATTTTTTGAAAAAGAACAATGCTGAATTAGTGAAGGGCCGGTTATGAGATGCCGGCCCTTTTTGAAAAAGAAGAGGGAGTATATGGATAAGAAAACTATGATGGAAAATCTGGTACATGAGGCTTATGAAAAGAAAGCGTTTAACGGTACCTGGCTGTATGCCGAAAAAGGAAAGATCATCAGCAAGGGAGCAGTTGGTTTCCGGGATTTCTCGGATAAACTGCCGATGCGGGAGGACAGTGTTTTCCAGCTTGCGTCGATCACCAAGCAGTTTACGGCAGCAGCAGTGATGCTTCTTGTAAGGGACGGGCGCTTAAGTCTTGAGGATGAAGTTACAAAATACTATCCTGAAATCCCTTATCCGGGAGTAACGATACGGCATCTTCTTACGCATACCGGAGGCATTCCGGAAACTTATGATGAAGATAACTGGATCGTCCGGAAATGGAAGGAAGAGAAGAAGGTGCCGGGCAGCGATGCGGTAATACATTTCCTGCGCGAGAGCGGGGAAGAAGCGCATTTTGCTCCGGGGGAAGAATTTGAATATACCAACGGCGGTTATAATCTACTGGCGGAGATCGTAGCAAAAGCAACAGGGATCCCCTTTGAGGAATATTTACGGAAGAATGTATTTGAGCCTGCAGGAATGTATCGGACCGGTGTGTATCACATCTGGACCGAAGGCATTCCTCACGATAATACTGCCCGTAATATGGTCGTAAAAGACGGCAGTCATATTCCCGTGTCCGAATCGGCTGACAGGGATGTGATCGCATTCGACGGGCTTAACGGCGATGATTATGTATATACCGACATTTTCGACATGTTTATCTGGGACAGGGCGCTCAGGGAAGAAAAAGTACTCACTCTTGATGAACAGAAGATGATGTACAGTACGGTGAAGCTTAATGACGGAAGTATATCCGGAGCAGATGATGATCGGGATGGTTACGGTTTCGGCTGGGAGATTAAAAACGATCCGGAATTCGGACAGATCGTGAAGCACGGTGGTGGTATGCCGGGACTTAATACCTGGTATGAACGCTATGTAGATGCAGACAGAGTGCTTATCTTTATGGGCTGTCGAGAATCAATGGATGCAAGGGCGGACGCCGCATTCTGGAACGGCATGCGCGCCATCGCGATGGATCAAGAACCGGGAACCGTTACGACTATTGAAGATGAAAGCCTTAAGGATCCCGACAGATCTGAGTGGGGATCCTTATGCGGTAAATACGATCACCCGGAAGATGCCGAGCTTATCATTGAAGAAGTGTTCCTGAAAGACGGCGATCTTTATGCCAAAGGCGTTGATGAGGATGGAAGAGCCTTTACGTCCAAACTCTATCCCATTGGGGAGAACAGATTCAGCATGAAGAGGAGATGGACGCATTTTGTATTCGGTGAAAATGAACTGACCTATGATGAGGTAAAATGCCCGAAGCTGTGATCGGGCGTATTCTCAGATCAACTATAGGAACAGTGTTTTGAGCAGCAGGCTTATGCTAAAAGTATTATTGCAAAAGAGATATATAATGAACTATGCCACGGAAATTTTCAGGCTGTAGTAAAGCCGTGTAAGCTTATGCATTTATGGGATGATGATTGTTATTTAACAAGATATAAGTTGGGAAAACTGAAGAGAGCGCTAATAGAATGGTACAGTTATCTGGTTTATGACCTGGAGTTCGGTGAGCTGATATTAGATGTTGATGAAGATAACAGTATGACAGGTGAAAATCAAACGGAGGGAGATAATATTATTCGATCCGTGCTCGGCGATGAGGAGTTTCATCATAAAGAATACAAGAAATTCGTGGAACAGTTATGTGTGGAGTTTAGGAAAATCAATGTTGAATGCGGTTTGTGTTAGTGAACTTGTGAGCAGTCGACCCATTGATGCCAGTGTGGATGATGTCAAGGTTTGAGGCACTGAGCTAATTACCTTAACTTAACCACATGTACATAACTAAAAAAATGGAATTCGGAAAAAAGCCCTAAAAATCGCATAAAATCAGGCTTTGGGACTTGTTTTTTTGTTAACTTCCCTAACTTTGCACACTCAATCTGAACTTCCTAGATAATTAGTGTCTGCTTGAAACAACAAAAAAGCACTGTTAAACTTTGAAAACATCTCCATAATGCGCATCCGTGCATGTTTTTTTGTTCTGAACATAATAGGGAAATGGATCAGCAATAAGATTGCAGAATGGATTTTTACTGATATCCATACTGTTATTAGTCTCCGGAATTACAGTATTAAGCTGTAGCAGGAGGAGATATAACAGATGATACATAAACTGATCCGCATTATAACGTTGAATGCCGGGATCAGACTGTCGGTACGCAGAAAAGAGCCTTTATATCAGGGCGTTGTCGATAAGTGGGGAAAATGGGATCAAAGCTATGAAGACTCCGGTATCATACCTGCCATTTTCTCCCTGTACCCGCAGTTCAAAACATCAATAGAAAAGATACCGTACCCATTGGCCTTCCGCTGAATCGTATAGAAACCAGCCCACATTTCCGATTGGGGAGACTCCATAAAAAATATAATAGGTTTTATCTGCCCAGGCCGTAACTTCCCTGTTTCCCACACGGATACGTGTTTGCTCGAAACTTTTGGGTGTCCAGAGTGGATAGTTTTCCGGAGGCTCCATCGCCAATATACTTCCATTCCCCTCCTGATCTGTCGGCTCTTGCCGGTCTTCGAGCGCTTTTTTCATATTTGCCACGGTGTTATCCCAATGCATCTGCAAAAAAAGATCCTCATTATACCGCACCCAGCGGCCTTCTGCCGAATCATACAGCACCCAGCCCACATATCCGGTCGGGGATGTGGCATAAAAAACGAAATACTGTTCATCCGTCCAGGCCATGACATCTCTGTCGCCTACACGGATACGGGTATCCGTAAAGCTCTCCGGAAACTCCGGCCACTCTCCCGGCGGATCCATGGCAAGGATACTTCCCATCACCATAGTTGGATATTCCGAAGTATCAGCAGAGTCTTCCTCCGCCTCAATCACTTCAACCATGTCGTCGCGGATATAGCCGCGGATGTACTTATTCTCTTTCTCTCCGCTGATCAGGTACCAGACACTGCCGTCGCTGCCGGTCTGGGAGCCCTCCATATCAAAGATATCACCGCCGTCTACTGCGGCAATGACTCCGCCGTTTACGGGAGTTGTACGTACATTGATATGCATTTTCCCGGATTTCACCCGCACCTTTGAGCATGCAGCTGCCTCCACCGGTGTCGGAGCGGCTTCCGTAGGCGTGGCTGCACTTATTTCCGTAGGCGTGGCCGCTTTCGTGTATGCAGTCACGTCTTCTTTTCCGGAAGATCCCTTTTCCGGATCCTCAGGCTCGCGTAAGGCGATGACCACGACCGCTACGATGACTGCAGAAATTAGGATAAAAGCAAAAAGAAAGATCAGTCCGTAACGTCCCTTCTTTCCCGGAACGGGTCTGCGCATATCGGCTTCGGCATTTTCGTAAGACAACTCCGGGACCCGGTACTCCTGCATCGTTTCAGTGAATCCGTATTTCGGAATTCCGGTCTGTTCTCCCGGCAGGACTTCATCTTCATATAGTGGCTGCTCCCCGGGTATTTCATCGGATATCCCGCTTTCCACCACATGATCCAAGTAAAAGCGATATATCTCCTCCAGATCCTTCCTGAAAAAGTACATGGACGAATAGCGTTCACTGCTCTGTACAGCCAATGCCTTCAACAGTACCTGCTCTGCTTCCGGCGGGATCACGACCCCCAGTGCGGACGGAAGCTGTATCATGTCCTGATTCACGCGATCCACCGCATCCGGCGGCTTGGTTCCGGTGAGGGAAAAATAAAAACTGGCTCCCAGCGCATAGATATCTGTGAAAGGTCCCTGGCGGCTGTTTCTGGAATATTGTTCAAACGGAGCAAATCCCCGTTTTAATACAACATCCAGACTTTTGGTTCTGTCCCCTATACTGTAACGGGCGGCTCCGAAATCCAGAAGCTTAACCCCTTTATCCTCTGTAAGGTATATGTTATCCGGGGCCACATCCCGGTGAACAATCCCTTTTTCGTGAACCGCTGCTAACGCATCCATGATAGGGAAAAAAATACGACAAGCTTCCTCAAATGAAAGATTGCCATGCTCCTTCAGATAATGCTGCAGGCTCTGCCCCCGGATATACTCCATGACAAAATATGCCGTTCCGTTTTCTTCAAAATAACTGTATACCCGGACAATATTTTCATTTCCTATAAAATCGGAAAGGGTCATAGCTTCCTGAAGAAAGCTTTCCTTTCCCAGATCAAAGTTTTCTTTATACTCTTCGGTGGAGCAGCTCACCTGACAGCTATTATTGCGGAAGACCACTCCATCCGGGAAGAACTCCTTTACCGCCAGCTCCTGCCCGCTCTTATGATCCCGGGCAACATAGGTGATGCCGAATCCGCCCTGCCCCAGCACTCCTTCGATCACATATTGTCCAGCCAGCACGCTTCCGGCCGGTAATGCCTGTGGATAGTCTTTCATCACTTCACCTCGATGATCATCTCTTCTGATGATATCGTGTCTCTATTCTTTTGTCTATCCATATATCGTATCCTGAAGGCGTCTTTATACGCAGATTTCAATTTTCAATCGGGATAAAACCGGGTGTTTTCATTGACTTCTCAGGCCTGACGCACTATGTTTTAGCTGTAAATAAAAAAAGTTTACAGATTAAAAAGCGCTTTAACATAGTTCTAGACGAAATCAACAGAATTGTCTATTTATAAAACCGTGTTATTTTTTGAAATTTCCTGAAAAAATACCGTAAAACCGTATCAAAATACTGATTTGTGCTTTTTGAAACACCACTAAAAACTTGGGGGACTGCTCGAAAATTTATACTGAATAGCCCTAAAAATCCCGTATTTGCAGGCTTTTAGCAATAAAAACCTCAGCATTTCTGCTGAGGTCTTCGCAGCGCTACCAGGATTCGAACCTGGAAAATGACGGAGTCAGAGTCCAACCTGTAATGCTCGAAAACCAGTCCTGATAAGAGGATCCGACCTGCAGTCAAACGCCCCTCATTAAACCCTCATTATGAGATTCAATACGATAACCGATATCAGTATATCATTTTTTCGACAGTAATGCAACGATAGAGAACGGTTTCCAGCTTTCTGTGAAGTGCAAAGTTTATTTCCACTTTCCTTACTCATGCTTCTCTCCTCCTTCCTCTTTTTCATTCAGCTGCGCCAGCACCTTCTTTGCTTTCTCCGGCACCGGGATCCCCAGCGCCCCTCCCGGCGCCGCAAACACCACCTGCACCATGTTCCACATCTCTTTCATAAAGCTCCTGCTATCAATTATCCACCGGAATTTACAACCTTCAGAAGGATGTAGATCGTCTGTCGAAGGAACTTCGTGAAACAGACGAAACGATCCGGGGATTGAACTGGACAACGGAACTGATATAATTATAGCTGGTAATCGGTCAGCGTGGACATGATCTCCTGCAGTTGAGAATGAACCGCACCTCTGGAGCGCACTCTGAGCAAGTGCCGGGGTTCAACTCCCCGAATTTACACGATATGCTCTGTAAAGTGATATGTGTAAGGTGAATGTGTAATTATACTACCTATTGTCTGCTGATTGGTGAGGGAGAGTTCGGGTGTTTAAGTGCAGTGGTTGCCTAGAAATGAATACAGAATGAGATACGGGCGAATCATTAAGGAAACAAAAACTACGATAGAGATAGACAAAGATAATAATGTGTACCGTGAAATACATGATATGATTTTTCAGGACGGTACCACAGAGCAGGATGTTTGGGAGTGCGATCTCCCTATTGTTGGATTGTGGGCAAAATTGAAGGAAGGGTTTTTCTTTGTAGAAGATTATGATGAAGTTACCGGATTATATAAAGCTGTGCATGAGGGTAAGGAAGAAAGCTTTAGAATAGAAGAAGTAGAGTGTGTCGTTCAGAATGTTCAGAAAAACGAGATTGTTGAGTGAATTGATTAGTGTAAAATACTAATACTTTAAAAAGGTCAGCCACGTAGGATATTGGACTCGGTGTAGCTGGAGAGCGCTTGGGGTGCGTAAGTGAGCGTACTTCGGGGGCTTTTTTTGTGAGAAAGCAAAGAAAGCTTGACACCGAGGGTACAATACAGGCAAGGAGGGGCGGAGATGGGTGTGACGGAAGCTTATGAGCGGCTGGGAGCCGCGATCGTGGAGCAGGCGTGCAGGGAAGCGAGGGATGATTTACGAAGCGTAAGCGGAAGATACGAAACGTAACCGCTTCTGTTGCAATCTTTTTACGCTCTTATTATACTGATAATTGTTCAGAGTCGACGCTGACAAAACACAAAAAAATACATTTCCGTCCAAGCCGTGAAGGAGATCATCAAAGACGTATATGGAGGTGTCGGTAATGAACGAAAGGATCGAACAAATTCTCAATGAAATGGACCGTTATATGCCTGCAGGAACGATGTATGACTTCCTGTATGTGCATCGGAAGATGGTCCGGTTCAATATTTATCTCAGCAAAAAAGAAATGGAAGAGGATATCACCGCGCTGGATATCAGCGTGAGGGCGAACCACTGCCTGAAACGGGCCGGGTATCAGACTGTCGGCGCGCTTGTCAAGGCCATCAGCGCCAAGGAAGAGGACAGCAGCAAGCAGCAGCTGCTGCGGGTGCGGAGCCTGGGACGGAAGACGGCGGAGGAGATCCTGCTCATGATCATGTGCTACCAGTTCCGTATCCTGCCGGAGAACGAAAGGGGAAAGTATGTGAGGGAGATCGTGGAGCTGAATAATGTGGCATAAGAAATAGAACGGACGGCGCAAACAGCCGTTCGAGATTACGGTATTTTTATGGGACAGATGGAAAAGTATACTGAGACCGGAAGCTGAGGGAAGCCCGGAATGAACGGGCGCAGACAAAGGAGGCAGAGGTATGAAGGATTTATTGGATTATCTCGGAAAAGTATTCATAGCCATCGTGGTGATCTGGTTCGTGCTGAAGATCCTGGTGGCGGTCACGCCGAAACCGTCGTATACCCGGAACTCATACAGTGACCGGAGCTATACGCAGAGCAGGACCTACTCCAGTAGCTATAAGAAGAAGGCTACGCCTACGCCGTCTTCCGCCAGCAGGCCTTATAAAGAGACTTCAAAAAAGAGCAGCTACAGCTCTTCAAACTACCGGGATCCGGACGACTACATGGATGTGGAAGGATTCTATTACGATAACCGCAGCGACTTCGAGAGCGAAGACGATGCCTGGGATTACCTGGACGACGAGTGGGACGAATGGGACTAAAGAACAGGTAACAGCGGCGCAGTGGGAAGGAAGATCATGCGGACGTATAAGAGGAGGGCATTAGCATGACAAAGTCTATGTGGAATCAGTGCGGGAGAAAGAAACGGTACCGGGATGAGCATACGGCCAATCATTTCAGAAAGCTGTTTGAGCAGGAACGGGGCAAAAAGCTGGATTATTACTGGTGTACATATTGTAAAGGTTATCATCTGACGAGCACGCAATATACCCTGCCCTACGCGATCTGAGGAGCAGGGGGCAGTCCGGATAACCACAGCACCGAAAGGAGAGATGAATATGTTAACGGTCACGAAGTGAGCGTGTTACATATTCACCCATCCGACACTTGCAAGGCAAGTACAAAACATATTATACGAGGAGGAAAGGATCATGATCAGGCCTACAGACAGACTTTTTGACAGGGACGGCGACGGGGAATTGAACTTCCATGAGCGCCTTGAAAGGGACCTCTTCGAGCAGGAGATGATCCGGCAGATGGACGGCGGGACGGAAGAAGACGAGGATGATGACGAGGATGAGGATGACATCTTCGATGAAAGAGATGATGACGATCTCGACGGTGATGCTGACGATTTCGACAGTGATTTCGACAGCGACGGCTTCGGTTCCGGTGAGGATTTCTGATATGGCCATCATCGGAGCGATCCTCGGGGATATCGCCGGCTCGCAGTTTGAGATGGAAGCCATGGAAGGCCGGGACTGGCAGAACTGCGAGCTCTATACGGAAAAGTGCATGTTCACGGATGATTCCGTGATGAGCCTGGCTATCAAGAGCGCCGTGGATAACGGCCTGGATTACGGGGAAGAGATGCACCGCATCGGAAAGGACTATCCCTATTGCGGCTATGGCGGCAAATTCTTTGACTGGATGTTCGGGAATCATCCGAAGCCTTACGGGAGCTACGGCAACGGCTCTGCCATGCGGGTATCCTACATAGGGGAATACTATGAAGACCTGGAAATGGCGGTAAAAGAAGCGGAGAAGTCCGCCCTGCCCACCCATGACCATCCGGAGGGGATCAAGGGCGCCGTGACGGTCGTAAGCTGCGTGTGGATGGCAAAACAGGGCAAAAGTAAGCAGGAGATCTATGACTACGTGCTTTCTCAGTATCCGCCCGGGGAGTATCAGTACAGTGGCTTGAGCATAGAAGAACTGAAGGAATGCTATGTGGAGGACATAAGCTGTATGAGCGGCATCCCGGCAGCAGCCCGGTGCTTTTACGAGAGCGATTCGTATATCTCCTTCCTGCGGAATACCTTCCGCTTTGAGAATGATACGGATACCTTCGGGGCGATGTTCGGCGGTGTGGCGGAGGAGTTCTACGGGAAGACGGGGCTCAAGAATGAGAAGATCCTGGCACACTATCTGGATCCGTTTCTGTATGGTATATTGTATTCGGATAGTAAAGCGGGAAAGGGGCAATAGCGGATGGGTATCATAGACACATTGTTTGAAGTGACGGATGAGCGGCTGCAGGCGCTGTATCACAGGGCGTGGCTGGAGGCAAACCGGGGATTCGTGGATACGCGGAAGTATCCCTATCTGGACAAGGCCATCTATATCTATGCCAGAGAGCATAACTGCTCTTATGATGACGCACTCATCTTTGCTAAGACCGGAAAGAAGATGGGGAAGCTGGCGGAATAGGATTGAGTGGGCTTTTTTATGCGAATACACGGAAAATGATATAGTTGACACGACCCTACTCAGTAGGGTAATATACGTAAAGAGGGGTTGTTATGAAGGACTATGAGATTGTAAGAGGGTTGATAGAATCACCAAGGTTCCACAGGCGATGGTTCGAGCTTGGTTTTTCGGAGGAGATTGGAAACAAGCATGAGCGAATTCTTTGATGAAATTATGGCATCTATCGATGAGACAAGGGAAGCTGCCAGAAATAAGCAGCTCAAGACAAAGGTATTTGTAAAGCCTGTAAAAAAGTATGACGCTGAGGGAGTGAAAAAACTCCGTCGGTCTCTTTGTATGACACAAACCATGTTTGCAGGATTGCTTGGAGTTTCGCAAAAGACAGTGGAAGCATGGGAGTCCGGGCGTAACATACCGATGGGGCCGGCTTCAAGAGTATTGGATCTGCTATCGGAAGATAAAACTGTAGCGGATCGCTTTGTTTCGAGTACGCCGTTGGAGGAGATAACGGTTCATGGTTAAGAAAAATGCTTGAGGAGAATCGGTTATGGTATCGGCAACATTCAGATCACGGCTCATCGTATGTGTACTTTTTGTCTGCATGATGTTTTCGATGGGGGGCTGCAAGGAAGAGACGGGCAGCGCCGCGGATCCGGCAAGCATACAGAAAAAGATCGAGGAAATGATCGTGGATCATGCCTCCTATGGCGCGGAGGCGGATGAAACGGTCAATTCCCTGTTAAAGGAGATCTCTTCGTCGGACGCAGGTACGGGGCAGCGATGGACAAAGATCATGGAGCTGTGGAATACGCCTGACCAGGGGGCCAGTCTTAACTATGACGTGCTGCCGGATGGTCTGCCGGATACAAATGAACTGTGTATCGTTATCCTGGGCTTCCAGCTGAATCCGGACGGAAGCATGAAGGATGAGCTGATCGAACGCTTGAAGGTTGGCCTGAAAAGTGCGGAAAAATACCCGAATGCCTATATTGTATGTACCGGCGGCGGAACGGCAGCAGAGAATGCAGAGGCCAGCGAAGCGGGAGAGATGGCAAAATGGCTGGAAGAGCAGGGCGTTGTGAAAGAACGTATCATTGTGGAAGATCATTCCATCACAACGGCGCAGAATGCGATCTTTACCTATGATATCCTGACCTGCCTGTATCCTTCGGTGAAAAGCCTTGCCATCGTATCCAGCGATTATCATATCGCGACGGGAACGCTTCTGTTCGGAGCGGAAGCGATACTGCGGGCCGGTGTAGCGGGGAATGAAAAGCTGCAGGTGGTATCGAACGCTGCATGGAAAGCCCCCTCCGGGGAACTCTCCACGATGTTCCAGGCAGGAGCGCTGATAGAGCTTTCCGGTGATATCGATACCGCATTTGAGATATATTATGACAATTACAATATCCATGACCTCCCGCCGCTGCGATAAGGGAAAAAGCAGATAAACTATCATGCCACTCCGGATCATTCGAAATGACATAACGAAAGTAAAGGCGGACGCCATTGTAAATACGGCGAATCCGAAGCCCTGCTATGCTTCCGGGACGGATCTGGCGATCTATGAGGCGGCCGGTGCGGATAAACTGCTTGCCGACAGGATAAAGATCGGAGATATCGCCAGGGGGGAAGTGGCTGTCACGCCGGCGTATGCGCTGAAGGCGAAGTACATCCTGCATACTGTGGGGCCAGCGTGGGACGGTGGGGACATAGGCGAGTTTGATGTGCTGAAGAGCTGCTACCGGAACTCCCTGGAAAAGGCCAGGGAACTGGGATGCGGGAGCATAGCTTTCCCGCTGATCGCTACAGGGGTCTATGGTTTTCCGAAGGACGAGGCGTTACGGATCGCCCTGGATGAGATCGGACGCTTCCTGATGAGGGAAGATGTGGATATGACCGTTAAGCTGGTGGTCTTTGATGAGAAGACTTTCCGGCTTTCAAAGAACCTCTTTTTTGAAGTAGAGTCTTTTATCAGCGATGCGGAAGTCCGTTCGGCGTATATGGAAGAGTACCTGATCTCCGGCAGAGAGCTTGAACGTGAACGGTACGGAAACCGGCCGGAGAAAAAGAGAAAATTCCACGCTCCCGCGACGACGGGGAAGCAACCCTTTGATGAGGATCATTTCGATAAGACGGAATATATCAGTGACGCGACGGAAAGCCTCTCGTTTCAAAATCACCTCCTGAAGCTCATTATGGAGAAGGATATTGATAACGCCACGGTCTATAAGAGTTCCAATGTGACGAAAGGGGCTTTTTCGAAGATCCTCTGCGGGGATACGAAAAAGCCGCAGAAGAAGACGGTGTTGGGCTTTTGCATCGGCCTTAAACTGGGTATGGAGGAAGCGGAAGCCCTGCTCGCCAGCGCGGATATGGCCTTCAATCCGTATAATAAGAGGGACCGGCTGGTGATACAATGCATACGGCACGGACAGTATGATATCCGTAAAGTCAACGCCATGCTCTTCGTATGTGATCAGCCGCTCCTCGGAAACTAATAGCAGATCGCAGCTTTCAAAAGTCTCCCGGCGGGACACCACGGGGGACTTTTTT
>JAEELW010000088.1 GCA_016282915.1 Lachnospiraceae bacterium | reverse complement strand
TGGAGGGAGCAGACCGTACCTATGAGTATGTCCAGACGGTCGCGGATTTCTTCCGCTATAATGTGCGGAAACAGGATGAAACGGTGGGGATTGAAAATGAAGTGGATCTGGTGGATAATTACATCCGTATCCTGAACGTGCGTTTTTCGGGAGATATCCGCTATGAGAGACAGATCGATGAACGGCTCATGAAGGTAAAGATGCCCGCCATGATCCTGCAGCCTATCGTGGAAAACGCCGTAAATCACGGGATACGCGAGATGGGAGATAAAGGACGCATCCTTCTGCGGGTTTACCGGGACGGAGACAGGGTCTACATTTCCGTGAAGGATAACGGAAAGGGGATCAGCGAGGAAAACGCCAGAAGGATCATCAACGGAGAATGGAGATATGAGCCCCAGACGGGGGATTCCAACGGGATCGGAATGGATAACGTGATCGCAAGGATGAAGCTCTTCTGCGAGCGCGACGACGTGATCGAGATCAAAAGCGAAGGAAAAGGGAAGGGGACGGAAGTCATCATCAATATCCCCTATGATACGGAGGAGTGAGAAAGACAGGGTATGTACAGGATCATGCTTGCGGATGACGAGGGGATCGTCATCGATTCGATGAAATTCATCATTGAGAAGGAATTCGGCGACAGCTGTGAAGTGGAATACGCCAAGACCGGCAGGGCGGTCATCGAACTCGCAGAGCGTTTCCGGCCGGATATCGCGGTCATGGATATACAGATGCCCGGTATCAACGGGATCGAGGCCATGAAGGAGATCAAGGCGTTTTCGGCCAATACCGAATTCATCGTCATGAGCGCCTATGATAAGTTTGATTACGCCAAGGAAGCCATCAAGCTCGGGGTGCTGGAATATATCAACAAGCCCATGGAGAAGACGAAATTCGTCATGGTGCTGAAAAAGGCGATGGAGCTCATCGACAGCAAAAGGCGGAAGCGCAGCGACGATCTGCTTGTAAAGGAAAAGCTCGAGAGTATCGAACCCATCATCGAAAACGGTCTGATCTACAATATTCTTTTTCAGGAGCATTTCGAGGAGGATATCGACACCTACAAGACCATACTGGGAGTCGACACCGATCATGCTTATATGATGTGCGTGGTCTGCGGGGATTCCCAGGAAGGGACCCATATGACCAATGCGGTGGGCAGTTCCGTCAAGATCTCGAAGCATTATACCGAGGTAAGGGCGGGGCTGAAGGAATTCTTTGACTGTAAGATCGGTGCGGTCATGGCCAACAAGATCGCGGTGCTGGTCCTTTCGAAGGAAGCGGATATGGATTATAACAGCCGCATAGAGCTCATCGACAGGGGCCGGGAACTGGTGCGTTATTTAAGAAGGCGTTTCGATATCAGTTTCCGTCTGGGGATCGGAAGCGTCCGGCCCCTCCGGCAGATGGGAGAATCCTATCAGGAGGCGGTGAGCGCCCTGCTGGCTACTACCGGACAGGTGGCTCATGTGGATGACCTGCCCATCGGCTGTGATTATGAAAAAGATTATCCCGTCGATCTTGAAAAGAAGCTTTTCGAAAGCGTGCAGAGAGGGGATTATAACGAAGCGGCGCTTCATTCGGTGAGTTTTATCGAATGGATGAAGGGCTTTGACGGAAAGAACATCATGGCCATACGCTTAAAGCTCCTGGAGTTTGTGCTATGGGCGGAGAGGCTGGCTTATGAAAACGGCGGTATGACCTACCGTTTCGGTTCGCGGGATTCTTACCTGCCGGAACTTATGGCGATCGAGAGAACGGAAGAACTGCAGGAGTGGTTCCTGAACAAGATCAAGCTGGCCTGCCAGAATATCGGGAGCAAACGGCAGGAGCGGTCCACGGATACCATCAAGATCGCAAAGGATTATATCGGTGACAACTACTCAAAAGACATTTCCCTTGACGATGTTTCACGGGTGGTCAATATCTCACCCTATTATTTCAGCAAGCTCTTTAAGGAGGCAACGGGGGAGAATTTTATCGAGTATCTGACCAATATCCGTATCGACAAGGCAAAAGAACTGCTTACGGGCTCGGATCTGTCCATGAAGGAGATCTGTTCCATGTGCGGCTACCAGGATCCGAATTATTTCAGCCGTACCTTTAAGAAGAATACGGGGCTTACCCCCACGGAGTATAAGGAAAAACATGCGTGATATGAAAAAGATCTTTTTATTGCTATTCCTGCTGGTCTTCGGAGCTGCCGTCCTTGCCGCCTGCGCGAAAGAAGAGACGGAACAGAACAGCGAGGGCGAGCCGGAAGAAAAAAAGCTCACCATAGGCATGAGCTTTGATTCCTTCGTGATCGAGCGCTGGCAGCGGGACCGTGACATCTTTGTACAGGCCGCCAAGGAGATGGGAGCCGAGGTCAATGTCCAGAACGCCAACGGTGAGGCGGAGGAACAGAAGAAACAGATCGAGTATTTCATCGAGAAAAAGGTGGATGTGATCGTGATCGTCTGTATCGACTCCGACGGACTTACCGAGCCGATCAAAAAAGCGAAGGAAGCAGGGATACCTGTGGTCGCTTATGACCGTCTCATCAACAATGCGGACATCGATCTCTATATCTCCTTTGATAACGAGATGGTGGGGACGCTGATGGCGCAGAGCCTGATCGATAACGGCGTAAGAGGCGGCAGGGTGATCATGCTCGGAGGCTCGCCCTCCGATAACAATGTGTCACTGGTGGAGAACGCCTTTGAGGCGGTGATGAAGCAGAACAGGGTGACGATCGTCGACCGCATGCACTGCGACGGCTGGAGGGCTGAGCTGGCGGCGGATTATATCTACTCCCACAGGGAGCAGGTGATGGACTGCGATGCGATCATGTGCGGCAATGACAATCTGGCCAGCCAGGTGGTGAACGCGCTGGCGGTACAGCGTCTGGCCGGAAAACGCCTGGTGACCGGGCAGGATGCGGATCTGGAAGCCTGCCAGCGTATCGTGGAAGGCACACAGATCATGACGGTCTATAAGCCCGTGGAGAAGCTGGCGCGCCGGGCCGCGGAGTGTGCCGTGGCACTGGCGGAGGGCAGAAAAGTGCAGGACAGCGATACCGGCAGCATCGATAACGGTATGAAGGAAGTGCCATATGTACGTCTGGAGCCGGTACCGGTAAACAGGGAGAATCTGGACGAGATCATTATTGACAGCGGTTTTCATACAAAAGAAGAGGTATATCTGAATATCAAGTGATCTTATGTAAAGCAGCTTGACTTTTTTGCGATAAGACCCGTGCCATGACAAAAAAATGCAGGTACGGGTCTTTTTGCGTAAGGAAAGGCGGCAATAAAGTGAAGAGGATTGCAAACAACTACTAAAAAGCCTGTGATAGCATGTGCATTGTAAAGGGAAGCAAACGGCTTTCCGGAAAAACCAACCAAAAAAAGGGAGGAAAAGAAATGAAAAGATTTTTAAGAACATTCTTAAGTGCAACTCTTGCAGCTTCTCTGCTGGTAGGCTGCGGCGAAAGCGGCGGAGACAAGCCCGCTGAGTCCACTCCTACGCAGGCACCTGCAAACAATGACGTTAAGCCCGCTGACAGTGGATCTACGGACGACGGCGGAGAAGTTGACGGTGGCGGAGAAGTCGATCCCAGCGTAAGCGAAGGTATGAAGGTCGGCGTGTCCATGCCTACCAAGGATCTGCAGAGATGGAACCAGGACGGTGCCAACATGGAGAAAGAGCTGATCGCAGCCGGTTATGAAGTAGATCTTCAGTACGCAGCAAACGATGTACAGCAGCAGCTTTCCCAGATCGAGAACATGATCGCCGGCGGATGTGACGTACTGGTCATCGCAGCGATCGAAGGTTCTTCCCTCGGTGAGGCACTGGATATGGCGAAGGAAAATGAGATCCCGGTTATCGCTTATGACCGTCTGCTCATGAACTCCGATGCAGTTTCCTACTACGCAACCTTCGATAACTACAAGGTTGGTACCGTGCAGGGAACCTATGTTAAGGAACAGCTTGATCTTGACAACGCTGACGGACCTTTCAACATCGAGTTCACCGCTGGTGACCCCGGCGACAACAACGCAGGTTATTTCTTCAACGGTGCTTATGATGTGCTGAAAGAGTACATCGAGAGCGGCAAGCTGGTAGTTGTATCCGGTCAGAAGACCTTCGAAGAAGTGGCTACCCCGACCTGGGCAACCGATAAGGCACAGTCCAGAGCAGAGAACATCATCGGTTCCTTCTATGCAAATACCGACATCGATGTATGGCTTTGCTCCAACGACTCCACCGCTCTGGGCGTAGAGAACGCTCTGGCAAACAACTACACCGGCAAATATCCCATCATCACCGGTCAGGACTGCGATATTGAGAATACCAAGAACATGATCGCCGGCAAGCAGAGCATGTCCGTATTCAAGGATACCCGTACCCTGGCAAGCCAGGTGGTGAAGATGACCGGCCAGATCCTTTCCGGCACCACCGTAGACGTGAACGATACCAGCACCTATAATAATGGCGTGATCACCGTTCCTTCGTTCCTTTGCGAGCCGGTATTCGCAGATGCGAACAACTACAAAGAGATCCTGATCGATTCCGGTTACTACACCGAAGATCAGCTTAAGTAAGACAGGCAAACAGAACATAAACCACTGGCAGGCGGGGCAAAACCCGCCTGCTTACGGGTAAGGAAAGATTGGAGGGGAACCTTGGGCAAGATATTACTTGAAATGAAAAATATTACCAAGACCTTTCCCGGAGTAAAGGCTCTCGACAATGTCAACTTTCAGGTTGAAGAAGGCGAGATCCATGCGCTGGTCGGGGAGAATGGTGCCGGGAAGTCTACGCTGATGAATGTGCTCAGCGGTATATATCCCTTCGGAACTTATGAGGGAGATATCATTTATAACGGCGAAGTATGCCAGTTCCAGAAGATAAGTGATTCCGAAAAGCGCGGTATTGTTATCATACATCAGGAGCTGGCACTCGTACCCCAGATGTCCATCGGGGAGAATATGTTCCTCGGTAATGAACGGGGAAAGAAATATGCGATCGATTGGGATGTAACGTACAGTGAGGCGGATAAATACCTGAAAATGGTGGGACTTTCGGAATCCTCACGCGTATTGATCAAAGATATCGGAACAGGTAAGCAGCAGCTGGTGGAGATCGCGAAAGCGCTGGCCAAGAATGCAAAGCTCCTGATCCTGGATGAGCCCACCTCATCCTTAAATGAAACCGATTCCAGGGCATTGCTCGATCTGATGCTGGAATTCAAGAAACAGGGCATGACCATGATCATCATCACCCACAAGCTCAATGAGGTGGTGTATGTGGCAGACAAGATCACGGTGGTCCGCGACGGATCCACGGTGGAGACCATGGACTGCCATACAATGGAGATCAGCGAAGACCGTATCATCAAGGGCATGGTCGGACGTGAGATCACCGACCGTTTCCCGAAGCGGCATGATGTGGCCATCGGCGATGTCAATATGGAAGTGAAAAACTGGACCGTATATCATCCGGTCTATGCGGAACGCAAGGTCGTGGATAATGTGAACATGACCGTGCGCAAAGGCGAAGTGGTGGGAATCTACGGCCTGATGGGAGCCGGGCGTACCGAGCTGGCCATGAGCATCTTCGGACGTTCCTACGGTGCCGATATCAGCGGAAGCCTGAAACTCAACGGAGTAGAAACGGTACTTAAGAATCCGCATGAAGCCATCAATGCAAAGCTCGCCTATGTGACCGAGGACCGGAAGGGCAACGGACTGGTGCTTTCCAATCCCATCCGTGTGAACACTTCCCTGGCCAATATGAAGGGCGTGAGCAATAAGGGCGTGATCGACAGGGATAAGGAATACCAGGTGGCCGTGGAGTATAAGGATAAACTGCGGACCAAGACCCCTTCGGTGGAACAGAACGTGGGTAACCTGTCCGGCGGTAACCAGCAGAAGGTGCTGCTGGCCAAATGGATGTTCACGGATCCGGATATCCTGATCCTCGACGAACCTACGCGAGGCATCGACGTGGGTGCAAAGTACGAGATCTACTGCATCATCAATGATCTGGTGGCAGCCGGGAAATCCGTAGTGATGATCTCCTCCGAGCTTCCCGAGGTCATCGGTATGAGCGACCGCATCTATATCATGAACGAAGGGCAGTTCGTAGGTGAGATGAAGGCGGAAGAAGCAACGCAGGAGAATATCATGGCCTGCATCTTACAGTCAGGGAGGGGAAGATAATATGAATCTGAAAATTCAGGATATAATCAAAAAGTATACGATGGTACTTGCCCTGATCGTCGTACTGATCTTCTTCTACATAACGACACAGGGAAAGATCCTTTTCCCGATGAACATCAACAGCCTGATCTCCCAGAACGCTTACGTGTTCGTGCTGGCAGCGGGTATGCTGCTCTGCATCCTGACCGGCGGTAACATCGATCTGGCGGTAGGTTCGGTCATCTGTTTTGTCGGCGGCATCGGCGCAGTGATGATGGACAAGAACATCAACGTGTGGGTCGCCGTGATCGTCATGCTGGTGGGCGGTGTGCTGGTCGGTGTATGGCAGGGCTTCTGGATCGCCTATGTCAAGGTGCCGCCCTTTATCGCGACGCTGGCAGGCATGTATGCCTTCCGTGGCCTGGCAAACGTGGTCATGCAGGGTTATGCGGTGGGTGTCCGTAACGAGACCTTCCTGAACGTGTTCGGCGGTGGCGCGAACTGCTATATCCCCGACTTCTTCAACGGAGGCAGCTTTAATATCACCTGTATGGCTGCAGGCGCTTTGGTAGTACTTATCTATGTGGGTCTTACGCTGAAAAAGCGCATTACCGCAAAGGCCAAAGGCTATGGCGTGGATCCGCTCTATTCGGTGCTGATCCGTCTCGTCGTCATCAGCGCAGCCGTACTCTGGATCTTCTACAAACTGGCACAGCATAAGGGCATCCCCACAGGACTCATCTGGATCGCCCTGGTGCTCCTGGCATATGGTTATGTCACAAACAAGACTACGGCAGGACGTAATCTCTACGCCGTAGGCGGTAACGAAAAGGCAACGAGGCTTTCCGGTATCGATTCCCGTAAAGTTTATTTCTTCGCTTATATCAATATGGGCCTGATGGCCGGACTGGCAGGCATCCTTACGATCGCAAGAGCTTCCAACGCACAGCCCACTTTCGGACAGGGCTATGAGATGGACGCCATCGCAGCCTGCTTCATCGGCGGCGCTTCCGCATACGGCGGTGAAGGAAAGATCACCGGCGTGATCATCGGTGCCCTGCTGATGGGTGTCATCAACCAGGGCATGAGCATTATGGGCATATCGCCCAATTACCAGAGCGTCGTTAAGGGCATCGTAGTGCTGGTAGCCATCATCTTTGATGTGCTGTCCAACAAGAAGAAGTAAAGGAGAGTGAACCATGACTAAATATGTTGATCTGTTAAAAAAGAATGCGATGCTGATCGTGCTCGTCCTGGTATATGTCTTCTTTACCGTAATGACAAAAGGCCTGATGTTCTCGCCCTTAAACTTCAACGCACTGATCACGCAGAACGCTTACGTTTTCATCCTGGCCACCGGTATGCTGATGTGTATGCTCACCGGCGGTAATATCGATCTTTCCTGCGGATCCTTCGTCTGCTTCCTCGGAGCAATGGGAGGTATCATGCTGGAGATCTACAAATGGGGCACGGCCCTGTCCATCGGCGGCATGCTGCTGATCGGTATCATCTACGGCTGTGTGCTGGGCTTCCTGGTGGCATACGTCAATATCCCGCCCTGGATCGCAACCCTGGCCGGTTACCTGGCATTCCGCGGTCTCGGTACGGAGCTGCTTTCGTCAAACAGCGACACTTCCTCGATCCCGTTTCCGGAATCGTTCCGGAAGATCTTTGCAGGCAAGATCTTTTCAACCAGCAGTAAACAGCTGAATCTTGTCTGCCTGGGAGTGGGTATCGCAGCCTGTGTGATCGTGATCCTTGTGAATGTGATCGGAAGGATCAACAAGCTGAAGAAAGGCTATGAAGCAGGCTCGCTGATCGGAATGATCGTAAAATGCGTGCTCTCCGTAGCGGTGATCATGCTCTTTGCCATCAAGCTGGCGCATGCGGGCGGTATCCCCACAGCTCTTGTCTGGGTGGTAGCTATCGTCCTGATCTACAGCTTCATAACATCAAAGACGACGCTGGGCAGATATTTCTACACCATCGGCGGAAACCGTGAAACCACAAGACTGTCCGGTGTGGATACTAAAAAGATCATGTTCCTTGCCTATCTGAATATGGCAGTCCTGACGGTGATCACGGCCTTCATCACGATCTCACGTACACAGGCGGCCAATGCACAGGCAGGAACGAACTACGAGATGGACGCCATCGCAGCCTGCGTTGTGGGTGGTGTGTCCGCTTACGGCGGAGCCGGTACCGTCTTCGGTATGGTCATCGGCGCAACGCTGATCGGTGTCATCAACCTCGGCATGAACCTGATGGGCGTGGATGCCGACTGGCAGAAGATCGTTAAGGGCGGCGTGCTTCTGGGAGCCGTTGTCTTCGATATACTTGCAGCTAAAAAGAATGCGACAAAGTAAAAACGCATCTGAAGCAGAAGTATTGATGGCCCGCCGGAGAAGGCGGGCCTTTTTGATTGCAGCTTCGTTCGCGCGGCAGTGCGGGGGAGAGAGGGAAATCGCAGACGCGGACATAAAAGCGGAGTGCGGATGGTTTCCCCGCCGCTCCTTGGAGATATCCTGTTCCGGACCGGACGCAACGCTTCGGCAGACTAATCGCAAACAGCTCGTGGACAGCCGGTACATGCGAGCCGGCTATCGCCGTCTCGCAGCCCTGCACCGCCTGTCACACGGCTGTAAGCGATGGATTCTGCCTGCCGCTAAAAGCGCGCCGTGATTTGTCCGGAACCGGATATCCTCCTCGAGCGGCACAATATACATTGTGTTCCGCTTTATGTCCGGCGTCCGGAGCATGTCGATCCGCCCCGCACCGCCGACGCTCACTCAGTAAGTGGCTGAGGGAGTAGTGAGGGATGAGGAAGGTTATGGCTGCGGCAACGCTCCGGGCCCATGCTTTTTCTACACAATATCCGTGTGATATTCTGTGTGTGCGCTGGATCGCGCCGCAGATTTAATGAGTCTTGATATGTCCGGAACAGGATATCCTCCTCGAGCGGCACAAGATACAGTGTGTTCCGCTTTATGTCCGGCGTCCGGAGCATGTCGATCCGCCCCGCACCGCCGACGCTCACTCAGTAAGTGGCTGAGGGAGTAGTGAGGGATGAGGAAG
>JAEELW010000006.1 GCA_016282915.1 Lachnospiraceae bacterium | reverse complement strand
TTGCGGATATATTTCTCAGTGGAATATGTCAGTGATAAAACATCACTAAAAATTTTTTTCTGCGAATTGAAAAAAGTTGTTGACATTCATTTCGGGGTGTAGTATATTGACCATCAGAGGGAAGTGCCTGTCCTTCATGTTTTGATACATGAAAGCTTGTACTTCCCATTTTTTATGCCGATAAATAATTACGAAGCGGCGGTGAACAAAACAAGAACATAATTCGCCGCAAGAAAAAACAAAGGAGATAAAAAAGCAAATGAGAGCACGGCGTACACAATTTATGAATTCCTCCAGACTGCCCAAGCAGTTTTGGTTCGTGTGCGCGAAAAATACGGGCATTAGTTATGACGTCGCAGGAATGGACTATGTCGATAATGCCGCCATATCAAGCCCGAAGTATGAAGAGGAATACAAGTGGAAAAGGCGAACATAGAAGAATATGATGCAAGGAGCAGCATATGATCTTTTGTGGGAGCCTGAAGATAAAAGGGCTCCCATTTTTTGGGGCATTACGGCGGTTACTCGAACGGAAAGCGGTTAGTCCCCCGCCTTTGGCGGCGGACGGCAGTACAGAGACCGGCCTTTCTACAAACCCCCGAAGGGGGTGCGATAAGGTTTTCGAAGAAAACCCGAAAAAGCCGGCAAAGCGGGTTCAAACCCCGTTACGTGCGCTGAAAACAAAATAATATATCTGCCCGTACAGGCACGCGGACAGAGCAAAACAACAAATAAAAGAAAGGAAGAGACGAAAATGGAAAGCTATTATTATAACCTGTCTGATAATGAATAACGGCAGGTAGCGTAATTGGTGAACGCACCGGTCTGTAAAACCGGTACCCGCAGGGTAAACATTGCAGGGCGCATGGCGTCCGGGGGACACCAGTTTTGCGCCGACCGGAGCGAAGCGGAGACAGGAACGTGTCGTACCAAACCCCGAAGGGTTGCGATAGGATTCCGAAGGAATCCCGACGTTCAAGTCCGGTCGCCTGTACTAAACCCCGGAAGGTATAATAAGGATTCAGAAGGAATCCTGAAGAGAGGAATGGAAAGATGTTTAACAGCGAGACTTTTGGAAAACTGAATATCGAGCAGATACCGGAGAAGATCCTGGCGTTCTACGATAAGAACAGGAAGACCGATGGGGTTTTCCAGATCGTTGTCGGAACGGACAGCCAGAACTTTAATGATACCAAGATGGTTACGGTAATAGCAGCGTACAAGGAAGGACACGGAGGGATATTCTTTTATGAAATATCAAGGATAAACCGTATCACGAATGTACAGCAGAAGCTGAATGCCGAAACATCGAGGTCACTGGAAATAATGATGCAGCTGGCAGGCGAGTTGGAAGAGGAGAGCAGGTTTAAGAAGATGAGAGAAGATACGCTTCTGTCCATACACGTTGATGCCGGATGGTCAGATAAGGGAAAGACGAAAGAGTTGATCCCGGGGCTGGTCGGGTGGATCCGCGCATGCGGATTCGAGGCGAAATGCAAACCTGAAAGTTTTGCCGCCTCAAGCATCGCCGATAAGATCAGCAAATAATGGACGCCAGACTGGGCGCCCGGTATTGGAGCATAACTCAATGGCGAGAGTGGGTGTCTAACAAACCCCCGAAGTGGGTGCGATAAGGTTTTCGAAGAAAACCCGAAAACATACATCTGGTTCAGGGTTCGGTCTCCGCTCCGCTCCGGTCGGCGCAGAACTGGCGTCCCCCGGACGCCATGCGCCCCTGTGCTCCAATAAGCCGAAATGGCGCAATGGCAGCGCAATCGCTTCGTAAGCGATAGGTTGGGAGTTCAAATCTCCTTTTCGGCTCTGCGGGAGGTTGTCTTAAAGCCCGAAGGCGGAGAGACTCGGTAAAGGCAAAATGTCGAATCGGGGCCCTTTTTTTTGTGCATGATTAAGCGCGCGTTTGTACATAATCACCAAGATTAGGTGAATAAAGCATACTGCGATATGGTATAATATCTTTGTTGTTCTCATGCAATGAGATCGATCGTAATGGTATGGTGACTGGGGCGTTTCACCGGGATTGGGGCGCAGGAGAGATGCACAAAATACTAAACGAGATTCAGACAAAGATCCAAAATGCCATAAAAGAAAACATGCCGGAGCTTTCTTTGGATGCTCTGGAAGAAAACGGCAAAGTCTTCTATATGAACGGTAAGAACGGCACGGAATACGACTGGTTCGTAAACGGACATCTGCCTTCTTTTATGGTCTTTTATGATGATGAAAACAATCTTGGGGCAGCAAAAGCTACGGTTTATGATGATGGCGGGATCAACATATATCTTTTTGATGAAAACGGGGATCATCTGGCGAAGGAAGTACAGACCGGTCTTGATATTGATGAAGCAGACTTATTAAAGCTCGCGGTATGCTTAAGACGCAACGCCGATGATAAGAAGATATGGGATGCTGCGATAGACGGGATTGAAAGTGATGAGCTGCCGGATGAAGACACGATCGCGGAATTCCTCGATCACAGGAAGTATTGTGAACCTTCGATACGCCGTAAGGAGATCATGGGAAAGCTCTGTGTCGTGTCCAAAAAGGTGACAAGAGAAGGATGGAAGGTCGGGTTTATGCTGCGAGAAGAACTTCAGGATGATGAAGACAGCGGCTGGCAGTTTTTTGCCGGGGATGAGGACGACGATTATATCAATGATGTGGACCATGTCGAACTCTGCAAGGTCTACTCGATCGCGGGGATCGATCCGGCTGTGATGAATCATATAGACAGCCCTGTTGGTACCAGGCTTATCCGCAAATCCTCAGGGGAATTTGAAGAGGATAAAAACCAGCCGGCATTTATGGAGAAGTGGAAGTGAGGGGAAATGATGAGAAATGATGAGAAATGATGAGATATGGAATCTTCATCTGACTGCCAAAAGTATCAATTAATATCAGTCCGCAAAATCGGCAGGGTTCCGGGAGTGGGAGTATATGGCAGAGTAAGTGGGGGGTGTTATGCGATCACGCGGGATGCATGACGCATGTTCGTGCTGATCCGGAAAGAAATATGGGAGGTATAGCAATGGGAAAAAAGATCGTAGTCGTAAACGCAGGCCCGCGCAAGGGCTGGAATACGGATATCCTTTTATCGGAAGCGGCGGATGGCGCGGTAAGTGCCGGGGCGGAGATACAGAGATTTGATCTGTTTCAGTTGGAGAGATACACGGGATGTATCTCATGCTTTGGATGCAAAAGAGAGAAGTTTAAGGGACACTGTGTCTGCAGGGACGGGCTCACGCCCGTGCTTGATGCGATCAGGGAGTCGGACGGGCTGATCATCGGGTCGCCGAATTATCTTTCCAACGTCACGGCGTCTTTCCGGGCGCTTTATGAGAGACTGATATTTCAGAATCTTACTTATAATGTGGAGAAGCCCTGCTGTAAGGAGAGAGATATCCCGGTCCTCTTTATCATGACGAGCAATGCGCCGGATACGATGTATGCGGATCTTTTAAGCAGCTATCAGCAGACCTTCAGCACTTTTGTGGGACCCTGCAAGGTCCTGGTGAGCGGCGAGACACTGCAGTTAAATGACTACAGCAAGCTTGACTGGGAATGGTCTATGTTCGATCCGGAGAAGAAAAAACAGCGCCGCGAGACGGTCTTCCCGCAGGAGCGTAAGAAAGCTTTTGAGATGGGAAAGACGCTGGCGGAAGGATGAAGGAAGCGGGATGCAGTCCCCAAAAACGGACACGATCGGAGAGGAGCGGTCCCTATGAAAAGAAAAAGTCTGATGATATTTCTGTTTACCTTCCTGTTTGCATTGAGCCTCACGGGCTGCATGCCTCCGGGATACTCCGGCGGGCAGGTACAGAGCGTGACCGACGAGCATTCCGGCGAGGCGAAAGACTGGTTTGCTGCCAATATGCCGGATGCGGAAGTGGGATCCGCAAAGGCATACAAGGATGGCATCCATCTTTATGCGCTGATCACAGGCTTGTATCGCAGAAACGGGGAGTCGTACGCATATTTCTATGACTATGAAAACGGTCAGATGTATACGGGTGAACCCTATAAAAATTCCCTCGGCTATGCAAAGAAGGAGCTGGCGGATACGCTGGGTGTGGACGAGGCGCAGATCGAGCTGTATCCGGCTGACTGGCATATCGCTACGCAGTCCCTGGATGACCGTGATCCGGATGAATATGTAAACGTGGCTTCCGGCAGCATATTTACCAATAGCCTGGAGGTGCTGCCATGGGACGCCGATCCGGAGGAATGGGGAAAGAAGATGGTCTGCGAAGGGCTGGATGACGGGATGAATGCAGATCCGCAGACCAGCTTTGCGCTGATCTATGTGAAGACGATCCCGGCTTATGATGCGTCTGTCTTCAAGACCCTGAAGGGGGTCTCTTCCCTGAATTATATCCAGCCTGCTGCAGCGGTTTATGACGGGACCTGCCGTGAGGATCATGCGCCGGATTCCCGGACAAGCCGCCGGCTGCATCTGGAGGAATGGAAACCGGGGGTGAGCATCGGATACAGTTACGAAGTAAAAGAGAGCTTTGACGAAAACGGGAATACGATCGAGATCATCGATCCCTTTGAGGGAAAAGATAAGGATATGCACGTGAAAGAGCTCGGCGGAGGCCGTATCGGCTTTACGCTGCCGAACGACGTGGACGCACTGCTCCTGGCACCGAAAGCAGAGTATACGGATGAGTTTGTCAATGCCGGCGGTGAGGTGAAGCATCCCGTATGGGAGGAGAGCCTGTGTATTGATTGTAAGTATATGCCCGGCGGCCGTTATGTATATTTCAGTCCTTACGACATAGTGCTGCCTGAGGGAGACGCAGGGCTCTACTATCGTTACGAGTGGGGAAAAAATGCGTATTATGACTTCAGCGTGGATCTTCATTAAGCGATCATCAAACACTTAGCAGATAGGAGGTTTTGAATGAAACAGATCGATCTGGACGAAAAATGGACTTTCCGAAGAGGGTTCATAGATTCCCTTGGGATGCTGGAAGCAACGCCGGGTGAAGAGATCGACCTTCCCCATGACGGGATGATCGGGACCGCCGTGAAGAAAGATGCGCCGGCTGGTTCGGACAGCGGATATTTCGTGGGAGATGTGACGAATTATGTGAAATATGTGACGATCCCGAAGGAATGGGAAAAGGAGTGCGTGGGCCTCAGCTTCGACGGTGCCATGATGAATGCGACCGTGGAAGTAAACGGCTGCAAGCTTGGCAGCCAGCATTACGGTTATGCGCCTTTTTATGTCGATATCACGGATCATGTGGCTTTCGGCGAAGAGAACAGGATCATGGTCACCGTAAACACGAGTATGTTTGTGAACTGCCGCTGGTATACGGGCTCCGGTCTGTATCGCGGCGTGCGGCTCTGTCATGGGCCGAGAGTACATATCGCAAATGACGGCGTATTCGCGCGGACGAAGGAAGTGGCGGATGGTTACGCCTTTCTGGAGTATGAGGTGGAAGTTGAAAATAAAACGCTGGAGAATCGTCTTGCGGAAGTGAAGGTGAGCCTGGCTGAAGAGGACAGCGAAAAGATCGTCGGCAGCGTAAAGCGCGTGATCCAGATCAATGCAGGTAAGACGGAAAAGGCAAGGCTTGCCATGAATGTGGAAAACCCGCGGCTTTGGGACGCTGCGCAGCCGGATCTTTACGTGGTCAGAGCGCAGGTTTCGAATCTCGGAGTCTATAGGACCCATTTTATCGCGGATGAGGAGATCACGGTCGATGCGGCAGACACTTTATTCGGTATACGCACCATTACCGCCGACGCGGTGCGCGGACTTCGGATCAACGGAAAAACGGTGAAGCTTAAAGGCGGATGCGTCCATCATGACAATGGCCTGCTGGGCGCGGTATCCCTTTATGAGACCGAAGCGAGAAAAGTAAGGAAACTGAAAGAGGTCGGTTTCAATGCGATCCGTACCGCACACAATCCGCCATCGGCGGCTTTGATCGAAGCCTGCGACAGACTGGGCATGTACGTATTTGACGAGGCCTTTGATGCATGGGGGATCGCGAAACGAGCAGGTGATTACAGTCAGTTTTTTGCTACGGACCGGGAGAAGGATCTGACGGCGTTTGTCAGGAGAGATCGCAATCATCCCTGCGTGATCATCTGGTCGACCGGAAATGAGATCCCCGAAAGAGGCGGCCTGGATAACGGTTATACCCTGGCAACGGAACTGGCGGAGACGATACGGCGGATCGACGGAACAAGACCGGTCAGCAACGGGATCTGCTCGCTCTGGAGCGGCCTGGACGACGCGCTGATCAAAGGTCAGAGTCAGGAACAGAACTCCGCGGACGGACTCGCGGATACAAAATGGGAAAGGATCACGGAGCCGTTCACGAACGGTCTGGATATCGTCGGCTACAATTACATGGAAGACCTCTACGAACGCGACCATGAATTGTTCCCGGAAAGAGTGATGCTCGGCTCGGAGAATTTTGCTGTCCAGATCGGTTTCCGCTGGCCGCTGGTGGAAAAGCTTCCTTACGCGATCGGCGATTTTACCTGGACGGCCTGGGATTACCTGGGAGAGGCCGGGATCGGCAAAGCTGTTTATGTGGACGAGACGGATCCGCTGGTTGAGAAAGGCTCCTGGTCTCTGATGCCGCAGCCGGGTTCTCCCTTCCCCTGGAGAACGGCCAACGACGCCGACTTTGATATCACCGGAAATATGATGCCGCAAGGGGCTTACAGAAGCGTGGTCTGGGGAAGCACGAAAACACATCTGTTTTCCATGCATCCGGAAAGCTTCGGCAAGATCGAGATGATGACGATGTGGGGCTTCCCGGGAGTGCTGAAAAACTGGAATTACGCCGGATGGGAGGATCATGAGGTAAAACTGGTGGTCTATTCCAATGCGGAAGAAGTGGAAGTGTTCTTAAACGGAAGATCGCTTGGCAGAAAGCCGGTCTGTATGGAACGGCCCATGCCAAACTCCGTCAGCTTTGATACGAAGTATGAGCCCGGAAAGGTGGAAGCGGTAAGCTACGCCGGAGGCAGGGAAGTGAGCAGAGACAGTCTTGTGACTGCGGAACAGGCTGCCGCACTCAGGCTCACGGTGGAGAAAAACAGACTGAAGGCTGACGGTCACGATGTGTGTTACGTACTGATCGAGGTGGTGGACGCACACGGCAACACCGTGCCCGACGTCGAACTGCCTTTAAGCGCGAAAGTAACAGGAATAAACGGATCCGCAGATGAGGACGCGTCGAAGGCCACATATCTGGCCGGTTTCGGTTCCGGAAATCCCGTGACGGAGGATAATTACACGGATGCGGAGACGACAAGCTTCCGCGGCCGCGCCACGGCTGTTCTCAGGGCCGGCCGCCAAAGGGGCGCGGTCACGCTCGAAGTGACCGCCGAAGGCCTTCCTCCCGTAAGCGCGACGATCGAGGTGGAAGGGAGCGGCGATGCGTCGTAAGGAATGGGAGTTGTTTTCTTCGGATTCGGAGAACCTTATAAATGCAGGAAATAAGAAGGCGGATAAGCGATGATAGTTTACGACGGGGTGAAAACAGATTTTTTGTCCAGCTGCGAGCGGGATTCTATCGCAGTGGAGATAGAAGAGAATATTCTGACAAAACTTGGAAAGCATACTCCGAAAGCGGAATTCCGTTCATGGGAGAATTCTCTGAACTATATGTACAAGGTTCTGAATGATGATGAGATCCCTTCTGATGCGGGCGTGGCAATAGAGTTCAATATTCCACAGACATCAAAAAGAGTGGATTTTATGATCTCCGGTTATAACGGACAGGATGAGCCCGGAATGGTAATTGTGGAACTGAAGCAGTGGGAGTCCATGACGGAAGTGAAGGGGACGGATGCGTTGGTCGAGACGTATGTTGGCAACGGGAAGCACAGGGTGGTGCATCCTTCCTATCAGGCGTGGTCTTATGCGCAATTGATCCGTGATTACAATCAGACTGTGCAGGACAAAAGGATCAGGCTCTCGCCCTGCGCGTGCCTGCATAACTATATCCGGCACGCCAATGATCCTCTCGATGCAGAACAGTACAGGGACTATTTAGATGAAGCGCCGGCATATACCAAGGGCCAGTTGGAACTTCTTCGCACTTTTATTAAAACATCAATAAAAAAGGGCGATGGGGAAGAAGTATTATATCAGCTTGATCATGGAAAGATTCGACCGTCAAAGAGCCTTCAAAATGCGATAGGATCCATGCTCAAAGGGAACCGAGAATTCATTATGATCGATGAGCAGAAGGTGGCTTATGAGGAGATCCTGAGGTTCTCCGTGCAGTGCCAGAAGGATTATAAAAAACGGACCGTTATCGTTCGTGGCGGCCCAGGTACCGGAAAGACAGTGATCGCGATAAATCTTTTGTCAGAACTTACACAAAAGGATCAGCTGGTTCAGTATGTATCAAAGAACAGTGCGCCGCGTCAGGTCTATCTGAAAAAGCTGAAGGGACAGATAAAGAAAAGCAGTGTTGACAATATGTTCAAGGGTTCGGGAACATATACGGACGTCGGCAGAAACGCAATACAGACGATCCTTTGCGATGAGGCGCACCGTCTCAATGAGAAATCCGGCATGTTTCATAACCTTGGAGAAAATCAGATCAAAGAGATCATTCATGCGGCATACTGCAGCGTCTTTTTTATCGATGAGAGTCAGAGAGTGACTATGGATGATATCGGCTCTGTTGCCGAGATCGAGAAGTGGGCAAAGAAAGAAGGTTCCGAGCTACATTTCCTCGAGCTTGAATCACAGTTCCGTTGCAACGGATCGGATGGCTATCTGGCATGGCTGGATGATGTTCTGGATATTCGCGAGACAGCCAACTATGACCTGGAGGGGATCGATTATGACATCCGGATCTGCGATACGCCGGGCGAAATGCGCGAACTTGTGGTCGAGCGAAACCGGCTTTCTAACAGGGCGAGGATACTTGCGGGTTACTGCTGGGAGTGGTTCAAAAAAGAGCAGAACAATACGGATTATCACGATATCAGGATCGGTGATTTTGAAATGAGCTGGAATCTCGGAAACGGGGAACCGTTTGCAGTGAGCGAGACTTCGATCAATGAGGTGGGATGTATCCACACTTCGCAGGGACTGGAGTTTGACTATGTAGGCGTGATCATTGGAGATGATATGCGATTTGAAAATGGTCAGGTTGTTACGGATCATACAAAAAGAGCAAAAACAGACCAGTCGATGAAAGGGATCAAAAAGCTGTTTGCGGAATCACCTGCAGAGGCGAAAAAAAGAGCCGACGAGATCATTAAGAACACATACCGGACACTTCTGACCAGAGGAATGAAGGGTTGTTACATTTATTGTACAGATCCGGGAATGTCAGCATATCTGAAGAGAAGATTGGAGTGTGTTATGCATGAAAACGGAAACAATTGAGCGTATCAGAAAGTTTTCGGAGGACCGGGACTGGGATCAGTTCCATTCGCCGGAGAACCTGGCCAAATCCATTGTGATCGAAGCGGCCGAACTTCTGGAATGCTTTCAGTGGAGCGACAGTGATTACGACCTGCAGCATGTAAAGGAAGAGCTTGCGGATGTGCTTGTCTATACGCAGGATCTGCTGGATAAGCTCGGCCTGGACGCGGACGAGATCGTAAACATGAAGATGGATCTTAATGAGAAGAAGTACCCGGTGGAGAAAGCCAGGGGCAGTGCTGCGAAGTATGATCAATTATAAAAGGAATTGGATATGAGTAATCAGTTTCTTACAAACTATACTGAACAGACATTTTTGGACAGGATCCGTGAAAACTTGAGAAAATGTGAGTCTTTTGCTTTTTCTGTGAGTTTTATCAAGAAAGCAGGACTGGTTCTTATTATCAAGGATATAGAGGCTGCGCTGGCGCGTGGTGCGTTTGGAAAGATCATCACATCTACTTATCAGAATTTTACAGATGTGGAATCTCTGCGTACATTTTTGCTTTTTATGGATCGATATGATTCATTTACGTGTCATCTGGACTTCGAGAGCTTTCATGATGATGGATATATGACTATCGGATATCATTCGAAAGGGTATTATTTTGAATTTGCTGATACGGCAGAGCTGATCGTGGGATCGTCCAATATCACAAGATATGCACTTCTTAAGAATGTCGAATGGGATCTTGTCGTAACCGATCATAAAGATTACTCTGTTTTTGCTCAGATGCTGGGTGAGTTTAAAGATAAATGGAATAATACTTTTTCCTTGGACAGAGATATCATTTCGAAGTATGTGAACAAACTCAATTATGCGATAGAACGATGGGATATGGATTATGATGTTGCTGTGGAGAACATCAAACCCAATTATATGCAACGGAAGGCAATGAAGGAACTGAACAGATACCGGGTGATGGGGATGCGCAGGGCACTTGTTGTGGCGGCAGCGGGATCTGGGAAATCGTTTCTGGCTGCTTTTGATGCGCGGAATTTTAATCCCAAAAGATTGTTATATATCGTTCATGAAGGTTCTATCATGCAGAAGTCGCTAGAGACATTTCAGGCTGTTTTTGGGAATACGGTAACTTATGGGTTGTATAATAAAGATCATTCTGATCTTGATGCGGATTTTATCTTTGCCGGAAATATCAAGCTGAGCCAGTCACTGCAATTGTTTCGTGAAGATGAATTTGATTATATATGCCTGGATGAATGCCATCATGCCACTGCGGAGTCATACAGAAAGATCATAAATTATTTCAAACCGGAATTCATGATAGGGCTGACAGCAACTCCGGAACGTATGGATAATGAAGATGTATTTGAATTGTTTGATACGAATGTCCCTTATGAGTTACGCCTCCGTGATGCGATCATAAACGATCTGGTTGTTCCATTTCATTATTTTGGGATCAGAGACAGTCTGGTGGATTATGGATTGTCGAAAGCCCAGGAAAGAAAGATGATTTCCCAGCTTGCGTCGGTGGAACATTGTGCCTTTATAAAGGATCAGATCGAAGAGCATAGACCGGCAGGAAAGTTGAAAGCATTGGCATTCTGCCGGAATATAACGCATGCCCGTATGATGGCTGAGGAGCTGTCAGAGTATTACCATACAGCATATCTGACCGGAAAGAACTCTGTCGGAGAAAGGATCCGGGCTTACAATGATCTGCAGGATGAAGAGAAGTCACTGGAAATTCTTTGTACGGTAGATATTCTGAATGAAGGCGTGGACATTCCGGGATGCAATATGGTCCTGTTCCTGAGACCAACAGAAAGTTCAACTGTGTTTATCCAACAGCTTGGAAGAGGATTGAGAAAGTATAATAACAAGGCATTTGTTACAGTGTTGGATTTTATCGGAAACAGCTATAAGAGAAGCGTGCAGATCGCATTTGCAATGGGAAGCCTGGCTGAGAATTTTGTGATGGAAAAGAGATTGATGCAATCTCTGGTGAAGGACAATTTTTCAGCCCTTGGACTTGCTGAATATGGAGTCGATATTCAATTTGATGAAGAGAGTCAGAAGGAGATCATAGAATATATTGATCAGGAGAATTTTAACAGCCTTTCTTATCTGAAGCAGGATTATTACAACTTTAAGAAGTATGTGAATTCAGAGTATCCGCCTAGGCATATGGATTACCTTAACAATGACTGCGCGCCTGATCTGATGCGATTTCTCCAGGTGAAGATTGGTGGTAAGAAGATGGGGTGCTATTATTCTTTTTTACAGGGTATAGAAGAAGAAAATCTTCCGTCATTTTCAGATGGACAGATTTTATTTATTAAGTATTGCTCGTCGTTACTTCCGCTTGTTCGGATGCACGAATTTCTACTGATAAAAGAATTACTGGGCAGAGAATTGTGTAAAGATGATATAAACGGATTACTGCTTCAAAGCATAGCAGGATGTAATCAGGATGAGATTGACCATACTTTAAAGTTTATGGTCAAAAAGGGCGCATTGATAGAAAAATCCGGTTTGTATTCGCTTAATGTCAGATTCGACAATGAGTTTACAGAGTATATTGAAGATCTTTTGGAATATGGGCTCACGCAATATGAAAGTACATACCGAAATACTGATAAGTTCGTATTATGGCATAACTACAGAATGGATCAGGTGCTGTTAAAGATGCTTTCCGATCCGGATCACAATCAAAAAGGAACGTATTTTTATGGTGATGAAGCTGTTGTTTTTGCTTCTCTGAAAAAGGATGCATCTGTCGAAGAAAAACTGGCATATAAGGATAAGTTTTTGACTGCAAATACCTTCCAATGGGAATGTGAGAATAATATTTCTGACAGGGATCTTCAGGCACTCCGACTTAGTAAATATGTCCACTTATTCATTCGTAAGGTCAATGAAGAACATGGGGTCAGGTTACCGTTTACCTATGTTGGAGAGGGACGTTTTTCGAATGAAAGGAAACAGGAGAAGATCGATCGGACTTCCGGGAAAAAGAACATAACATTTCTTTATGATATTCCGATGAAAGAGAAATTGCCGGAGTATCTCCAGTATGATTTTGGTGTGGCAATCTGAAATGAAATCATAAAAAGCAGAAGCGGCAGATCCGGATGTTTTCCTGACAATAAAGGATACGCTGATACGCAGTATCGGAGGTAAGTTATTTATATGAAATGGGTATTTTTTGACCTGGGTGCGACCCTGGTGGATGAAAGTGCCGTGTATAAGAGCCGCTGTGAATTTGCGGCACGGCAATTGGGAATCGATATTGATGAGTTTATGAAAATGGTATATGAGCAGGCCGCGGTAAGCCCGACGCCGATCCGATCGGCAGCCAAAGCCTGCGGGATCGTTTTGCCGGAATGGGACAGCAGCCTGGAAAAACTGTATGCCGGCGCTTCCGACGTGGTCTCGGCCCTGCACGGAAAATACAGGCTCGGGATCATAGCAAACCAGTCTTTGGGTACGCAGGAAAGAATTGATAATTGGGGGATCGGTAAATATTTTGATGTTGTGATGGCGTCGGCGGAAGCCGGCTGTGCAAAGCCGGATCCGCGTATATTCACCGCGGCTCTTCAAAAGGCAGGATGCGAAGCGGGCGAAGCCGTTATGATCGGAGACAGACTGGATAATGATATCGTGCCGGCAAAGAAACTGGGGATGAAGACGGTTTGGGTACGCCAGGCTTATGCGATATATCAGAGCATAGATGACGAGAGCAAAAGGCCGGATCACATTGTCGACAGCATAGAGGAGCTGCCGGCGCTGTTCGATGATCCGATGTTTTTTTGAAAAGTGATCATTGCAGAAAGAGTTAGGCGAAGGGCACTGCGGGGCTGGCCGAAAAACCGGATCATGCAAACAGAGTCATCTGAATCCCGTAAAAGTAAGAGAAAGAGCGGTATATTAATAAGCGGAGAATTCATGATACCGAAAGCTTCTGTCAGGAAAAAGATAATATCAGCGATCCTGTATATTTCCGCGCTCTTCCTGCTCTGCGCATGTGCGCCGGAGGAAGAGGAGAAGATTCCTGTTGTCAGCTGTGATGACAGCGGGGTCTATGTAAATGGAAAAGCCGTTGCCGCGTCCGGTGACCGGATCGAAGTCGGCAGGATCGACAGCCGTGCGGTATGCCTGTCCGTTATGACGGGCAGCGGGACGGACATGAGCGTGAATACCGTCAATGTGGATCCTGAGGGGAACGAGATAAAACTCAGCGACGTCATAACGGACCGGCTTCTTTATGAGGCTGCGATCAGGACTGAAATTGAGCGGCCGCAGATCAGGATCAGAGATGCGGTCTCCTATGAACCTGAGGTTGACCGCGATGCTATGAAAGAATTCATGTCCTCTTACGATAATGCAATGACGCTGCCCTTCCGGATGGATGAGAAGGGGATCAGCATCACATATACGGACGGGAACGGAGTGTCTTCTTCCGTATCCTTCAGCTATGACAGCGGTCTTGTTGACAAGAGCTTTGTCCCCGGAGACGGGATCCTGTGCTCCAGCTGGATGATCGGAAGAGTCGGATATGGAGTGGCCGGTATGAAGCTGGACGGGTATACCGATCACTGGGCGGAAAGCTCTCTGAAGATAGAAAACTACAATGGTCACACCTATTACTGGTTCTGCGTGGCATATAAAGATGACGAGGAGAACAGAACTTATTATTCCGTCATCGCGGAAGGAAAGGATGATGGCAGGGAGGCGGTCAGTATCCGGCAGACAGAAGGCCCCTTCGTATGCTGCGACCTCGAAGAGTTTGGGAGTCTCCTCGAGGAACCGTAATGAGATCGTATGCAGTTAATACGAAGAGAGATGTGTTTTGTTGGACGAAATTCATCACAGACACTACTATGGGAACAAGGTACGACTGAGAAAAAACATGAGCGGGTATATACTTGATTGCAGAAGTAAACAGAGCTTTCCTGCATTTTGGATCGCGGGAAGCATAGTCGGACTGGCTTTTACAGGCATGGGAGCTTACTCGATCCTGTCGTACGCCGGGGAGCGTTTCTCCGCATCGGATCCCGGTTCTCTGTTTTTTTCCATAGCTATCCTGGTCATGGGCATACTTCTTCTCGGAGGTGTTATCATGACACTCATTATCATGTCCGATCCGGACGATCTGTCATTTGCTGTTGATGTGAAGAAAGTTCCCGGGAAGAAGAAATATGATGCACAAAGACTTGCCCATTATCTTGATGTCTGCCATAACAATGTGCTTCTGTTCAATACGGACAACGGCCAGATGCGTATTTACGGGAGTAAGGGACGCTTTACTGCTGAGATTACAATAGAAAAACAGGGGAATTGTGAAACATATCACCTTACGGATCCTTCGATAGACGATGCAGATCCGACGATCATCGGGAATATATTCATGGAACGTTTCCCTGTAAGGAAAAACAGAATTGTAAATATATTCATGGTGGCCGGGGCGATAAGTAAGCTTTACGAGCTTCAGAGCCTGGCCGATCTGATCGTGACTCTTCCTTTTGAGAATTCGACACGGGAAACCGCAAGACTGATCGAAAGGGATGCCTATATCATTCCGTCCGTTCCCCTGAACATACCAAAGCAGAAGGATTATGACCGATTCAGCAGAGAAAAAGAGGAGCGTATGCAGCGGGCTATTCATGAGCTGAAATCCATGTCAAGATCTGATATCTCCCAAGTCAAAGAATAAGGAGTAATTCAATCCGATTTGCTTTATAAAAAAAAGAGAAGAAAAAAAGAAACTGTATGTGAGGATTAAGGAGGCGGAATGATGGTACAGGGAATCGGGCATGTTGCATTTAACGTAAAAGATATGGATAGATCGATTGCCTTTTATGAAAAAACTTTGGGTTTCAAAAAGGCATTTGATATTAAGCGGCCGGAGAACGGCGAACCGTGGATCGTTTATGTTTATGGCGGAGGCGGACAGTTTATCGAGCTGTTTTATGGGGCAACGAAGGAAAAACCTTACAGTGACGACAACATTGGCTTCTTTCATTTATGTGTAGCTGTAGACGATATACAGGAAGCATGGAAGAGGATCGTCGAGACCGGGGCACCCCGGGATGATGCTCCCAAGCAGGGAGCCGATCATAACTGGCAGTGTTGGACGCATGACCCGGATGGGAACAAGATTGAGTTGATGCAGCTAGATAAAGAAAGTCCGCAGATGAAGTTCATTGAAAGTATGAAATGATCTGCGAAGTCTCTCGTAAGGTGGAGCTAAGGCTCCGCCTTTTTTCTTCCTATATTCTTTTATGGAAATAAATATCGTTTAAAAAATTATTTTATATATTTTCTGATGAATCATTATCGGGGGGATATATGAGATGAGTAACCGCAAAATAATAGCCCTTGTTATTGCTGTAATAGTGGTAGCGGTTGTTTTTTTCAAAGCCTTCAAAGCACTTGATGTGTATTACATAAGTTTAACGCCCCATTCTTCCGTATAAAGCCATTCGTGTTGAGAAATGGATGGACCGATGCGGAATATGTTTATTTTTCGCGGGCTGAAGATAAATTTTGTTCTTATTTGGGGGATAAGCGAAAAGTTGAAAATCTGCGGCGATTTGTATACAATAGTATCTGCTGCTGATTTTTTTAGCAAAGATCATAGGAAAGGTTGATACTGATGGATAAGAAGGCATCTGTGGACAGCATTGATAAGGGTATTGGCCGGTTCGCCGCCGAAGACAGCGCGGCGGTAGACGATCTGACGCCGTTGTTTGAAATTTCCGATTACCCGGAGGAGATGCGGGAGCTTCTGGCCGAGTGCAACAGAAGGATCGATGAGGCAAACAGCAAATACCGCATCGCCAAATACAGAGAGGATATGTTTGCCAAGGGTATGAAAGCCGGCATGTATTTCTGCACGTTTGACCGTAACGAGAACATGCTTGGTTTTGAGTTCAACGACGAGACGAGACAGATGCTTGGCTATGACGGCCTGGAGGATCTGCCGAATGAATTTGACAGCTGGGTTAAGACGCTTGTTCCGGAAGAACGGGACGCCATAGTCAAGCTTTTCTGGGATTCGGTCCGGATCCACAGGGATCTGCCGGATATCACGCACGCCACCTATCGGATGCAGAAAAAGGACGGCAGCATCATCTGGGTGACCGGAGCGGGAAGGTTCATCAGACGGCCGGATGACGGCTCGCTGGAGATCTATATGGGCTGCTATCGCGATATCACGGCGCAGCAGGAGCTGGAGGAGTATTTAAAGATCATCGAGGCGATCGGGAAGGTTTTCAATTTTTCGCTGTTTATCGATGTCAGCGATATGAGTTACCGCATGATCAGCACCAACGAATATGTGGAAATGGTTGATAAGGATCCGGACGCGCTGCAGTTTCTGAGAAACAATGTCGCGACTTCCGTGGCCGAGAGCTTCCGCGCCGGTTTATACGAATGGCTGGATAAGGACAGGATCCTTGCGGCTGTTGAAGAGCACGGATCGACAAGTATGGAGTTTTACAGTGAAGGCGCGCATCGCTGGTTTGAAGGTATCTTCATGGTAGGCGACAGGAATGAAGACGGAAGCCTCGCGCACCTCGTATACGGCTGCCAGGATACCACGAAGGCCAAGCTGCAGAACCTGGATC
>JAEELW010000087.1 GCA_016282915.1 Lachnospiraceae bacterium | reverse complement strand
GGAAGATAGGCCTTGGGGATGAGTGCTTTGATACTGCCCTGCGAGATCACCGCCGCACAGTTATAAATGCAGTTTTCATATCGTATGGGGACGCCGACCAGAACGGTCGTACCGAGGTCTTTCGTAGCATCGGCGATCACCGACAGTGCCTTCTCGGACTCGTTCAATAAGAGATCGCTCAGAAAAAGATCCGCGCAGGTATAGCCCGTAACGGACAATTCCGGAAAGACGATCAGCGCGCTTTCCTGCTGTTCCCCGATCATCGTGATGATCTGCTGCGTGTTATAGACCACATCACCCACGATCAGTTCCGGCACTGCTGCCACCACCTGTAAAAGTCTGTTTTTCATATATCTCCTGTCCCCCATTCTACAGCTCGTTATCATTTATCAAACAGTACCTATTATACATCAGATCCTGTATTGCTGACAAGAACCCCTATCCGAATGACCATCCAAAGCTTACTGCTCAGACCCCAGCCGCTTGTCGATAAGGATATCTTCATGCAGAAGATCAGTATCCGGCTTAGGGCTGAACAGTAACATCCAAAGAGAACACGGATATTGATTTCCCGATGAAAAATCAATATACTGTAACTCGTTAGTGAAAAAAGACCTGAAACAGGGAGGCGTTATGAAACTGATCTTTATCCGGCACGGAGACCCCGATTACAGAAACGACAGCCTTACGGAACAGGGAATGCGGGAAGCGCGCCTGCTGGCGCCGCGTATCCCGAAACTCGGTGCAAAGGAATACTATGTATCTCCGCTGGGGCGCGCGCAGCTTACGGCAAAACTCGCGATGGAAGGGATGCCGGAAACGCCCGAGACCCTCTGGTGGCTGCAGGAATTCAGCGGTCCCGTACGCCGCCCCGATTCACCGGATCACGACCATGTCCCCTGGGACTGGTTTCCGCAGCACTGGACCGTGGACGACCGTATGTATCAAGCCGAACACTGGATCGAGCATGAGGTTTTTGTACGTGCCGGGATCGCCGAAAAGCAGGCAGCCGTGATAAAGGAACTGGACGCTTTTCTCGAAGCCCACGGCTACCGGCGGGAAGGCCGCATGTATAAGGCCATCACCCCGAACAACGATACCCTTGTGTTCTTCTGCCATTTCGGACTGACAACCCTGGTGCTCGCGCATCTGATCGGCGCTTCTCCCATGGTGCTGTGGCAGGGCTTTTGCAGCGCCCCCACTTCGCTGACCACGATCGTCTCCGAGGAGCGCACGGAAGGTAATGCTGCGTGGCGCTGTATTTCCTACGGGGACTGCTCCCATCTTTACGCTGCCGATACCGCGCCGGGCTTCTCCGGCCGTTTCTGCGAATGCTATACCAATACGGATGAGAGGCATTGAAAAGCAGGCAAATATTAATTCTTCTTACCATATTGAAAAGCAAATGAAAATGTGATAGATTATGAACAAAAGGAGCTACCCGATAGCGGTTAGCCCTTAGGGAAACGGAAAATAGCCGTTAGCTTGCTGGGCTGGGCGGCTATTTTTGCGTTTTATTACTATCCTTGCCTACGAAGTAGCCGAAGCTGAAGCAGCTCACGGCAAAGCCGATCACCGCTATTAGATCAAGCAAAATCTCCATTGGTTCAGCCCTCCTTTCCAAAAGATTTCCTGCACCGCAGGATACCGGTTCAAATCGAAGGGACGCAATGCCCTCCGAAAGAGGGCTAACCGCCACCGTATGGGCAGCTCCGAATGTATCATAACACAGATCTTATGGCTTTTCAATTATTATTTATATCACATGTAGAACACATAAAAAAAAGGTTGACCACAACATTTCCATTGCTTGAAAAAACACAGGAAATATGATAGCTTTGCTTAAAAGCAACAACAGTCAGGATCACTTATAGGGAGAAACTCACACCATGAAACGAGTCGCATCGGCGGAACAGATAAAAGCCTACGAAAAAAATCTGATCGAAGAACTTGGGGTCCCTTCGCTTCTTCTGATGGAACGGGCCGCGCTTCATCTGTATGAAGCTGTCTGCCGTATGCTTAACGCCTTTCCCGAAAAGCGGAAAAAACGTATCCTCATTCTCTGCGGCAGCGGCAATAACGGTGCAGACGGGCTGGCCCTGGCACGCTTTCTGAGGGAACGGAAGGATGCGGAACTTACGCTCTGCTGCACGGGAAATCCGGATCATGCGACGGAAGAATGGAAAACGCAGGCCGGGATCCTTTCAAAACTCGGGATTGGCATCGGAGGCTTTCCCGATCCTCTTCCCGAATTCGATATCGCCGTGGACGCAATGCTCGGGATCGGCTTATCCCGCCCGCTGGATGAGCGTTATCAGGATCTGATCGGGCAGCTTAACAAACGCCGCGGGGAATGTGACTGCCGTATACTCTCGGTCGATATTCCCACGGGCCTGCATACCGACCGCGGCCTGCCGCTGCCTGTGGCTGTCATGGCAGACGTGACCGTGACCTTTTCCGCGGTAAAGCGCGGACTGATCGTAAATGACGGCCGCCGCTTCAGCGGCAGTATCCTCTGCCGTCCCATCGGCATGGATATCGAAAACGGGGAAGTCCTCATGCGCTGGGAGGAAATGAAAAAAGAACTGCCTGCCAGGGATCCCCTCGGCCACAAAGGAAGTTTCGGAAAAGTGCTGTGCATCACCGGCTCTGCCGAAATGCCGGGTGCCGCGATCCTGAATGCGCAGGCCGCACTGAAGAGCGGTGCCGGAATGGTAAAGATCATCACGCCTTCCGCAAACCGTGAGCTGCTGATCAAGGCAGTGCCGGAAGCAATGTATGTCCCGGCAGAATGCGACGACCTACGTTTGCAGAAAGAACTGGACTGGGCCGATGTGCTCGTTGTGGGCTGCGGTCTCGGAAAAGAAACTGCTGCCGCATGGCTTTCCAAAAAGGCGATCCGCGAGTGGCCGCATCCCCTTGTGATCGATGCCGACGGCCTGAACGCGCTGGCGGAAGATCCCGGCTTCCTGACGGAACGGGCGGATATAAAGGCACCCACGATCCTCACCCCGCATCCCGGAGAATTTGCAAGGCTTTTTCCGGAGGAAAAAGAATTCATGCAGGATGCGGACCGGCTGCGCGCCCTGGCGGAACGTTATGCCTGCGTGATCACAGCAAAATCCGCGACCACAATGGTCGCGGATGCTAAACATGTCTATTACAATACCGAAGGGAATGATGGCATGGCCACTGCCGGAAGCGGCGATGTGCTGGCCGGGATCAGCGGCGCCCTGCTCTGCGTCTGTCCCGATCCTTTCATGGCTGCAGCGCTGGCTGTGTCGATGCATGCGCACTGCGGCGATCTGGCTGCCGGGCGTTACGGAAATGCCGGCGTGACCGCATCTTCCCTGATCGAGGCACTCACTGAGTGATCATCCGCTCCGTATATGTTTTTCCGTGAATCCCCCTTCGGTTGCTTCCTACCTCTGCTCTTTTCCGTTCAACCAGGCCACCGTCTCCTCATAAGTCATGGGCTCCCCATCCTCGGGCAGGCGTACCGCCGCTTCCGGCTCCACATAGCCTTCATACTCTGCAAAACCGCGTGGGCCGGCCTTCAGGCAGCGTAACATATTCAGCTGCGTATGCCCGTTCCCGTCATCATACGGCGGATAACAATCCACCAGTATCCCGCTACCGGGGAGATAGAAAAAAGCCTCTCCCCCGGATCCGAACCAGCTCTCGTGATATGCGCTGCCGTTCTGATAAGTCACAATGTAATGGGCATCGTGACCGTTTGCCCCGCCTGCGGCTTCCATCTGCCTGTCATCCAGCCAGGGTTCCACATAGAGATCCGGGATACCATCGTCATCCAGGGAGATGATCCAGACATCCATATGTGTATCTTCGATCCCCCACCATTCCGTTCTGATCTCTTCGAGCTTTGTGAGGTATGCCTGTCTCCATACTTCCTTCACCAGGATATCCTCTTCCGGCTCCTCCGCAAGTGTCGGTTTTTCCGTCGGCGTCAGTTTTTCCGTCGGCGTCGTAACAGTGTCCTCCTTTTCCCCGCGTTCTTCCTTCCGGAGTATCTTCAGCTCTTTCTCGATCTCCCAGTCATCCGTAAGGGCCAGGCCCTCCGTCAGTATGTCTTCTGCTTTGTCCGCGCGGCCTGTGGCGGCATAGGCTTCCGCCAAACCAAGATACGCATCCGCATTTTTCTCATCCAGTTCCAAAACTGCTTTATAAGCCGCTATGGCCCTGTCATAATCCAGTTCATCCAGATAGCGGTCCGCCAGCGCAAGCTGCTCTTTCACTTTCCGCGCCGCTTCACCCTGCGTGAAAAGCACCACCCCGGTCACAGCCGCCGCCAGCACAACAAGGGCAATCAGCACGGCAAGGAGCCACCGCTTTTTCTGTTTTTTTATTTCCTTTCCGGCGTATCCCCCTGCTGCAACAGCTGCCCCACAGCGGTAACAGAAGCGCTCGCCCTTTTCGATTTCGCTGCCGCAATTTGCACAATGCATTTTTACTGCTCTCCTTTAAACAGGCCGGTACTGTTCCAACCCCTTACTCACGCGACCGGCGTTTCGCCGCTCACCCTTTTCCGTATCGTCTCCCAGTCCGGGCAGCGGAAATAGTTTTTCCCGGGAAATTCACACTCGCGGTTCCACGGCCGGTCAAAGACCAGCACTTTCAGCTCCGGCAAATGAGTAAAAAAGCGGAAGGCTGCCGGCGAATCTTCAACGGCATAGTCAAAGTGCATCTTATAATAGTCTTCCAGTTCAAGGCTGAAAATACTGTCCCTGATAAAGCTGTCCCGCCCATACTTATCGAGACAGTACAGGCTTACCCGTTCAAAACCGTGCCGGTCAAGCCACTCTCTTGAGGCTTCATAGGCGCTGTAGGGCCGTCCGGTGATGATCGACACTTCATGACCGCTATCCAGCCAGCCTCCTATGGTCAATGCAGCACCGGGCGTCTCCTCATAGGAAAGCAGCACCTCCGGGCGATGCCCCTCGGTCATCAGCGCCTCGTACTCTTCATCCGTCAGTGCAAAGGATTTCTGAAGATTAAAGAAACGCACTTTTTCATACGGAATGTTTTTCCCGAACATCCTTGCCGCGATCCCCGTAAATGCCAGGGCTGTTTCACAGAGGCAGTCGTCAAAATCTACATATATCTTCATTTTCCCACCGCTATGCCTTCTCCCTCACCGGCTCAATAAGCCGGCCTATTCTTCCCATTTTTCATCTTTGCTCATAAGTTTGCCGCTGGATTGTGAACAGGTCATCCACTTCTTTGTTCCGCTGACATAAAAGTAGGCTTCATAATACTTATCATCCGAAGCGATAAACGCAAGCTTCCACTCTTTGGGGATCCCGTCCCAGCCTTCCATTCTGTCCTCTCCGTAACAATAAATGCAGATTTCCTTTTCATTTATCGTGGCATTCGTTTTCTCCGTAAACCATTTCATATACTCTTTTTTTGCATTTTCCTGTTCCTCTGCAAAAGCATTTTCTCCGGAATAGGTATAATGGATGATCTCACCATCCACATCGATCTCATTACCGCCGCCACGCTGCACAAATTCACCATGTTTGAAACGTTTGATCGTTTTCTCATTAAGATCTGCCAGATACAGATCATATATATAGGATTTCACCATTACCGTGTCCAAACCGTGTTTTTCATATACAGTAACCGCTTTACTGCCATTGCACTGGGCAAAGACTTCCTTTAGCCCCGGCTTTTTGTTTTCGCTTTCTCTATTACTGTCTTCAACCATGTTCAGCGAATAGAGCTCGGCACCGTATCTTGCCCTGATCGTTTCAAGGATCACTGCATACTCGTCAGCATCAGCAGCATCCGCTTTTCTGAAATTATACAGTTTTTTCTCCTGATAACATCTGCCATATATGTCACTGTATTTTGAAACTTCCTCCAGTAATTCCAGTATCAGGGGATCTGTCGCGTCCACACCCAGCTTTTTCAGTTTCTCCACCCATTGGTTCAACAAGCCTATGATCGTGCCGTATGCCTTTTGTCTGGCATCCGGATCCTCCTCTTCTTCCGGAAGCAGTGTGTCGATATACCGGTAACAGGCTTCCTTAAGACGATCCAGAATATCCGCTGCTATCTGATCATCCAGCAGTTCAAACAGCTTATCGATCTCTTTTTCATACTCTCCCTGATCCCGAAGATCGTCGGCCCACCTGATGTAAAACTCCTTTAGTTTATCCGAAAGGCGTGTATCTACAACGCTCAGCTTATAGCTTACGATCTTTGTGATCGCTTCATCTCTTTCACCACGGGCATACAGATCGTCTGCCTCCATCAGGGTACAGGATACCATTCCGTATTCCGCTTCTTCCGTTTTCCCATATTCTCCGGCATTTTTATACAATTCATAGGCGCCGGTATAGTTTTGCGCATTTAAGACAGAATTTCCCCATTGGACATAAGTCGTTCCCACCATTTCACTGATATCATTTCTGGCAGGATCGATCTCCAACGCCACTTTATATGCAGCAACGGCTTTCTCATACTCCAGCTCACCAAGATACCTGTCTCCGAGCGCGATCTGTCTTTTTATCTTTTGTTCCGGTGAATTGTGATAGATCAGCAATCCTGCTGCGGCAATAAGGATGATCACTGCAGCTATGATGATTGCAATGAACTTTCGGGGCTTCTTCTTTACCGGCACCTCAGGATCAGTCCGGCTTTCTTCCTCCCTGCCCTCTGTCATCTCTTCTTTACTCTTATTTTCAATGAGCTCCTCTTCACTCCCATTCTCTTTGATCTCTTCTTCACTCTTGTTCTCAATGAGCTCTTCTTCCATGACTCTCTATAACCTCCTGCCCTGTTTCTTCTTTTTCACTGTTGTCTTCGCAACATCCCGCACTATTGTGTTCCCAGGACCGCTTCCTGCATCTTCCTGTCCATTTCCCCATCTCCCAGCCCGTCTTTTGCCGCTTTTGCGATCGTTTCATCCGGATCGTTCAGCCAGGATTCATCATAGGTAAGCGGAGTCTCCATACGATCTTTTCCAAAGGCATGATTGTATGCTGCCCTGTAATACTGATCGTATTTCTCCTGTTTTTCCCGATTTTTATCTTCTTTTTCCTTAAACTCGGCTCCGTCTGCAAGCCCGTCTTCCGCTGCATTTACCACGGAGGGATCCGGATCCTTCAGCCATGCCTCATCATAAACCAGATCGCTTTTCATCAGCTCTCTGCCCAACGCATGGTTATATGCAGCATTATAAATGTCATGAAGTCTTTTTGATTTTTCAGACATCTGATATCCGGTCGGCTCTGCTTCTGTCTGTGCAGCATCCTGCTTATCATTCGAATGAAACGGATCCAGTATCGATATAGTGATCACCGCCACTGCCGCCAGACTCAACACCACTGCGATCACCGTCAAAAGCTTTTTATTCTTCGTTTTTTCTTCCCCGCTCATGTTGCCCTCCCATCAGGTATTTTTTTCCGCCTGCACATATACCGTTTATTATATTAAATCAGACACGCCACTGCAAGCAGGGCGTGTCTGAGCACTTATTGTTTTTCTGTGAATGACTTCTGTTTTTTCTTTATCTCACAGTAACGAGTACCCGGTATTTCTGCCCGTTCACACTTGCACACACTTCATGAACTCCCGTCTCCAGGCCGGTGATCCTTACCACGGACGGTCT
>JAEELW010000086.1 GCA_016282915.1 Lachnospiraceae bacterium | reverse complement strand
TGATTTACTTCTGTTCTGAATTATTCTCTTAAGAATATTTTCAGGGTTGGATAGCTGTTTATTTATCAAGGTGCCGGAGTTCCTCGTTGGTCTCCTTAACGGAGAAGGAGGGATTTGAACCCTCGCGCCGCTATTAACGACCTACTCCCTTTCCAGGGGAGCCCCTTCGGCCAGCTTGGGTACTTCTCCAATTCTGCTCGAATACTTTAATGAGAGGTTTTCAAACGGAGAGGGTGGGATTCGAACCCACGCGCCCGTTAAGGCAAACGGTTTTCAAGACCGCCTCGTTATGACCGCTTCGATACCTCTCCAAAGCGTTGCGCCCTTTTCATCAGCGCAAGTGTTATCTTAGCAAATTCATTTCCCAATGTCAACAACTTTTTTTAATTTTTTCGAAAATTTTTCAAAAGCCTTATTTTACGGGCTTTTGCGCGGTTTCCATAACTTATTCCCACGTTTTTTTCGAAGGTTTTTTCGTTACTGTTCAACCCCGTGCCACGCAGCTGCGGCCGATACTCTGATCAGCAGGCTTTCCTCCCATCGCTTCCGGGTGAAAGACCCGGGGGCATATGCCCCCGGGCTTCTATTAATTCATATTTTCACGTCCTTCTCAGTTCTTCACCAGATCTACGGCGACAACCTTGAATTTCACGGTGGCAAAACCGCCGTAGACATAGCTTTCACCGGGCCTGCCGGCATAATTGACATGGAGCATTACCGTAGCGGTCTTTCCGGGTTTATCTCCTTTTTTGATCTCGCCGATCTCGATACGGCAGCCATCCGGGATCTTGTTGAAATACTTTGCTGCCCAGGCTGCATAATCCTCATCGCTTGCGCCCCAGATATCAAAGTACGGGTCGTCGTAAGTTCCGGCCTTGGGATCCGCAAAATACCAGGCCTCGTCATAATCGCCATGCATATTGAGCGGGAGCACCTGATCCTTAATTGAAAAGTCGGAAGCTTTCATCAGCTTTTCAACCACATGACATGCGCCACCGGTGCGGCCTTCATAACCGCTGCCTTCCACTGCGATCACATCCACCAGCAGGTAATCACCGGGCTTTATCTCCACGGCAGGATCATCCGCCTTGTACTCGGGCATGTTTTCATCATCTATGTAACGGTAATACTTCAGCGTATAATCCACGTTTTCCTTCAGTTTCTTACCGCTGTACCAGTCGACGACTTCCACCTTGGGGATATAATCCTTCATGGTCTTGGCTTCCTTCTTCGGGAGAACCACATCCGTCACACGGATATCAAAGCCGCACATCCAGGATTCATCCACCATCCGACGGTTCACCACTGTTGAAGTGAAGCTGATCGATCCGCTGTAATTCCCCTTAAAGCTGATGGTAACTTCTGCTTTGCTGCCTACCTTGGTATTGTCCGTAACCTTTACGGAATAATCCTTACCTTCCGTCAGCCAGTGCGTCCAGCTTTCGTATCTCATCTCGCCGTCTTCTTCCCAGCTGTTTTCCATGTAAAGCCCTGCGCAGAGTCCTCCGAACGTGGCTCCTCCCTTGGCATAAGGGATCTGCTCCGGCTGCTCGACGACCGGCCAGTTCTTGTCCTCATTCCAGTCGCTCTCACAGCCTGCAAAAGCCTTTCCGTCTTTTACAGCCTGCTCCATATTGACCGGAACGATCTTGATCTTCTTCACCATCTTTCCGCTGTAGCCGCGTTTTCCGGTGATCGTCACGGTCATGGTGCCGACTTTGTTGCCGCCCTTGATCTTCGTCTCAAAATGCTCCCAGGGATAGAGCTCATCTTCGCCGTCCTTCAGTCTCATGCCGATATCATGATAAAGGTCATCACCGTTATAGAAGCCCCTGGTGTTCCATTCCACTTCAGCCGGAAGCCCCTCGATCACCAGGCTGTTGATGTCTTTCGTCTTTATCTTCACCTTTACGGCAATGGTCCCCCAGAAACGCAGACCCTCGATCTCCTGTCCGGGATCTGCAAAGATCGTGCAATAACCGCTTCCGCCGTTTTCATCGAGGGAAGGCGCCCACTCATGAAAGGCCCTGCTCACATCCTTGCCCTGGTAAGTTACGGTAAAGGCCTTGAGGCTCCCATCCTCATTACGATCCCAGAACTTATCCCAGTCCAGACCATTCCGCGTCATGACGATCTGATCGCTGTTCAGCGTCACTTTCGCCTTTTTGACATCTGTGTATTGGTTCTCGGTATCGGAGATACGGATAAAGTATTCACGGCTGCCGGTATAGTTCGGGCTCTTTCCCTTGATGGTCGCAACATAAAAACCGTCGGATGCATAATCGCCCTTGTCATTATACTCTATGGTATAAGCCGATTTGGGCACCACTTTGCCGTCTTTGTATAAAGCACCCGCCTTTTTCTGTGCCTTTCCGTTATTGATCAGCAGCAGGTCCGGCGCATAGAAATCATCACCGCCGATATCCAAAGGCAATATCTGGAAATCCTGAGAGATGCTTCCCTTGAATTTTCCCTTCCCTGTTACCGTAACGGTTGCCGTACCTGCTTTTTTATTATTTGTATACTTGACGCTGTAATCCACGCCCTCCTGCAGAAAGCGGTCTCTTCCGTATTTCACCTGCAGTCCGTCGAGCTTCTATGCTTTCCCGGTGTAGTACACATCCGATACATGCAGAAGGGAGAAACCGTTCTCCGTACACTTCTTCACGCTCTTCCAGGAGACCGGCTTGTCCAGCTTTCCGCTTTCGGGATTAAAGCCGTTTGCCAGCGTGAGAGTCGCCGTCAGCGTCGTCACCCCGCTTTCGTTCTTTGACTCCATCGTCAGCTCGGGATCGTCAGGAGTGAACCTGTGCCGGTACTCGCACCACCAGCATTCCACTTCTGCTTCGGGAACATAATAAATGCCGTTCTCATCCTCTTCCTCGCGCCAGTCAAAACGCGGCGTGCATCTGCTTTCCCGCAAAAAACTGTGGAGCCCGGTTGCCGGGATACGGACGTTACATGCATCCCCTTCCAGATCAAAGATCTGCGCTTCCTCATCGTCTTCCGCCTGCAGTTCATATCTCACTCCGTACTCCTGAACCACATCCTCTCCACATCTCGGATCATCACCGCCCCAGCGGTCACAATAATGAAGCGACGCCCGAAGCTTCTTGTGGCAGTCTTCGCATTCCACTTCCACATTATTGCCGTTTTCGCCGTCCATGATCTTTCCGCCCAGTTCCAGCCATACCTTGACCCAGGAAAGATCACTGCTGTCGACTATCAGCTGTGCACTTACTTTGTGCCTGTGCTCTCCTTCATTTTCGCCGCCTTCGCCGGGACCGGGCTCTTCGCCGGGACCGGGTTCCTCGCCGGGGCCGGGCTCTTCGCCTTCCTCATCCGCTTCGGCCGGCGTGACCGCCTCCTGCACTTCCTCTTCGTTCTCTTCCTCCTGCAGATCTGTATCATCCTGCACTTCTTCCGCCTCATCCTCCGCCACCACAGCGGCATCCGCAGCGTCGGTCCCTGCAGCAAACGCGGGCAGCGTCTCTCCCGCCATCAAGAAAACACTCGTAAGCAACGCCAGCATTCTTGCCAATTTCTTTTGCTTCATTCCTGTCTCCTTTCTTTATCATTACACTCTTTTCCGCCAAAGGCGGGTAGTCCTTTTATTATATCAGAAAAACCGCCCCGCGTCTATACGCGGAGCGGTCCAGTTGCTACTGTTCATCAGCCTTTCGGCCACGATCCGGCCTCCGGACCGTAAGCTGTTTTCCCGGAAATACCTCTATCCTTTCCGCTCAGAAGGTCTCCACCTCCGGGGCCTTGGTAAAGGAGCTGAAGGTAGCAGTGGCATCCTTTAAGTAGAGCACCTGGGTGTTGCCGTCATCTTCGGAATACATCCCGCGGAGAGAAGGATAGGCGTCCAGCATGGCCTTCCTGGCCTCCCGGCGGTCGTCCTCCACCAGAGTTGCCGCCACACGCAGCCATTCGCCGTTCTTAAAGGCGCAGATCTCGGCCTTCGGGTTCGCGGCCAGCTGCTTCGAGACCGGCTTGGACTTTCCCGTCTGGATATACAGCTTTCCTTCAAAGACGTTCACCGTGCCGAAAGGACGCACCCTGGGCTGGTCGCCTTCCACCGTAGCCAGATAATAGGTTTCCGCTTCTTTCAGAAATTTCGCCGTTCTTTCCATGATCTTTTCTCCTTTCATAAACTATGACGTTAAGGTCAATTTGTTTTTTATTCTCTTTAGGATACTTACGGATTGCTTCGTGCTTTGCACTCTCGCAATTCCGGCATCATAAATTATGTTAAGAAATTATGTAAATTGTATCTCTTCCTTATTATATATTGCAAAAGATGTCAGCAGATCTTTCCGATCTCAGCTTCGCCCCCCGTACATCTTACGAAAGCCTTGAAAAGAACATGCCGGGCCTTATTCCTCGTAAAAGCTGATATCACCGTTCTCATCGATGCCGAATACAACGAAATCCGTGATGAAGTAGTCGCCGTATACGTCGTCGATACCGAAGCCGTAGTAGTAATCGCCTGCCGGCAGGGTGGTATAGATAGCCGTATCCCCGTCTGCCCAGACATATTCATCCATCTCCACTTCCGAATCATCGGTAAGGGTATAGATGACGCTGATCTTGTCCCCGGCTTTCAGGGAACGGATCTCACGGGCTGCAACGCCGTTTTCATCGATACCGTCCCAGGCGCCCTCGATCACGGTCGAATAATCGTCGTAAACACGGATACGGAGGTTGGTGCGGCGGCCGTTCAGCATGATCGGTGAGGTGTAGATCACATAATCGTCCTCAACGCCCACGATATAGGTCGAAAGGAGCTGTTCGTTGGGCAGCGCCAGCCAGTAGCCGTCGAAATTATCCTGCACCTCGCCGCTTTCCCAGTCGACGTTCACATCAAAGGTCTCGCCCAGCTCCACCAGCTCGTCGCTTCCGATATCATAATAGATATAGGCGCATACACTGGCCGCATACTCCAGGCCGCTCTCATCAAAGGTAAAGCTGTATACGCCGTTTTCATCCAGGGCCGGCTCACTGGCAAAAGTGATCAGTTCGCTCTCGCCGCCGCCCTCCGTGTAATCATCAAAATAGGAATCGTCAAAATCCTCGACCTCGCAGTCTCCGCTGTACCATTCGCCATCCTCGGTAAAGAAGACCTCGTTGGTATAACCGTTATCGGTATAGCCCTTTGCCACCATATCCACGAGCGACATATAATAAGGGCTGAAGCTGACTTTGTTGAAAAGTCCGATTTCATTGGAACCCTGAAGCTGCAGCGGATAATAGACCGAAAGCCCGGACGCTCCCCTGTGGTTCATACCGTTCTTATTATAGACGATACAGTCGTTCAGCGCCTTGATCACTGCGCTGCCATCAGCGTAATCGCTGCATTTTTCAACGATGCCGCCCAGATCTACCATGTTGGTATAGCCTTCGGACTGGTTGTTGCCGCCGAAATTGTCCGCCTCGCTCACGCCGCGGACGATCCCCGCCAGATCTTCGCCTGCCGCCTCATAGAGTTCTTTAGCGTAAGAATTGAATTCCTCCGCAAAGGTATCGAATTTCTCAAGATTGACGATCGTGAACGTGCAGCCGCTTTCCTGCTCTCCCGCTTCACACTCGGCGTAGAAGCTGTCGGTGATCACCTTTCCGAGATCCGCGCCGTCCACGGACGGATCCTCCGCAAGGAAGGAACCGATCGCCGTATAATCCCAGCCGGTGCCGGGCTCCGTTTCCTGGGAGCCGTAGAAATAGCGCGCATAGGTTGCAAGGATGTTGGCGGTCTCCGCCGTTCCCATCAGGCAGCAGTCGTAGCCGATAAACTCAAACTGGTCGGTCATGTCCGCATATACCTGTGAAAAAGCCTCGTTCATCTCGGGCAGCGAGAGGGAATCGCCGTCATTGAGTTCATCAAAGCAGGCCCCTGTGATGCTTCCGCCGCCGTGATCCCAGAAGATCACGCCCATCTTGTCGGCCGGATACTCCGCCACGCCCCATTTGAGGAACTCTGCCAGAGTTTCGGGATCTCCCATATTCGAAAGCGGAACGGAATCCACCATTTCCATATCCTGGTTCTGCACGACCCAGCGTTCGCAGGCGTCGGCGCTGAAATACTCATTGGCCCACATGGACGTGCCGCCGGTCTGGAGCACAAAACGTACATTATCGCTTTCATCAGCATTCAGCATCTGGGCCACATCTCCCGTTGCCGCACCGTATCCTTCCTCGCTCTCCAGATCGGTACCGCAAAGGTATACAAAGATCGTCCAGGTATCCGGATCGCCCATCGATTCGCCCTTTCTGGTGGCGCGGTTGATGACCAGCTGCCCGTCCTCGCCGTTCACGCTCATGGAAAGGCTGTGATTTGCTCTCTGCGCATTGCTTTCATCGTCGTCCTCTTCCACTTCGCCATCATCCGGCTCAGGCTGTGCTTCCTGTGTCGGTGCCGGCGTAGGCGTCGCTTCCGGCGCCGGATCGTCGCCGCAGGCCGTGGTCATGAGCATCGCGGCCGCTGTCAGCATGGCTACAAATCTCTTCTTCATAAATCCTCCTTACTCCTTCTGTTACATTTCAATACATCGTGAACACCTTCCACAAATTGTGATTATACCATTTTCCGCCCATACCGGTCAATGCTGATCATAAGGGTGCAATGATCGCGCAAAGAGCGCTTTTTCCTCTGAACCGAAGAAAAAACGCTCCGCGTTATGTATGATCGTGCGTCCGCGATCATAACTGCGATGTATAGCATGATCCACGCTGTTCGTGGAAACAACAAAAAAAGGCTGTGGCGTAAACCACAGCCTTTAAGCATTTATGCGCTTTTTCTCATCTGATCGAGAAAAAACCGCCTCACATGCGGGGTGGTTTTTGAAGGTAGTTTAATCGCTGGCGAGCTGATTATTAATTGTCGCGTCGGATAATAGTATATTGTAGTCGTCGTATGCGTATTCATCTCCTGTCCCCTGCGGTCTATCCCAGCAATTAG
>JAEELW010000005.1 GCA_016282915.1 Lachnospiraceae bacterium | reverse complement strand
TTCCGTCAGCTCCTGTTTCACGCGGTCCACATTGGCACCGGGCTTATCGATCTTGTTCACGGCTACGATGATCTCGATCCCTGCCGCTTTGGCATGGTTGATCGCCTCGATGGTCTGCGGCATCACGCCGTCGTCGGCTGCGACAACCAGGATCGCGATATCCGTGGAATTGGCACCACGCATACGCATGGAAGTAAATGCTTCGTGACCGGGCGTATCCAGGAAAGTGATGGAACGTCCGCCGATGGAAACCGTATAAGCACCGATATGCTGTGTGATACCGCCGGCTTCACGGTCGGTCACATGGGTCTTACGGATCGCATCCAGAAGGGAAGTCTTACCGTGATCCACGTGTCCCATAACACAGATAACAGGCGGACGGGGCACCAGCTTGGATTCTTCTTCGTCATCCTCCTTCAGGAGTTCGGCGATCACATCCACCTTTTCTTCGCGTTCACACATGATCTCATAATCCAGTGCGATCTCTTCTGCTTTTTCGAAGGAGATCTCCTGGTTCACCGTGACCATTTCGCCCTGTAAGAACAGCTTCTTTACGATCTCGGAAGGATTTACGCGCATCTTTTCGGCAAAATCCTTGATCGTGATCTGATCCGGCAGGGTGATCACCTTGATATCGTCTTCGGGCACTTCTTCCTGCTTTTTCGCTACCGGCTTCTGGAATGCACCGGCACGGCTGTTTCTGTTATTACCGATCTTATCTTCAAACTGCGAGGAATTCCTGCGATCCTCACGGCTGCGGTCTTTATCGTTATGACGTCCGCGGCGGTCATTGTTACGGCTGTCCGCCGGAGGCGCCTGCTGTACGATGATACGGCCTGTACCGGGTTTGCCGGGTCTTCCGCCCGCTCCCGGAGCGCCGGGCCTCTGTCCGAATCCTCCGGGACGCTGTCCGGGAGCACCGGGCCGCTGTCCGGGTGTTCCGGGCTTTGACCAGGGTGCAGGTCTGTCACTGCCGGGACGGCTGCCGCCGTTTCCGTTATCACGGCCGAAAGGTCTCTGTCCGCCCTGGTTATAAGGACGCGTACCCTGCTGCTGCGTGTAGCCGCCTCTGTTCTGGGCAAAGCTTCCGGGATTGCTGCGTACCGGCGCGGCTGTATTAGCACCGGTATTCTCGCGTACGGGAGCCGCGTTTTTGCTCTCTTCGATTGCTGCCGCAGCTGCCTGGGCGGCTTTTGCTGCAGCTTCGGCCTGCTCTGCGGCCTTCTGCGCTTCCAGCTGCCTTTGTTCTTCCAGACGGCGCTGCTCTTCCGCTTCACGGGCGTGACGTCCTGCAAGATCCACCATGTCGGGGCGGGGCTTGATGCGTCCGCCGACGCGCTGGAAGGAATTGTCATGAGGCTTCTGCGGACCTGCCGGCCGGTTGCCGCCTCCGTTATATGCGGGATGGGCACCACCCTGCTGACGCTGCTGCATATTTCCGCCGGTCACAATGATCACGGAGGATTTTTTCTTCTTCTGCGGCATCTGCCCCTGTGCCGAAGCACCCGGCTTCTGTGCCGGAGTCTCTGCCGGAGCAGGTTTTGCTTTTTCCGCCGCAGGTGCAGCTGCTTTTGCTTCCGCATTCACTGTCTCTGCGGGTTTCGGCTGAAATGCCGGAGCTTTATTCTCTTCCTTCTTCTCGGGCTTCTCTGCACTTTTTTCTTCGACGGATGCTTTTTTCGTATCTTCCTCGGGAGAAGCAGCGCTGGCTTCGCCGGCACCCGTATGCTTATATCCCATTGCTTTCAGCTCATCAGATACAAGCTTTTCAAGCTCTGCGGGAAAAGTGCTCGAAGCTGTCTTTCCGGCAACTCCGTGCTTTTCCAGAAGCTCTATGATCAGGGTGTTTTTGGGAGCGCTTCCGTCCGCGCCCACAAATTCCTTTGAATAATTACTGATCCTTGCCATCGATCGCACTACCTCCCTTACTTTCCGTACTTTCCAATATTGCCAGGATCTTCCCGGCAAAACCTGCGTCTTCTATTGCAACGACGCTTCGCATTTCTTTTCCGATCGCATGTCCCAGAGCTTCCTTATCGGAATACTCCCGGTACGGTGTGTCGTAATATGCACACATGTTCCGGGCCTTCTTTTTGGATGCTTCCGAGGTGGCGCTGCTGACGAGCAGCAGACAGCATGCACCTTTTTTTACACTTTCATCCGCGGCAAAATTACCGCTTTTGATCTTACCTGCCCTTTGGGCCAGACCCAGGAGCCGTAATAGCTTATCCTGTTCCAATCAGTTCCTCCAGTTTTTCATATAAGCCGGATGCGTTCTCTGTTCCCAGCTGCCGTTCGATGCTTTTCCGTTTTGACGCAAGCCTGATGCAGGCGGCATCACGGCAGACATAGAGACCGCGTCCGGGAGCACTTCCCTTTTCATCCGCGCAGGCATTGCCGTCCGGCATGCGTACGATACGGATCAGCCCGCTTTTTTCACGCCGCTTCCTGCAGATGCAGCACATACGGAGCGGGCGTCTCGGCTCTGTCTTATTCTTCTCCGCCTTCTTCGCTTTCGAATCCGGCGTCGGGGTTTTCTTCGGCATAGCCTTCTTCATATCCATCTTCGGCATATTCGCTTTCTTCATCAAGATAGTCTTCGATACGGAAGCCGAAGGTATCCTTTGCCTGGCTTTCCGACTTGATATCGATCTTGAACCCTGTCAGCTTGGCAGCCAGACGTGCATTCTGGCCGGATTTGCCGATGGCCAGCGAAAGCTGCGTGTCCGGAACGACCACGTTTGCGGTCTTTTCATCGGGATCCGCAAAGACATTGATGATACGTGCCGGTGAAAGCGAATTCTGGATCAGCTCGCCGGGGTTCTCGCTCCAGTTGATGATGTCGATCTTTTCGCCGTAGAGCTCGTTTACGATAGCATTAACACGGGAACCGTTCACACCCACGCAGGCACCGACGGGATCCACATTGGGATTGTTGGACATAACCGCCATCTTGGTACGGCTGCCGGCCTCACGCGCAATGTTCATGATCTCTACCGTGCCGTCACGGATCTCGGTCACTTCCTCTTCAAAAAGACGCTTGACGAGCTCGGGATGACTGCGGGAAACCGTGATCTTGGCTCCCTTCGGGGTGCTCATCACATCCAGCACATAAACTTTGATCCGCCCGCCCTGTTTCAGACGTTCGCCGGGAACGCATTCCTGATCCGGAAGCAGCGCGTCGGTCTTGCCGAGGTTGATGGAAAAGCCGCGGCCCACACGGCGCTGCACCACGCCGGTGATGATATCGTGCCGTTTCTCGGAGAACTGTTTGTAGATCACATTACGCTCTTCTTCACGCAGCTTCTGCGTGATCACGTTTTTGGCGTTCTGCGTAGCGATACGTCCGAATTCCTTCGAATTAACCTCCACTTCCACAAATCCGCCGGGCACCACTTCGGGATCGATCTCTTTGGCTTCGTCCCAACTGATCTCGATGGCGGGGTCCATAACGTCATCCGCCAGTTCGATCACCTCTTTTGTGGCGATCACGTGAAACTCGCCGGTCTTTTCGTTGATATCCACACGGATATTGTCGGCCGACTTGAAGTGATTCTTGCATGCCTGTACGAGAGAATCGCTGATCGCCTTGAGTATGGCGTCTTTGCTGATCTCTTTTTCGCGTTCCAGCGTCTCCAGTGCATCCATCAGATCCGAGTTCATTTCCTGTCCTCCCATTAACTCTTGAAAATCCTTATTTATCTGCCCGTAAGTTTATGCTCCTGCGGGCTTGACAGCAGTGTTTTTTCTTTCCGTTCTCAGAAATCCATCTTAAGCCGGATCACGGAAAGCTTCGAACGGTCAAAAACCTGTTCCTTATCCGGCAGCTGCAGTGTGATATCCGTAGCGCTGTAGGCTTTCAATACACCCGCATATTCCCTGCGCCCGTCAAGATCTTCATATAAACGGACCTCCACTTCTTTTCCGAGGCTTTTTGCAAAATGCCGCTCCTTTTTAAGCTGCCGTCCCAGTCCCGGACTGCTCACTTCCAGGATATAGGCTTCGGGGATGGGATCCGCTTCGTCCAGCACGTCGGAATAAGCCCTGCTCACATCCTCGCAGTCCTGGATGTTTACGCCGCCTTCCTTATCGATATAGGCACGGAGGTAACGTTCGTTCCCTTCTTTCACGTATTCCACATCGTAGATCTCGAGGCCAAGCCTGTCGGTGATGGGCTTGAGCAGCTCTTCCGCGGTCTGCTCGATACTTTTCTTTCCGCTCATTTGAGAAACCTCATAAATGCCCTTTAAATACATAAGAGCAGGTACAGGACCTACTCTTACGCTAGCAACATTAGTATATTATCATGTTATGTAAAATAATGCAAGTGTTTTTATTCTTATAGTAAACACATGATCCTACGACCATTCGCAATCCACGTCTTGCATTAACATACATGATACTGTTAAGAACGATGCTTACGGAGTGCTCCGCTGCTTCGCAGCTCCCGCATCTCCGCTTCGCTTCGGTCGGTGCCAAACGTGTACCGCCGGCACACGGCACCCTACGACCATTCGCAATCGGTAACGCCCCCTCCCTTTGGTCGGCGGCAAACTCCGCTGGACTGCCTTTAAAACAGGCAGTCCGCTACAGCTAAAGCATGCACGCGCACTAAACTCATGCTTCGCATTCGTTAAGTGCTTGTAGTATTGCTCATGTTCGTTCGGCTTCCAAATTCATGAGCCGATTCATGCAAGCATGATCGGCTCATGAGCTTGGAAGCCTGCATCGTTCACATGCAGGTATATCCGCCATCCACGGGAACGACCGCGCCGGTCACATAAGTAGACGCGGGAGATGCAAGGAAGATCGCCGTGCTGTCCAGCTCGCCTTCGTTGCCGTATCTCTCCAGCGGGATCATGGTCTTTGCGTTCTGCTGGAAGAACTCGCTGTCCAGTGTTTCCTGGGTAAGCGGAGTATAGAAATACCCCGGGCAGATGGAATTGACGGTGATGCAGTATTTGCCCCATTCTGCCGCCAGAGCGCGGGTCAGGTTTACGACGCCGCCCTTTGCAGCGTGGTAAGGCGCGGAACCGCAGATCTTGTTACCCACCATGCCGTACATGGAAGCGATATTGATGATACGGCCGTATTTTGCGGGGATCATGGCTTTCTTTGCAACGGCACGAGCCACTTTGAAGCTGCCGAAAAGGTCGATCTCCATCTCGTTGGAGAACTGTTCGTCGGTCACGTCCTCCGCCGGTGCAACGGCGCCGGTGCCTGCGTTGTTGATCAGGATATCGATGCGGCCGAATCTCTCCATCACTTCATCCACAGCCGCGTCAACGTTCGCCGTATCGGTGATGTCGCATTTGATGCCGACAGCCTTTACGCCGAATTCCTTTTCGATCTCGTCGGCAACCTGGTCCACCATTTCCTTGCGGCGGGCCAGGCATACGATATTGCAGCCCTGATTTGCCAGTGCTTTGGCCATCTGAACCCCCAGCCCTCCGGATGAACCGGTCACGATCGCAGTCTGTCCTGTCAGGTCAAAATAGTTTTTAGCCATGTCTTCCTCCTTAAATATATGATTTATTAAATTTTTATGAGGTATTTTGGGCGCAAAAGGCCCACAAGAATAACAGACGGGCGCCTTTGCCCAACGGTTTTTATGATACCACAGCACGGGGACGCGGTCAATCCGAAAAGCGGTTCCTGACGGAGTTCTTCTGCCGCCGGATACTTTCACATCACCTTCAGAATATTACATTATCTACCAGTTACTGTAATAAAAGATTTCCTGCTCAATGATCTCTTCGGTGAGGCCGATCTCAGTCCTTCGGTCCTTAAGGATGCTGTCGAGCTCCGCCTGCGTACAGACGAGTACATCCGCATCTTCAAATATTTTATAATACGAAGAATCAATACTCTCATCCATACAGACGATATCACCTGCACTATATCCCGGAACATGATATGCGATAATACGAAAGTCTTCTCTTCCGTTGCTGAACGCTTCGATCACAAGATCCTTTACTTCGATCTCTACACTTTCTCCGTATACATCTGTAAAACTCGACCGTTGTCCGTTTTGGCGCAGCCATTGCAGATCGATGGGATTAAAAAAACCGTAATCTATGTCTGTATACCAGCAGGAATAGACTCCCTCTCCGTTCAGGTATCCGTATTCGCAGGCGGAGTAATATGCACTGGAACCGGCGTTGATAATGGAAATATATCCACCGTAACCGACGCTTACCAGACCGGATTTGCTGGTCATATTGCCGTCACCGACATACCAGACTTCCAGCTGATGGTCGATGTCTTTGATGATCATACGGAAAACTCTGTCTCCATCGTAATCGATCGTGACGAGGAGTTCATCTGTACCATCCAGAGCGCAGTCGATATAATTATTGCGGATCGTGGTCCGTTTATCCGCTATGGGGTTCAACTCTTCCATGCTGATCTTTCGCCGGTCTTTTCTGTCGGTCCAGGGTGTGTATACGCAGACGGCATTCAGGGCATAATCATTTACATACGCTTCTGCGTCTCCGCTCATAAAATCCTCATAGAGATTATGCGGGTTTTCCGGAGGGGCAGGTGTCGGACTGACAGTCGGTACCGCTGTCGGTTCTGCGACGGTTTTTCCGGCGATCCGTTCCTCCACCTCCCTGAGTTTTCGCTCCAGGCGGCGTTTGTCACTGCCTTCCGTGGCTTCGATACCTTCTTCGAGGACCTCCTTTGCCTTTTGATAGTCGCCCTCTTCGATATAGATCTCGGCCAGGCCGATGTAGGCATCGGAACGGCTGCTGTCGATCTCGATGGCGGCACGGAAAGCAGCAACGGCGCGGTCATAATCAAGCTCATCCAGATAGCGCTCTGCGAGAGAAAGCTGT
>JAEELW010000085.1 GCA_016282915.1 Lachnospiraceae bacterium | reverse complement strand
TCGATCTCCCGTTTGGATTTTTCGATATTACTGCTGCTCTTTTCCTGTGCATCCAGTTCGATATAGGAATGCAGGAGCTTTACCATGGTCGGAAGATAATAATTCATCAGACGCCGCAGATCCTGGGTCAGCGAAGGTTTCTGCTTCGCACGGTCCACGATCAGACGCACCGACTGCTCCATACGGTCCAGCTTGGCCGTGATCTTTTCGTCAGGAATGTCCTTATTGCAGTCACGGATCTCGGAGATATACATCTCGCCCATGCGGAAGATCTCGCGCTGCTGCTCGGTAAAGCCGTCCTCCACCTTTGCACGCTCTTCCGCTGCCTTTGCGGTATCCAGGTACTGCTGATAGGTGGCGTTGCTGGTGATGAGCGTCTTTTCTCCCTCATCCAGGTGGCCCTGCTTGAACCAGCCCTTTCTGATCATACGCTTCAGGTCTTTACGTATCGCTTTCGCGCTCTTCCCGATAATGGTCGCCAGCGTATCCACATCAATATAGGTGCGGTCCTGCAGAACATTGACATACTTTTCAAAATCGTGCGCCCGGTTGAACGCGCGGTTGGCAGTGATCCCCCCGGCGAGAGCCGCCGTGGCGAGCGTCAGGACAAAGAGCCCCAGCCCCGCATTGAAAAGAAAGGCTACCGGCAGCGTCAGTAAAAGCAGGCCGCCGAAAACATAACCGGCCACCATCCCGAGCAGGTCGAGGATCTTGTGGTTTTCCATATTCTCATACAGGGGCGACTGCTTCCTGGCCTGATTGGACATATAGGGCTGCGCATACGACGGCCGGCCGCCGTTCTGCATCTGCTGCTGCCGTTCCCTGTTGATATTGTGGATCTGCTGATAGGTACGGGTATTCTTCCAGCTGCCTTCATTGGCGGGATTGCGGTAACCGTACTGTCCCTGCTGTACGCCTTTCCCTCCCTGGCCCTGGAAGCTGCCGTTCACGGTACGGCCGATGGTCCCGAAGATATTTTCCAGTTCCCGGCCCACGTCTTCACTCAGACGGCTGTAATCGCCACTGTTGACGGCATTCTGCACAGTGCTCGCTACCTGCGACACACCGTTCTGTAACAATTCTTTCATTTGTCCAGGGTTATAATCCCCAAACGCCATGTGATAAACCTCTGCTCCGTCTGCGGATCCGTCACACATTATAGACAGACCGGCCGGACGGGAATCCCTGCTCCGCCCGTAAATCCCTTCGTGAACAGATCCAAACATACTGCAACAAGCTATATCATAACACATATCCCTTCATCTTTCAAATAGAATTAAGCCTGCGGTCCCCTGAAAAAATGCCCGACGGATCCTGACAATCCGCTTTTCATCGAACTCTTATTCTGCTATACTTTGAGCCATGGAAGACAAAGATCTGAAAGAAAACAGAACAGATACATTCCCGGAAGAGCAGGATACGGCTGCTGACGGGCCGGTGACACTGTCCGCAGACGGGGAGACCAAAACGGATGAAGCGCAGACCGCTGCGGCCGGTGCAGGCGCCCGGGAGCAGGAAGACAGCGCGACCGCTGAAGCCTCCTCTGAAACGGCCGGAAGAGACCGGAAGAAAAAGGCTTCCGGCATAAACCCGGACACGGAAGATGATGCGGATGAAGACAGGGAAGATGAAGCGGACGGGGACTCCGATGAAAGCAGCGGAGACTTCGCAGATACCGTAGAAAAAAAGCTGCGTAAGCACACGGCTCTCCCGTATGTGATCATCATCCCTTCGTATCTGCTGGCCGCGGCTGCCCTGCTCGTATGCATCCTGTCGGTACTGAATTCGCGTCCCGCCCCTTCCCGGGGACGCTATACGGAAAAGGCCGTGAGCGGCACGGATAAGGAACTGGCGGAAAAAACAAAGATCGCTGCGGGGCAGGCCGCACAGGCCCGGAGTGATGCCGAGCGCAGCCGCGTCGTCCGCGACCGCCTTGTGGATCCCTCGGAATGCGAAGACGTGACGATCTATATCTATATGAACGGTTCGGATCTGGAAAGCTGGTACGGTTTCGGCAGCGAAGATATCCAGGAGATCCTGGATGCACAGTCCAACCCTCACCTGCATATCCTTCTGCAGACCATGGGGACCCTGCAGTGGCAGCGTTTCGGGATCGCCTCGGATCACAGCCAGCGCTTCGAGATCCTGGACGGAAAGCTCGTGCTGGCAGACGATACGCTTCCGCAGCTGGACTGCACCCGTCCCGAGACCCTCCGCGATTTCCTGGCCTGGGGCTCAAAGCTTTATCCGGCGGATCGCAATATCCTGATCCTCTGGGACCACGGCGGCGGCTCGGTGGACGGCTTCGGTTATGACGAATGGCAGGGGATGAACGATTCCCTTACCATGGACGAACTGCAGGACGCCCTGCGGGAAAGCGGGATGACCTTTGATTTCATCGGCATGGACGCCTGCATCATGAGTTCCATCGAGGTGTGCTATGCGTTATATGACTTCTGTGATTACTGTATCCTCTCCGAGGATTTCGAATCCGCTCTGGGCTGGAGCTACGGCGGCTGGATCAGCCGGCTCGCTTCCGATCTGACGATCGATACTCCCGAGCTGGCAAAGACCCTGATCGACGATATGGTGCTCTACAACCAGCAGGACTATTTCGGGGCAAGCTCTACGCTCGCTCTCATCGATGAGCGCTACATCCCTTCTGCCCTGGAGGCGTGGATGGAATTTGCCTACGAAAACGAAGAAAAACTGCTGAAAGTCAATTACAGCCGAGAGGTGGCACGAAGCGGCCGCGCGCATCCCAGGGTCTCCAGCGTTCTTGCGCAGTACTACATCACCGATATCCTGGCGCTGGCGGTCTCCATACCCTCAACACACACCAAACCGCTGGTCTCCAGGCTGGCTTCCTGTGTCGCTTATTATAACTGCTCTCTGGACAATACCGGGCTCACCGGTCTTTCCGTTACGCTGCCCTATGGCGATAACGACTTCTACAATTCACTCGAGGAAGTCTTTGCCCGCATCGGGATCAATAAGCGTTACATCGAATGGCTGGGCAGCTTCCAGACCGATGCCGCCGCCGACAGCTATTATGACTATTATGAATTCGACCATGACTGGGACGGCTGGGAGGACTTTTCCTATGAAGAGTGAGCGCCTGCAGGTCTCCGTCGCGATGTGTACCTATAACGGCAGCCGCTACCTGGAAGAGCAGCTTTTAAGCATCTTCGAACAGACCCTGCCGCCGGACGAGATCGTCCTTCTGGACGACTGCAGCAGCGACGATACCGTTGCTCTTGCCGAAAAGCTCCTTGCCCGGAGCGGGATCGCGTACCGTATCCTCGTCAATGAAAAAAACAGCGGCGTAAAATATTCTTTCCAGAAATGCATCCTGGCCTGCGAAAAAGAGATCATCTTTACCGCCGACCAGGATGATATCTGGAAGCCGGAGAAGATCGACCACATGCTGGCGGAATTCCGCAGGGATCCCGACTGCGTTTTTGTATTCAGTAACGGCGAACTGACGGACAGCCGGGGACAGAGCCTCGGTAACGATGTGTGGACAAATCTGAACCTGCGGCGCGCCGGGCTCTGCGATCATGTTTCCCCGGAGGTCTATCGCCGCATGCTCATGTATACCTGGGCCGTGCCCGGCACCATGATGGCTTTCCGGAAAAGCCTTGCCGAAAAAGCCTTTCCCATCCCCGAAAAAAAAGGCTGGATCCATGACAGCTGGCTGGCTATATGCGCCCCGGCTTTCGGTCATATCGTTTCCCTTGACGAAACCCTCACGCTCTACCGGCAGCACGAGAAAAACACCGTCGGCGTCAAAGTAAAAAAGCGGAGCAAAAAAGAGGAAAACATTACCCAGGTCCAGAAAGTGCTCTTTTATCTGAAACGGCATGCCGAGCGTCTGTCCATGGTCACGGAAAGCCTGGGCAAAAAAATGCCCGCGGATTACCGCAGGCATCTGGAATCCTATATTTCCCTGTACCGTAAGCTGCAGCACTATGAAACGGACGGTGCCGCAAAAAAACTGTTCTTTCTGATCGGACGCTTCTTCGACGGAAAACTGTCCGCTTTCGACATCCGCAGAAAAGACGTTCTCAGCTATCTGTTCCGGCTGCCGCACCGCGCTCAGCCTCCTCGTAACTGATCTTTTCGGCCCTTCCTCCCTCGATACGGAAGATCTCGTCACAGCTTTTGATCGTCGTGATCCGGTGGGCGATCACGATCATCGTGACCTTTCTGGACAGACGGTAGATCGCATCCATCACCGCGCTCTCCGTTTCCGAATCCAGCGCCGAGGTCGCTTCGTCCAGGACCAGCAGCTGGGGCTTTGTATACAGCGCCCTGGCAATACCGACGCGCTGCCGCTGTCCGCCTGAGAGTTTCACTCCGCGGTCTCCGAGACGACTGTCCAGTCCTTCCGGCTGCTGCCGCACAAACTCTTCCAGCTGCGCCTCCCTGAGCGCTTCCCAGATCTGCGCGTCGTCGATCTCCTCCTTCGGGATACCGAATGCCACATTGGCCCGTATCGAATCATCCATCAGATAGATGCTCTGCGGGATATAGGCGACGAGCCCGTGCCAGGAATCCGGATTGCGGTGAACGTCTTTCCCGTCCACCGTCACGCTTCCCGATACCGGTTTATAAATGCCGAGGATGATATCCGCCAGTGTGGTCTTTCCGGCTCCAGAAGGTCCCACAAAAGCTACGGAGCGGCGGAAAGGTACCGTCAGGTTCACACCGTCCAGCACCTCCTTTTCCGGTCTGGCGGAATAGTGAAAATGCAGATCGCTGATCTTCAGTTCCTTTTCAAAGCTTAAAGTCTCCTGCTTTGTTTCCCTGCGCTTCTGTTCCAGCTCGGACATCTCTTTCAGATCACGATGGACTGCCGCCACGGCTGCCTTGTTAAAGATGATATTGTTCACGAAAGCGCTGATGCGGTTGAAGGAAGGCATCAGGCGGAAAGCCGCCACCGCAAAGACTGCGAGCACGGGGACCACGCCTTCCAGATCCTCCCCTCCCCAGATACGGATCGCCATAAAGATCATGATGCCGCCGATGCATACCATCTCCACCACCGGTTTCGTCAGCGCCGCAAGCACGTTACGCTGATAAAAGATCTTTGAATATGCGGAATAGGCAGTACGGTATCCGTTCAGGAAATAGTCCTCTTTTCCGGCGGTCTTGATCTCCTTGATGCCTCCGAAACTCTGGAAAAACCAGCGTGTACGTGCTTCGTAGGTGATACGGTTCTGCTCTCCGTAATACTTCATCTTTTTTCTCATCAGGAGCAGCAGCACTGCCAGCAGCGCGCTCATCAGAAGTGCGACCACCAGCGTGGTCAGTATGTCCGTGAAGGCCAGATAGATCACCAGAAGCAGGCAGACCAGCAGTTCGGCCAGAAGCTGCAGGATATTCAGTATCGTGGTAAAGAGACAGCTCACATCGTTTTCCACATTCCGCTGGATCTCCGCCAGATTATGCTCTACATGGAAAGCGTAATCCTGGTTGAGATAGCATTCCGTCATCTTTACGGCCAGATCCCGCTGGCTGAAGCTGGTAAAACGGTAAAATACCGAATTCATCCAGATCACATAAAGATTCTTGATGATATAGAACAGCGCGATGATCAGTGCCAGACAGGCAATAAAATACTGATCCTCCTCGATGTGGAGGATATCTCTCAGTATGAGAAACATCTTTCTCTCATGAAGGGCGGAAGGGGTCGTCACCGCCGAGATCAGCGGATATACCGCCGACACGCACAGCAGTTCCAGCAGGGAGTTGATCACGATGACGACCAGCACTCCCACAAGCTGGATCCTTTTTTTCCCGTCCAGGATCTCAAATATTTTCTTAACCATAGCTTATATCCGCATGTCCTCAGGATCTGTCGCCGGCACAGCTTCTTCCCCTGCGCCAGTATTCACACTCTTTCATATCGTGTGAAGCAAAATATTCCGTGACGGCTTTGATGATACTGTCATTGTAGCTCTTTGTCCCGCGGTTGCTCTCGAAATACGAGACCGACATCTCACCCATCATCTCATCATACATCCCGCCCAGAAGAAGCGCAAACTCATCCTCAAAACGGCCGCTCTTTCCCGTCATGTTCTTTTTGAGCCAGTAAACCCTTTTTGCCAGACGCTTCTGCGCCTCACTTAAGGGTTCCAGCTTTGCGATATCCTTAAGCTGCGCGGTGTAAGCCTCCCGGTCCGCCGGTTCCACGGTATAGCCGAAGCCGCAGTAATAGGGCTTTCCGGCGATCACCGGCGTCACCCCGTAACAGGCGTATTCCGCGCCGGCGTTCCCGCCTACGGTCAGCAGCACATCCGCGAGGTCGCGGACGCTCTTCGGACTCACATCGTCCGGCAGCATGAAGATATGATCTTTTTTGTGCCGCGCATACATATCCTCGATGGAATCGGCGGATTCGTGATAAGCTCCGCGGGTAGGATGGGCTTTCAGGATCCAGTTTACATCCGGCACCTCTTCCGCGATCGCGAGCGTACTGTCAAGCCAGTCGTAATAATCCCGGAAATAGAGACTGCCGAAGCTGTATACGGCATCGGTAAAGGTATGCGCCATGATCAGCACGTTCTTCTTCCCGGGATCCAGGCCCAACCGCTCCACAAGCTCGCCGCGGTCCAGCTCCTGTTTGTCCTTGAACGCTCCGCGGTCGATCGCCCTGCCGGAACGCCCTTCAAACTGCGCTTCCAGGATCTCATCCGCATCCTCGGCCCTGCCTTTTCCTTCCTTCAGCAGCGCGTGAATCTCCCTCCGCCACATACGATGCCGGCGGATCACGCTGCCGTCCGAAGCAAAGGCCAGCTTTTCTTCATATTTTGCGCTCACATTCCGCACCGTTGCATCATAGCGGTGAAAGAGCGAGAGCTGCATGGCTTCATGATAGGCCACGTCATCCGCGATCACAAAGGCCGGCGTATCGCTTTCCAGTTTCCGTTCCAGAGCCCCGCACATCCAGAGGATATGCGTCATCTTCTTTGTGCAGAGCATGCCCTTCGCGGAACGTATCGTGGACAGCTCCGAGGTACGCAGTATGTCTTCATAAAGAAAACGTCCCGCCGGGATATCACAGTATTTCAGCCGCTTCATCCCCTCTCCGCTGCCGTCAAAAAGCTGGAAGCCCGTTGTCCTGAGCGCTGCCTTGACGGCACAGCCAAGGTGCCGGCGGTCCAGCTGTTCCAGCACCAGATGGGAAAAGCCGAAGCTTTCCACCAGCTCCTTAAACAGAGCGTTTTCCCTCCAGGTGATCACATAGACCCTATAGCCGGTCTCCTGTGCGAGACCAGCGGCATAAAGAAGCTTCGGCAGCACCCAGCCGATCTGCAGGCGTACCATGGAAAGGTTCACATAGATGCAAGCCTCGTGATCACGCACTTCCTGCCTGTATTTTTTGCATTCTTCGATCAGACCACGGACCAGCGCCGGATCTGCCGGAAATTCTTCCGTCTTCATCTCTTCTCCCTTAAATATTTTTTGTATTTCCTTGCACTTTTGCACATCTCCCTCGGGTTGATCAAGCGGTATCTGTCTCCGGGGTTCAGTTTAAGACCTTCTTCATCCAGCTTGTATTTATCCTGCAGGACATTGTTAAAATACTCATCATCCTTTTCCATCCGCTTTATGGTTGCATACGCTCTCTCATAGATCGCCGCTCTCAGCACATACTTGAAACGTTTGAGCAGGCCGATCTTTTCCGTGAAGAAGCCGTTCTGAAACATTACATCGTAATCCGCATCTCTTCTGACCTTCTTCGGATATCTGATGGGAAGATTAAAACCTTTCAGTTCGACACCGGAGACAAGATCGATCTTTTCTTTCGTATCCCCGGGATGCTCGGCCATCTCATGACCCATGCCGATATTCCTTATCAGATTATACTTGGGAACTATCCCAAGCATATCATTCGCCCACATATTAAAACTCCACTGATACCCCCATGTACGATACCAGTGATACTGCAGATCATCAAATACTATGGTAAAGAATCTCCGGGTATTGGGAGTCATGAATTTATTAAGCTTCTTTTGTCTTTTAAGCCGCGGCCATCTGCGGATGTTCACATCATACTTTTTCCAGGCACGCTTCCAGGTTGCCCAGCCCCATATCATCGCAAAAGAAGAAAAACATATATCTTCCGTCTTAAAGATCTCCGCTTCGGGATACAGGTTGTTACCGCTTATCATTCCTATGCGTTCATCATCTGCATAATGTTCCAGCATATCGCGGCAGAAATAAAAGAAACACTGATCCGCCTGTATATCATCCTCGACAAATATCGCCCTGTCTTCTTTTTCAAAGACCCATGCCATACCACTGGGCATACGGTATCTGAGTCCCATATTTTTCTCAGCATAATTTCTGTATACCTTGCAGTCCCAGTCAATATGCGAATCCAGATAATCCCGCACTTCCTCAACAGCCTTTTTATCCTTACGGTCTTTCGGACCGTCGCTTATGATATACAGTTTTTCGGGCTTCAGCTTTCGTATCGGCTCAAACGCCTCTTTTGTCACATCCAGGCGCTTGTATACTATCATAACTACCGGCACATCAAAGCCATTATCCTTCATTTCCATACTCCGTTCTTTTCCGCTATGCGGCGTCTGCTTCCCGCCTGTGGCTGCGCCGCTCCCATCCCTCTCCGTTTTTATCCTCTTGTGTTCCGATCACTCTTCCGGGCTTATGCACCGGCAGGACACCGCTTTCTCCTTACCGTCAGAGCTTGCTGATATCCAGCGAGCGGGGATCCGTAGATCCCATGGTCCCCAGCCGCCAGCAATGCTCAAATTCAAAGCCCTCCGACATCATATAGGCGCCCTGGGCTCCTCCGGTATCCGCCGCGATCAGGCAGCTGCACCTTGAAAGATAATACACTGCCGTGAGATACGTGCGGTTCATCGTTATGGCGTCCTCTTTATAATCCGCAAGCTGTCCGAGCTTCGTATCCTGTTTTCCGCTGTATCTTTTCTGTTCCAGATAATACAGGCTGTCCCCGAAATGCTCTTTCAGCGCGGCAAGTATTTCCGCATCTTCCGTGGCGAGAAAGATCCCGTCACAGTCATATTCCCTGCACACTTCCTCGATCTTGCCGATCAGCACGGGCATCTCCGGCTGTACCGCATGGCCGACCGCCGTACAGAGCATGTCCGTTCCGCGGGCCAGCACGCCGAGCCATTTCTTTCTCTGCGTAAAAAAAGCTTCGTGACTGCGGATCTCCTCCTGCATCTCATCGGAAAAGCGCAGATATTTTCTGCAGAGCGTCCTCCAGTAGATCCTCTGTCTCTCGTCCGCCCGAAGCGTCGCAAGACCTGTAGGCATGCGGAGATTTTCGATCACGACGCAGTTCTTCTTTTTCTTCACTTCCGAAAAGCTCACGCCTGCCGGCTGTTTGAAAAAGAGCTCCCAGACATTATTCTGCTTTCTTTCTTCCTTCGAAAAAAAGATATTTTCTTTTGTCTGCATGTCGATCACGGGGATCATATCATGCTGCAGGGCATAGCTCACGCCGGCCGCCCCCTTCAGATAATAATTAAAGAGGCCAGCCTCATCGCTGTAGAGACGCAGGATACAGTAGACCGGTCCTTTTCCCCCGTAACGTTTTTTCACTTTTTCGTTTCTTGTGCCGATACGGTTTCGTTCGATTTCCCTGATATCTCCGGAGACCAGCACCCTGCTTTTATGTAAAAAACTGCGCAGACTCATGATCCTTCTCCGGTCATTTCATCGTAGATCTTTTTCAGCATTTGATAATTCACCTCAGGAGAATACTTCTCTTCATACTCGCGGCGTGCATTCTCCGAAAGCCTGCCGCGGTCCGCTTTTTCAAAACGCTCCACTGCTCTGTACAGCCCGGCTGAAGATTTTTGAAACTTCACACCCGTAACCCCGTCCTTCACCAGCGCTCCCACGTTCCCGAAATCCGCTGCGATCACGGGCACGCCGAGGCTGTAAGCTTCGATCACGCCCATGCCGAAGGTCTCGTACCACTGCGGCGCCGCGATCAGGGCCCGGGCTCCCGCCAGCAGTTCCATGGCTTTTTCGTGGGAGAGCTGTCCCACAGTTTCGATATTCTTTAAGCCCTTTCTTTCGATAAAGCGCTTCAGGGCGGGAAGCTGCTCCCCGCTGCCCGCAAAGATGAGCCTGCGGCCATTCTTTGCAAAAGCCTTTGCGATCAGGGCGCTGCCTTTTAAATGCTCAATGCGGCCAAGGACAAGATAATAGGGCTCTTCCTTTGCTCCGGGCTTTTCTGCTGCCGCGGCTTCCGTATCAGTCTTTCCTGCTTCGGCTGCAAAGCAGAAATTCGGCTTGATAAAGCTCCCTTTACAGTGCAGGCCTTTCAGCTTTTCCCGGTCAAATTCCGTGAGATATATGAAATTTACTTTTTTCCAGATCCCGCTGAGCCTGTGGACAGCGTTCATCAAAAGCACCGCTGCCGTCTGCAAGAGGCTCCCGCGGTAACAGCGGCCCTTCAGGGCACAGCAGCCGCACTTCTCCACACAGTCCTCACAGACGCGGCCATTACGGAAAAAGGTCCCGGCCGCACAGCGCAGGCGGAAATTGTGAAGCGTCTGCACCACCGGAACTCCTTCCTTTACCGCTGCGTAAAACACCGAGGGGCTGATCAGAAAGAGCGTATTATGCACATGTACGACATCGATCTTTTTTTCTCGGATCAGCTGCCGGATCTCCCGGTAGGTACGCAGCGAAAAAAACATGGACAGGAGCATACGGATATGCCCCACCGGTTCCCCGTTATCACGTTCATAACGGAAAAGCTCATGTCCATGGCTCTTCAGAAGCTTCTCCTCGTTGTCCGCCACCACGTCCTCGCCGCCGGGGATACGGTAATGATTGTGTACGATCAATACTCTTTGCATACAGAGTATATTCTACCATATTCTTTTACACTTGAAAAGAACCCGCAAATACGATACAATCAGCGCGTAGTCCGGTATGGGATCCCGTGCATTTTTACGGTAAATCGTGCCAGAAGATTTGGGCGATAATCGCGCAGCAGCTGCGCGGTTCGGCCGTAAACAGTAACTTTTTGCGGATCCGATATAAACCGGCGTTTTAAGGAGGAAAATACCATGGCACAGAATCCCGAAGTAACCATAATCATGGAAGACGGCAGCAGGATCGTTGCGGAGCTTTATCCCGAGATCGCGCCCAATACCGTCAACAATTTTATCAGTCTTGTTAAAAAAGGCTTTTACAACGGCCTGATCTTTCACCGCGTGATCAAAGGCTTCATGCTGCAGGGCGGCGATCCGGACGGAAACGGCACCGGCGGCCCCGGCTACAGCATCCGCGGCGAGTTTTCATCCAACGGTTTCAAGAACGACCTGAAGCATACGCCCGGCGTGCTCTCCATGGCCCGTTCCATGATGCCCAATTCCGCCGGCAGCCAGTTTTTCATCATGCACAAGACCTCTCCGCATCTGGACGGCGAATATGCGGCTTTCGGCAAGGTGACCGAAGGCCTGGACGTGGTGGACCGCATCGCCTGCGTAGCCACCAGCTACAGCGACCGTCCCATCGAGGATCAGCGCATGAAGACGGTCACCGTGGAAACCTTCGGCGTGGAATATCCGGAACCCGAGAGAGTATAAGGAGCTTTTCCCGCCCGCCGGGCGAAACGGAACTCTGCAGCAGTAAACCGATGTTCATAAACTGTTCATAAATTGTTTTAACAAAGTTTATTGAATACACATTTTTCATCCATTTTTCTATTATATGATTAGATCATCAAAGGACAGCAGTCCGGAGAAACCGAATAAGACATTATCAGCAAAACTTTTTCATAATTTATGCCAGGTAAATCTGCAAAGATTTGCCTGGCATCCTCCCTTTTCAGGGGAAAAACTTCCTTTTTCCGCAGCCGTATTGAAATGGATCGCCGTAGTGACGATGCTCACCGACCACATCGGCGCGGCCGTACTGCTCTTTGTATGCCGTCATAACGGAATCAAGGCGATGAACGACCCGGCTTACAATATCCTCCGGGATATCGGCCGTGTAGCTTTTCCCCTGTATATCTTTATGCTGGTCGAAGGCTTTTCCCACACGAAAAGTGCCCCGAAATACCTGCTGCGTCTTTCGATCTTTGCCCTGATCAGCGAAGTTCCCTTCGATCTTGCTTTCCGGGATAAATATCTGGATCTCGGCTACCAGAATGTCTTTTTCACGCTCCTGATCGGACTGGCCTGTATCTTTGTGATGGACCGCCTAGAAAAGACGGTGATGAAGCTTACGGAAAAAGGGACAAAACTCACGGCGGTACGCCTGTACCTGACTTTTCTGAACCTGGGAGTGATCGCTGCGGGTTCCGCGCTCGCCTGGCTCTTAAAGACCGACTACAGCGCCATCGGGGTGCTCGCGATCTGCGTCATGTATCTCTGGCGTTTTTATCCGCTGGCCGGCAGCCTCTTCTGCTGCCTGATCCTCTTCCTCAGTTCTCTCAGGGAGGTCTACTGCCTTGCGGCCCTCATCCCCATTTCCCTGTACAACGGAAAACGGGGCCGTCAGCCCCGCTATTTCTTCTACGCTTTTTATCCGGTTCACCTGCTGCTCTTATATCTGCTCCGGCTGCTCATCCTATCCCGGTGAGCACCGCGCACCTTTAAGGAACCAGGATCGCTTCGATCCCGGCCAGCGCATCTTCTTCGTCCGGTCCCTCTGCTGTTACCGTTACCGCTTCCCCGCTGCCGGCCACCATGTTCATCATACCCATGATGCTCTTCATATTCGCACGGCGCTCTCCCTCACGGAGATAAATGCTGCTGTCATATTTGCAGGCTGTCTGCACCAGCAGGGATACCACATCGGCATCGATACCGTCCTTCAGCTTCACGATCACTGTCTTTTCCATGTTCCTCCCATTCCGGATCCGTCCGGTCCCTCTTACTGTATTTCCTTACGTTGTCTCAGTTCTTCCGCCATCGCACTGAGCTTCCGCAGGCGGTGGTTGATCCCGCTTTTTCCTACCGGCGGGTCCAGCAGCTCTCCGAGCTCGTTCAGCCCCATTTCCGGATGCTCGAGCCTCAGTTCCGCTACCAGCCGCAGCCCCTCGGGCAGGCTGCCCAGTCCGCTTTCGTCCCGGATCAGACGGATATCCTCGATCTGACGCTCCGCCGCTTCCAGGGCTTTCCGGATATTGGCCGTATCGCAGTTCACTCTCCGGTTCACGTCGCTGCGCAAACCTTTTTCGATACGGAGGTTTTCAAATTCCATGAGACTTTTGTGCGCTCCGGTCACATTCAGAAAATCCGCGACCGCTTCGCTTTCCCTGATATACAGGATCTGCCGCCCCTTTCGGAGACTCTCATGCGCTTCGATCCCGAAGCTTGAAAGCACCGAACGTATCCCCTCGGTTAGTTCCTGCGAATCACAGGAAAACTCCAGACGATAATCCTTTTTCGGATCGCTCATGGTCCCGTATCGCAGAAAACAGTCCCTCAGATAGGCACGACGCTTTTCGGCACTCAATGCCGCAGGTTTTGCCCCATATTCGCTTATGTTACCTTCTTTTTGCCGGGATGTAAAGACCTTTTTTTGCAGTTCCGCTTTTACTTCAGATGAAAAAGACATAAGAACCTCATATACGCCTGCGCAGAGGGATCAGAGCTTTTCGTCACGATGGGTGATGGTCAGCCCGTAACGTCCCTGGGTCTTCAGACGGTCATAGAGCTCGCCTGCCAGCGTAACGGAACGATGACGCCCGCCGGTACAGCCGATGGCGATCACCAGCTGGTGTTTCCCTTCTTTCACGTAATTCGGGATCAGGAAATGCAAAAGATCCGTCAGCCTCTCCAGAAACTCCGCCGCCTCGGGAAAACCCATGACATAGCTGTGTACGGGCTCGTCATTTCCGCTCATATGCTTCAGTTCATCGATATAATAGGGATTTGGAAGAAAACGTACGTCAAAGACCAGATCCGCATCCATCGGGATCCCGTATTTGAATCCGAAACTCACGATGCGGATGATCAGGTTCTCAAATTCCCCGCCCTGAAGGAAGATGCGGTCCAGCTCCTCCTTCAGCACCCTGGTCAGCAGATTGGAGGTATCAAAGACATAATCGGCGGTCTTCTTTACATTTTTCAGGATCTCCCGTTCCCGGCGGATCCCGCTCTCCAGACTGCCGGTACCGGCAAGCGGATGCATGCGGCGGCTTTCCTTATAGCGCTTGATCAGCACCTGCTCCTCGGCATCCATGAAGATCAGTTCAAAGGGATAATTCTTCTCACGAAGAGAAGAGAGCATGCGTTCCGCCTCGGTGAAATCCTGGTCGGCACGCACATCCAGACCAAGGGCAACCTTGCCCAGCTCTCCCGCCGGAGAAGACAGCATTTCGATAAAACGGTCGATCAGGGGAACGGGCAGATTATCCACACAATAAAAGCCCATATCCTCCAGCATCTTCATGGCGGTCTGTTTTCCGGCACCGCTCATGCCGGTAACGATCACAAAACGCAAATGAAGCCCCCTTTACAGTGTGAACTTTCTTGCAGCGGGGATACGGCGGATCAGCCAGATCGGAATAAGGCAGACAAAATAAACGATCAGACTCCAGATGAGCGCCTTGCCCATACGTCCGAGCTGATACGCATCTCCCATGATATCCTGATGCCAGTTGGTGATCCACTCCACTTTGCCCGAAAGAAATACGGGACTCAGAAGATAGATCCCCAGGGAACAGCCTCCGAGGGAGCCGATCACACGCTCCCAGGCCTTTCTCTCCGGCCGGTCAAAGAGCGCCTTGGCACCCACAAAAAGCGTGACACAGTGCAGCATCGTTACATTACTGTGATAAGCGGGATACATATAATAATCCCCGCTGGAAACGCCGCTGTTTGCCAGCACATGACTGGTAAAGATCATCCAGACCAGATCCACCGCCAGAAGGATCGGCGCGATCTTCCGGCAGGAACGTATGCTCATCCTGTGATGGAAATAATAGCCCATCACCGGATAGATAAAGATCACCTCCATGATCCAGCTGAGCTTCATGCTGGGATTCAGGTCATAACGATCCGTATGGACCAGTGTATTGATCAGCGGAAGGATCGAGGACAGCACAAAGACCGCCATGATCAGATAGATAAAATCGCAGTTCCTCATGTTCTTGACCATGGGCCGCAGGAAAGGCAGGCAGACCAGGAAACCGATATAGGCATAGAGATACCAGAACTGCGTGATGATCTCGCGGCTGTAGATATCCCGGCAGAACTTCATGATACTGAAGCCCTCCTCTTCGGTCCCATGCGCGATGTTGCTGATGTAGTAGAGCAGGGAGAACAGCACGAGGATGATCACCACCCGCAATATCCTCCGTCCCCAGACGATACGTATGGATTCGTGCATATCCAGAAGGATCGCCCCGCTGATCATCAGGCAGAGCCAGAGCGGGAAACGGGCAAAGAGCGCCCCGAAAAGCGAAACATAATAAGGGAAGGACGCCACGTCATAATCCAGCCAGGCGTAGACACCGTCCGTAAATGCAAAGATCAGGAAAAAGATAGATACCACCCAGAGAACATCAAAATAAAGGGTTCTTCTTTTAATCTTCTTTGATCCGTCCGTCATTTATATAGTACCAAAATCTCCCAAAAGGATGATCTCTCTCTCCAGCATGATGCCGCTTTCGGAAAAAACTGCGTCCTGCACGCGGCAAGTCAGCCGGTAAATATCGGCAGCCGTAGCTCCGGTATCGTTTACGATAAAGCCCGCATGCTTTTCGGAAACAACGGCACCGCCTTCACGCATACCCTTGCAGCCCGCTTCGGTGATCAGCTTTCCCGCAAAAGCTCCCTCGGGCCGTTTAAAGGTCGAGCCCGCAGAGGGCAGCTCCAGCGGCTGCTTCTCACGCCGCTTCTGCTGCAGCGTTTTCATACGCTCTATAATAGCTTTTTTTGCATCAAAATGCAAGCTAAAGCGTGCCTGCAGCAGTATCCCCGTCTGTTCCTTAAGGATACTGTGCCGGTACGAAAAATCCATCTCCGCGTTGGACAGTTCCTTTATCCCTTTTCCCGGGAAAAGAACAGTCGCACTCTCCAGCACATCCCGGATCTCACCGTCGTAAGCCCCTGCATTCATAGCCACGGCGCCCCCGATGCTTCCCGGGATGCCGGATGCAAATTCCAGACCGCCCAGCTCCGCTTCCGCAGCTTCCGATGCCGCCTTTGACAAAAGCACCGCCGCACCTGCCGTAAGTGAGCTGCCTTTGACCGCGATCTGCCGGAAACTCTCCCCCAGGCAGATCACCACACCGTCAAAACCGCTGTCGGAGACCAGGAGATTGCTTCCCCTGCCCAGCAGAAACCAGGGCAGTCCGTTCTCCGTGATGACTGCCAGCGCCTTCTCCAGCTTTTCCGTGTCTGCGACCGTTAGCATATATCTCGCCGGTCCTCCCGCACGGAACGAGCAGTGACTGCTCATGGCTTCGTTCTCTTTCAGCTCTCCCAGTGCGGAAAGTTCCGCTTCCAGTCCCGCCATCTCAGCTCAGGACCAGACGTGCCGCGCCATAGATACCGGCATCATTTCCCAGCGTCGCCAGCACAAAACGAGCCTCCCTGCTGCCGTGAAACACATATTTCTTATATTCATCACGTATATAATCGAAGAGGATCTCTCCGGCCTTGGATACGCCGCCGCCGATCACAAAGACTTCGGGATTCACCACAGCCGCCACAGCTGCCAGGCCCTTTCCGAGATAGCTTCCGAACTGCCTTGCCACTTCGATCGCCAGTTCATCGCCTTCCTTGACCGCATCCCATACGGCTTTGGCCGAAATACTGCGCTCCCGGAGGATCGAAGGTTTATCATCCTTTTCCAGGCGCCTCTTCGCCAGGCGCGATATGCCCGTAGCGGAAGCATACTGCTCCAGACAGCCGCAGTTGCCGCAGCCGCAGCTCTCCGTTTCATCATCCTCGATATGGATATGGCCGATCTCGCCGCCGGCACCGCTGGCACCGCTCACGACTTTACCGGCCACGATGATACCGCCGCCTACGCCGGTTCCCAGAGTCACCGCCACGATATTTTCACAGCCGCGGCCGCCGCCCATCCACATTTCCCCGAGAGCCGCCACATTCGCGTCATTTCCCGCTACCACGGGGATCCCTCCCAGAAGCACCGCCAGCTCCTCACTCACGGAGAATTCTCCCCAGCCGAGATTTGCCGCCTTATGAATGATACCCTTTTCGTCCACGGGACCGGGCACGCCGATCCCCACGCCTGCCACATCACTTTCTTTTGACAGGCCTTTTTCTTCCATCTTTTTCAGGATCGACTCCGCAATGTCCGGCAGGATATGGGCACCCTGATCCTCCTTCCTGGTCGGGATCTCCCATTTTTCTTCCACAACGCCTTCTTCATTGAACAGACCGAGCTTTACCGTGGTGCCGCCCAGATCCACGCCGAAAATCTTTTTACCCATTTCAATCCTCCCTGTTCGCCTGTGATTCGCGCACACGCTTGTACAGCTCTTCCGCCGCATTGTAGCCCATCTTCTTCTGACGGTAGTTGACCGCCGCCGATTCACAGATCAGCGCGGTATTGCGGCCGGGGCGGATGGGGATATTATGGCAGACCACCTTGTTCCCCAGATATTCCGTATATTCTTCATCCAGACCGATCCTGTCGTAGTCCTTGTCCTTGGACCACTCGGACAGGCGGATCACCAGGTTGATCTCCTGATCTTCCTTGACGCTCTGTACACCGAAGAGCATCTTCACATCCACGATACCGATACCGCGGATCTCGATGAAATGCTTGGTCACGGCCGGCGCGGTACCGATCAGCGTCTCCTCGGAAACCTTGCGGATCTCCACCACATCATCCGTCACCAGACGGTGTCCGCGCTTGATCAGTTCCAGCGCACATTCGCTCTTACCGATGCCGCTCTCACCGGTGATCAGCACGCCTTCACCGAAGATATCCACCAGCACACCGTGCACGGTGATGCAGGGAGCCAGTTTCGCATTCAGCCAGCGTATCACCTCGGCCATGAACACCGAAGTACCTTTACTGGTGGAAAGCAGGGCCACACCGTTCTTTACGGCGATCTCCTTGAACAGGGGATCCGGCTGCAGATCCCTGCAGAATACAAAAGCCGGGGTGGTCGGCACGATCACTTTTTCATAGATCTCGCGCTTTTTTTCTTCCGGCATCTGCTGCATATAGGAATATTCCACGAAGCCCACGATCTCGAGACGGGTCGCATCATAATGCTCCAGATAACCGGCCAGCTGCAGGGCGGGACGGTTGATATCCGGCTGTGTGATGCGGATCTGTCTGGCATCCACTTCGTCGGTCAGGTTCGTCAGTTTCTGTTTGTCGATCAATCGCTGCAAACTGATGGTGGCCATAAAACATCCTCCTTAATCGTATTCGGAACAATCAGGGCTCTCCGGCCCCGGCTTCCTCATTATACTTCTGCCCGGCAAAGAACGCAACCACTGCTTCGGCGGCATTACGGGGCAGGCCGGCTTTTTCGCACAGCTCCTCAACACTCGCTCCCTTCAGCTCCTCCAGGGAATCATAGGCGCGCATCAGCGCTTTCCTTCTTTCGGGACCAACGCCCGGGATGTCGTCCAGCACCGAACGGGTCTGTTCCCGGCTGCGGAGCGATCTGTGATATTCGATCGCAAAACGGTGTACCTCATCCTGGATACGCGTGAGCAGCTTAAAAGCTTCGCTGTGGGTATCGATGGGCAGCTCCACATTATTGAAATACAGCCCCCGCGTGCGGTGATGATCGTCCTTGACCATGCCGCAGACCGGGATGTCCAGCTCCAGCTCCTTCAGCACCTCCAGTGCGATGCCCACCTGTCCGCGGCCGCCGTCCATCAGGATGATATCCGGGAAGACGTCAAAATGCCCGTTCTCCTTCTTTTCCTCTCTCTCCTTCAGACCGTGGGTAAAACGGCGCGACAGTACCTCCCGCATGGAGGCGTAATCATCCGGCCCCTGTACGCTGCGGATCCGGAACTTCCGGTAATCACTGCGTTTCGGCTTTCCGCGGTCATATACCACCATGGATCCCACATTCTCAAAACCGGAGATATTGGAGATATCGTAGCTCTCCATGCGCCGTATCCCTTCGATCCCGAGAAGCTGCTCCAGTTCCCGCACGGCTCCGATGGTCCGTCCTTCTTCCTTCTTGATCTTTTCCTTATCCTGGCTCAGCACGAGGCGGGCATTTGCCGCGGCAAGCTCGACGAGTTTTTCCTTCTGCCCGATCCTCGGGATCACAAGGCGCACCTTCGCGCCCCGCTTCTCACCCAGCCACTGACCGATCAGTTCCGCATCCTCGCATTCGGTCTGCAGCATGATCTCCCGGGGGATAAAAGGCGTGCCCGCATAGAACTGCCGCACGAACTGCGAAAGGATGACTGCATCCTCCGCACCTTCGCTGTTTTTCATAAAATAGTGCTCACGTCCCACCATACGGCCGGAACGTACAAAGAAGACCTGGATCACCGCATCCTCTTCATCCCTGGCCAGGGCGATGATATCCCTGTCCTCGCTGTTCATGTCCTCGATCTTCTGCTTCTGGGCAATGCTCTTTACATGCTCCAGCAGGTCACGCCAGCGCGCCGCTTCTTCATACTCCATTGCAGCAGCCGCGTCCTGCATGCGTCTCTCCAGCTCCTTTATCACCGGTGCATAATCACCTCCGAGGAAAGCCATCGCCTTCTCCAGACGGCTGCGGTATTCTTCCCGCGACACCTTTCCTTCGATGCAGGGACCGCAGCACTGCCCGATATGATAATTAAGGCAGGGCCTTTCCCTGCCGATATCCCTGGGAAGGACACGGTTGCAGTCCCGCAGGCCGTAAAGCTTATTGATGAGGTCGATGGTCTCCCGCACCGAATAGGCGCTGGAGAACGGTCCGAAATATCTCGCCTTATCCTTGCGGAGCAGCCTGGAAAACTGCACACGCGGGTAGGCCTCGTTCACGCTTACCCGGATATACGGATAGGTTTTATCATCCCGGAGCATGGTATTGTACTTAGGGCGGTGCTCCTTGATCAGGTCATTCTCAAGGACCAGCGCTTCCAGTTCACTGTCCGTAACGATATACTCGAAACGCGCGATCAGGCTCACCATGCGGTCGATCTTCGGTCCCCGTCCGATGTTTTCACGAAAATAAGACCGCACCCTGTTGTACAGGTTTACGGCCTTACCCACATAAATGATCGTATCCTCCGCATCTCGCATCAGGTACACGCCCGGACGGTGCGGAAGCTTCTTCAGCTCCTCGGGAAAGTTGAAATCAGTCATTCTTCTCGTTCGGATCTTTGTATACGCGTTTCCGGAATTCTTCCGCAAAGGAGGAAGCTCCGTCCTTCTTCTCGGTATCCCCGCTCATGGTCGGCTGTACCGGAACCGGGATATTTCCTCCCGCCTCCGGGAAGCTTCTCTGCGTTTCCGCAGGCACAGGGTTTTCTTCCTGTCGCAGCGGCCCCGCAACAGGTGCGGCAGCGAAAGACTGCCCCGGATCCCGCGTTTCTGCAGATCCGTTACCCGCAGGCGGCTCCACGCTCCCTGTTCCGGTATACACGTTACCCGCGGGCGGCTCCGCATTTCCCATTCCGGTATACACGTTACCCACGGGCGGCTCCGCATTTCCCATTCCGGTATACACGTTACCCGCAGGATGCTCCGCGCCGGCCGCTCCGGCAGCGGCTGCTTCTCCGGACGCCGTTCCCATCGCTGCCACAACAGGCGTATCCTCCGGTGCAGGCTTTTTTTCTTCCGGCTTTTCACGGCCGCGGGATACCGAGATGATCTCCCTGCCGTCTTCGGTAAACTGCGGTCCTTCGGATCCCGTGCGGATCATTCCGGCCTTATCGCCTTCACGCTCCGGCAGCGGCAGTCCCTTTTCCCTGCAGTAGATCTCCATGAACTCACGGCCGGTGATGGTCTCGTGCTCATACAGGTAATCCGCGATCTTGTTCAGCAGCTCCCGGTTTTCGGTCAGGAGGCGCTTTGCCTCTTCATAACTGCTGCGGATCAGCTGCTTGACCTCTTCATCCACTATGGCTGCCGTCTCATCGGCGCAGTTCTGTACCAGGCTGCGGTTCAAGTATTCGTCCTGTACCGTCTCCAGTCCCATCATACCGAATGCACTGCTCATACCGAAACGGGTGACCATCGCCCGGGCGATACGGGTCGCTTTCTCGATATCATTGGCGGCCCCGGTGGTGACCGTATCAAAAACGATATCTTCCGCCGCACGTCCGCCGAGCAGGCTCACCAGCTCGGAACGCAGTTCCTTTTCGGTCTGCATGAATTTCTCTTCTTCCGGATAGGAGAGCACATAACCCAGCGTGCCCATGGTACGCGGGATGATGGTGATCTTCTGTACCGGCTCGGTATTCTTCATCAATGCACTGATCAGGGCGTGTCCGGTCTCGTGATAGCTCACGATCCTGCGTTCCTGCTTTGACAGCACGCGGTCCTTCTTTTCCTTACCCACGCTCACCAGTTCCACCGCATCCAGCAGATCCTTCTGGCAGACATATTCCCTGTGGCGCTTGACGGCAAGGATCGCGGCCTCGTTGATCATATTGGCCAGATCCGCACCCACGGCGCCCACGGTAGCCAGGCCGATCTCCTCGAGATTGACGGTCTGGTCCATCTTCACATTCTGGGAATGAACCCTCAGTATCGCGACACGTCCCTTTAAGTCGGGTTCTTCCACGATGATGCGGCGGTCGAAACGTCCCGGCCGGAGCAGTGCCTTATCCAGGATCTCGGGACGGTTGGTCGCCGCCAGAAGAATGATACCCTTTTTGGCGTCAAAGCCGTCCATCTCGGAAAGCAGCTGGTTCAGCGTCTGTTCACGCTCATCATTCCCGCCGCCGTACTTGCTGTCACGGCTGCGGCCGATGGCATCGATCTCGTCAATAAATATGATACAGGGAGCGCTCTTTTCCGCTTCCTTGAACAGGTCTCTCACACGGCTGGCACCCACGCCCACATACAGTTCCACGAAATCCGAACCGGCAAGCGAGAAGAAGGGTACCCCGGCCTCACCGGCCACGGCCTTTGCAAGCAGGGTCTTACCGGTTCCGGGAGGGCCCACCAGAAGCGCACCCTTCGGGATCTTTGCACCGATCTTCGAGTATTTCCCGGGGCTGTGCAGGAAGTCCACGATCTCGACCAGCGATTCCTTGGCTTCGTCCTCACCGGCCACATCCTTAAACGTGATCCCGGTCTCTTTCCCTCCGTACATCTTCGCCGTAGTCTTGCCCACACCGAACATTCCGCCGCCGCTTCTTTCGATCCTGCGGAACAGGAAGCCCATGAAGATCCAGATCAGCACGATGGGAAGCACGTAAGTCAGCACCAGACTGAGGATAACGCTCCTTCCGTCCTCCACGCTGCTCCTGACCTCCACGCCCGCCTCCAGCATGCGATCCGTCAGCGTCGTGGGATCTTCCGCAAGCCCAGTGTAATAAGTCGCATCCGCGTTTTCACCCATACGCCTGTAGCTTTCACTTGTGATGATCGCGATATGATCGTTCTCGATCAGGATACCGTGCACCTTATTTGCGGAGACCATTCCCAGAAAATCGTTATAGCTGATCTCATCGGTCTTTGCGGAACCGCGTCCCGCAAAATAACTGATCAGCAGAAGCGCAAGCATGGTCACGATCAGAAACGCCAGCAGATTGGGACCGCGGCTGCTGCCGGTCCCGTTATTGTTTCCGTTATTCTTTCCCTGATTGTCAGAGCCGTCGCCCTGGGGATTACTGTTATACTCCTGCATATCTTTCCTCCCGGAGTTTTATCCGTATAGTGACATCCTGCTGTAGTATACCATAAAAGATGCGGCTGTTCCATGAATTCTTTGTGAATAAGTTAATGTGGGAAAACAGGGTCGCGCGGATCCGCTGTGATAATTGTATACCATCAGGCCGCTACGGGAGATATCCGGGTCCGGACCGGACGCAACGCTTCGGCGGACTAGCCGCCAACAGCACGTGGGCAGCCGGCCCATGCGAGCCGGCAGAAACGGCCGTCTCGCAGCCCTGCGCCGCCTGTCACACTGCTGTAGGCGGCGGATTCCGCCTGCCGCTAAAAGCGCGCCGTGATGTGTCCGGTCCCCGGATATCATCCCTGCGCGGCCGGGATACTACCTCCATCACAGCGGTCTCCGCGACGAGCCCCGGCGGAAGCGCGTGCCGGAGCGCCGGCAGTGAAGCGGAGGCGGCGTTCCCGGCTGCGGCGGAGCGGGACGGTACAGGCGCAGCGTTCGGAATGAGGCGGCTTTTTCGTATCCGGGTGTATAATACTCCAGGGTTGATCCGCCATGGAGGGCGGATCAAGCGGACGCGTGCATGGATGCACGTCGTACGCGACCCGGGAGCAGGATGAGCTTTGCCCCGGATACGTAAAAAAGCCAGACGAATGCAGAAGCGGAGACCGCTGTACCGACCCGAGCTGACAGGACGGGGACGACTGCCGGAGCGCCGGCAGTGAAGCGGAGGCGACGTTCCCGGCTATGGCAGAGCGGGGCGGGTACAGGCGGCGCAGCGTTCGGAATGAGGCGGCTTTTTCGTATCCGGGTGAACGCAGCAGGGTTGATCCGCCATGGAGGGCGGATCAAGCGGACGCGTGCAGGGATGCACGTCGTACGCGACCCGGGAGCCGGATGAGCCTTGCCCCGGATACGTAAAAAAAGCCAGCCGAATGCAGAAGCGGAGACCGCTGTACCGACTCGCGCCGACAGGACGGGGACGACAGCCGTAGCGTTTTACCACGGTCCGGGCACGGATATCACCCGGAGCGGACGACAAGCCTATAGCAGGGGGCCTGCGGAAGCTTATCTATTCATCCGCCAGCCCGGCATATTCGTAGAGGAAGTTCCAGTCACCGTCCTCGGCGATGAGGCGGTTTTCGAATTCGAAGAGAATGTCGCGGAGAGTGTCCGTTTCTTCGGTGATATTGTCCGGCGTGATGATATGCTCGTCATTGATCAGGGCGTAAACCTGGCGGAGACTCACTTCACGGTCAGCATGACAGTAATCGTAGTAGTGCGTCAGATCGAGCAGGCAGGCGCGGTCATTGAAGACACCGGCGTAAAAACGCACGTTGTCGTAGACGGACAGCCGTTCCACTGCACGTTTCTGCCCGTCAAAGTATTTTTCGTAATTGCCGTCGCGATAGTGGATATCCCACCAGAGGATGCTGCTTACCGTGAAAAAGAATTTAAATTTCGTTTCCGGATGGGCTGCCACCAGCTCCTCGATCAGATCCAGGTTTTCTTCGAGACGCCTTTTTGCCTCACCTTCGGTCCCGCGGCGCACCGGCCTGATCTCTCCTTCGGGATGATGGGTCGCCAGGGCCTCTTCCATATTGGGAGCCTTGATGGCCAGGAAATCATAGGCCGTCCCCGGATCATAGCTGTTTTTCCAGGAAAGCCCCGCCGTATGGGGGATCTCCTGAAGGAGCACGTCCGCATTCCAGAGATAATTCACATCGTTAAAGGGATTTTTGTCCCTCAGATAAAGGATCTGGTCCTGGGTGGGGGGATCGTCGATCTCATAAAAGATCTGATCCGGATCCAGGCCCCAGAAGACATAACGGATATCCCGGTTCTGATAGGCCTTGTCCAGATAATAGGCCAGGGTGCAGCAGTGCGCGCCGGAAGCAACGGCCTTCTGCGTGCGGCAGCCGAAATGCTCGTCCAGGGGATCCGTATTCATGTTCATCGTGACCGAAGCGCCCAGAAGCACAGCGTCATAGTCGAGATGCTCCAGGGCACCGTTCACCTGGAACTCCTCCTTGGTCTGCACGCCTTTCATTCCCAGCCACAGACCGTGATAATGAAAGAAAGGATCAAAAAGGAAGACCGCAAGCGCTGCCAGGAAGAGCAGCACGCCCGCGCAGAGCAGAAAACCCAGGAAAAATCTTTTGTATTCCTTCTGTGTCATCTTTTCTCCCTTTAAAAATTCGAGTACAGAAATACCACAACCTTCGAAAGCGATATCACGCTCAGGAAGAAGAGGACCGCCAGCGGCAGGATCATCTTCTTTTTAAATACGCCCTTTTCCGTGTACGCCCAGGCCTCCTTCCGGCCGGCCAGTACCGCCGATACGAGCAGAAGGAGCAGGACAAAGACAAAATATACGTAGAAATAATGTTCGCCGAGCAGCTTCTTCGCCAGCTGTACGGGAATGAATAAAAATGCGTTATCCGCCGCCTGTGCGAGAACGGAGACCGAGCCGTTTTCACTGAAGGAAAAGAGGCGCCCGAAAAACTGCGGGACCTGTTTCAGGGAAGACACACGGAACAGAACCCAGCTGAAATTGATGATGACAAAAGCCCCGAGCCAGCGGAGAAAACGGCCGGGTTTTGAAGCCTCCAGTTTTTTCAGCGGAGCCTCGAAGAGATCTTCAAAAGCGATGACGATACCATGGCAGAGTCCCCAGAGCACAAAATTCCAGGCGGCACCGTGCCAGAGGCCGCTTAAGAAGAAAAGGATCAGCGTATTCAGTGCCCTGCGCGGCTTCCCTTTCCGGTTGCCGCCCAACGGGATATAGACGTATTCCGCCAGAAACTGCCCCAGGGTGATGTGCCAGCGCCGCCAGAATTCCCGGATACTCCGCGAGCGGTAGGGCTGATCGAAATTGTGGGGCAGGGAGATGTTCATCATAAGTCCCAGTCCCAGCGCCATATCGCTGTAGGCGCTGAAATCAAAATAGATCTGGAAAGTATAGGCCAGCATCGTCAGCAGGGCTCCGGGGCTGTCCAGCGCTGCGATATCACCATAGCCCTGATCGGCGATCAGCGAGAGCATATCCGCCAGAAGGATCTTCTTTGAGAGGCCGAGCACAAAGAGCACGCTCCCCTTCGTCAGATTCTCCCAGTTTAAACTCTTTTTTGCCGCATCCCGAAACTGCGGCACCAGTTCATTATGTCTTACGATGGGACCGGCCACCAGCTGCGGGAAAAAGGTGACAAAGATCATGTAATCCAAAAGCGCATAATGCTCCGCTTTTCCGCGGGCGCGGTCCACGATATAGGAGATCTGCTGGAAGGTGTAGAAGCTGATGCCCATGGGCAGTATGATATGCTTCAGTTCCCAGCCCGCATTGAAAAAGGCGTTCACATTACTGATAAAGAAATCAAAATACTTGAAATAAAACAGAAGACCCAGATCAAAGACCACACCCAGTGTCCCGAAGAGCCTGGGGTGCCGGAAGTGCTTCATCAGGATACTGAAGATATAATTGCCGGCCATGCTTGCCGTGATCAGAAAGAAAAGCCACGGCGTACCGTAGCTGTAAAAACAGAGCGACATCAGCACAAGCCAGGCCTGTCCGATGCGCTTCTTCCCGAAATGATCCAGAGCAAAATATCCCGCGACCGTCAGCGGTACAAAGAGAAAGATAAAGATATAGGAATTAAAATACATATGCTTCCTATCTGTGATAAAGCTTCTTCGTCTGGTAATGCGGTTCGCAGGTGAGGTTCACACCCAGCTTCCGGAAGGTGGCGGTATCCACACGTGAAAGGATCACGGAGGTGTGTACCTCGAGTCCGTGGAGCTTTTTCAGCTGTGCCCTGGCCAGTGCCGCTCTTTCATCCGAAGCCGCGCAGACGGAAAGTGCGATGAGCACCTCATCCGTATGAAGCCTCGGGTTATGGCTGCCCAGTATCCCCGTCTTCAGATCCTGGATCGGGTCGATCACCTCGGGCGAGATCAGCTTCACTTCATCCGGCAGACCGGCCAGCATTTTCAATGCATTCAGCAGTAGCGCCGCGGAAGCACCCAGAAGATCCGTCGTGCGTCCGGTGACAATGGTCCCGTCGGGCAGCTCCATGGCTGCTGCCGGTGCCCCGGTCATCTCGGCCTTCAGAAGCGCCGCTCCCACAACGGGACGGTCCTCGGTACTCACGCCCGCCTGCTTCATCAGAAGCTCCAGCTTCATCACTTCCTCTTCGTCCGCGCTGCCCTGGCGTCTCCGGCAGAGAGCATCATAATAACGCCGGATGATCTCCTGCTTTGACGCGCTGCGCACGGCTTCATCATCGATGATGGCGTTCCCGACCATGTTCACGCCCATATCCGTAGGGCTCTTGTAGGGTGAGCTGCCCATGATCTTTTCGAACATGGCGTTGACCACCGGGAAGATCTCCACATCACGGTTGTAATTCACCGTCTGCTCCCCGTATGCTTCCAGATGGAAGGGATCGATCATGTTCACATCCGCAAGATCCGCCGTGGCCGCCTCATAGGCCAGGTTTACCGGATGCTTGAGCGGCATGTTCCAGATCGGAAAAGTCTCATATTTTGCATAACCCGCCCGGACCCCGCGCTTGAATTCATGATAAAGCTGGGAAAGACAGGTCGCCATCTTGCCGCTGCCGGGCCCCGGCGCGGTGACCACGACCAGCGAACGGCTGGTCTCGATATAATCGTTTTTTCCGTAACCTTCGTCACTGACGATAAACTGCACGTTTGCGGGATAACCGGCGATCGGATAATGGCGGTAGACCTTGATCCCCAGGGTCTCGAGCTTTTTCTGGTATGCAATGGCGGCGGGCTGCTCCTTGAAACGGGTGAGCACCACGCTGCCGACATAAAGCCCGTAATCGCGGAAGGCATCGATCAGACGCAGCACATCCATATCATAAGTGATCCCCAGATCCCCGCGCAGCTTATTCTTTTCGATATCACCGGCGTTGATGGCAATGACGATCTCGGCATCATCGTTCATGGTCGAAAGCATGCGGATCTTGGAATCCGGCTGAAATCCCGGAAGCACACGGCTTGCATGAAAATCATCAAAAAGCTTGCCTCCGAATTCCAGATAGAGCTTTCCTCCGAAGCTTTGGATACGTTCTTTTATCCTTTCACTCTGAAGGCTCAGATACTTGTCATTGTCAAATCCCTGCCGGTACATAATCACACCTCTGTTTTATGACAGATATTCATCGATCGCCTTTGCCGCCGCCTTGCCTGCGCCCATGGCCAGGATCACGGTAGCTGCGCCGGTCACGGCGTCTCCGCCGGCGTATACGCCTTCCTTCGTGGTCTTGCCGGTAGCCTCATCCGCTACGATGCATTTCCACTTATTTACCTCCAGGCCTTCGGTGGTGCTGGAGATGAGCGGGTTCGGGCTGGTTCCGAGACTCATGATCACGGTATCCACATCGATGTCAAACTCGCTGCCCGGAACTTCCACGGGACGGCGGCGGCCGCTGGCATCGGGCTCACCGAGCTCCATACGGATGCAGCGTATGCCCTTTACCCAGCCCTTCTCGTCCTCAAGGATCTCGACGGGATTGGTGAGCAGATCAAAGATGATACCCTCTTCCTTTGCATGATGCACTTCCTCCACACGGGCAGGAAGCTCCGCCTCGCTGCGGCGGTATACGATATGCACTTCGGCACCGAGACGCAGAGCGGTACGCGCCGCATCCATGGCAACGTTTCCTCCGCCCACGACCGCGACCTTTTTGCTCTTCATGATCGGGGTGCTGGACTTTTCGTCAAAAGCACGCATCAGATTGCTGCGGGTCAGGTATTCGTTGGCGGAGAACACGCCGTTGGCGTTCTCGCCCGGGATGCCCATGAACTTGGGAAGTCCCGCGCCGGAGCCGATGAATACGGCGTCATAATGCTCTTCGCTGATCAGCTCGTCGATGGTGATGCTCTTGCCGATCACCACATCGCGCTCGATCTTCACGCCGAGGCTCATAACATTCTCGATCTCTTTTTCCACGACCGCTTCCTTGGGCAGACGGAACTCAGGGATACCGTATACGAGAACGCCGCCGGCTTTGTGAAGCGCTTCATAGATGGTCACGTCGTAACCGGCTCTTGCCAGATCGCCCGCGCAGGTCAGGCCTGCAGGGCCGCTGCCGATCACGGCGACTTTCTTTCCTTTCTTTTCGGCTGCCGGAGTGGGACGGATCCCGTTTTCGCGCGCCCAGTCGGCAACGAAACGCTCCAGTTTTCCGATGGATACGGGCTCGCCCTTTACGCCGCGGATGCAGACGCCTTCACACTGGCTCTCCTGCGGGCAGACACGGCCGCATACCGCGGGCAGTGCACTGCTCTCGCTGATGATGCGGTAAGCCTCTTCCATGTTTCCTTCTTTTACCTGCGCGATAAACGCGGGGATATTGATGCTCACGGGGCAGCCCTGGATACAGCGTGCATTCTTGCAGTTGATGCAGCGCGTGCTCTCTGCCATGGCTTCTTCCTTATTATAGCCCAGACATACCTCTTCAAAATTGTGCGCCCGTACCGCGCTGTCCTGCTCCCGTACGGGTACCTTCTTTAAAACATCTACCTCGATCATGCCTGTGCGCCCTCCTTTGCTTTGGCTTCCCAGTCTCTGTACATTCCCGAACGTCTCATGGCTTCGTCCCAGTTCACCTTGTGACCGTCAAATTCCGGTCCGTCAACGCAGGCAAACTTCGTCTTGCCTTCCACGCTGCAGCGGCAGGCACCGCACATGCCGGTACCGTCCACCATGATGGGGTTCATGGATACCACCGTATGGATCCCCAGTTTTTCGGTCAGCTGGCAGACAAATTTCATCATGATCATGGGACCGATGCATACGCAGTGATCGTACTGCTTTCCTTCCTGCGTCACCAGATCCTCCAGGCATTTGGTCACCATACCCGTCCGGCCGTAACTGCCGTCATCCGTGGTGATAAAGAGATTGTCGGTCACGGCCTTGAATTCCTCTTCCATGATCAGGATGTCCTTATTCTTGGCACCGATGATCACGTCCGAAGCTACGCCATGCTCCTTCAGCCATTTCACCTGGGGATATACGGGAGCGGTTCCCAGACCGCCGGCCACAAACACGATCTTTTTCTTTTTAACTTCCTCGATATCGTCCGTTACCAGATCCGAAGGCTGTCCCAGCGGTCCGACGAAATCCGCAAGGCTGTCCCCCGCTTTCATCTGACCCATACGGATCGTGCCGGCACCGATCACCTGCACTACGATGGTCACACTGCCCTTCTCCCTGTCATAATCGCAGATCGTCAGCGGGATGCGTTCCGCATCCTCATGACTGCGCACGATCACAAACTGGCCGGGAAGGCAGGCGCGCGCCACCATGGGCGCTTCAATGTCCATCCGGAAAATGTTCTCGTTCAGATACTTCATCGATAAAATTTGAAACATGGCAAAATCCCTCTCTTTTTGTGAAAAAAAACTAAGCGAAATTATAACACCGATTCCTTTATTTGTCATCCCCCGCGCGCCTGCGCAAGATTGACCCGCATTTCACCCTCGATCACGAGCCCTCCGCAGTCTCCGGGAATGATCAGATGCTCACCGCGCCTTACCGCAGTGCCGTTCATGCTGCCCTCCCCTTCAAGGATGCTCGCGATCTGCCACTGGGGCACGTCGATCCTGCAGCTGCCGGAAACGGACAGGGTCCAGACCTTCACCCTCGAGGTCGCGGCCAGGAGCTGCAGCTCGTTCTTCCGCTCACCGGTATGGATCAGCTCCGCCGTCGTGATGTGATCCGGCACACGGAGTACATCGAGACTCTGCTGTATGTGCAGCTGACGGGGCTTTCCGTTCTGAAGCCGGTCGTAATCGTAAACGCGGTAGGTCACATCGGAATTTTCCTGCACCTCAAGGAGCATGACGCCGGCCGTGATCGCATGGAGCGTACCGGGATCCAGGCGGATAAAATCGCCCTTTTTCACGGGCACGCGGTTGATCAGATCATCCCAGCGCTTTTCCTCCACCATGCGCTTCAGATCCTCCCGGTCCTTCGCGCGGTTTCCCACCAGGAGCTCGGCGTTTTCGGGACAGTCCAGGATGTACCAGCATTCCCATTTGCCACGGCAGCCTTCGTGTTCTTCCGCATAGGCGTCGTCCGGATGCACCTGCAGGGAAAGATTTTCCTTTGCATCCAGGATCTTGACCAGCAGGGGGAAGTCCTTTCCCCTCTCCTCACCGAAGATCCCCGCTTCTTCTTTCCAGAGCTGCGAAAGCCTTTTGCCTTTATACTCGCCTTCCGTGACCTCGCTGTCGGCAAGCTCGTTGCAGCTTACCACCCAGCATTCTCCCAGTCCCGTATCCAGGCTGCTTTCATAGCCCCATTCCGTTTTTAATCTGCTGCCGCCCCAGATGCGTTCCATCAGCACCGGCTTAAACTTTAGCAGCCCGCTCATGCAGTCTCCCCTTTCTTTTCCGCAGCGGATACCAGGATACCCAGCAGATCAAAAGCTGTCTCCCCGCTGCCCTCTTCACTTTTCAGCCATGCCACTTCGCCCGTATTAAGCGCGGCCTTTTCCCAGCCCAGTTCTTCCGGCTCCCCCAGGACCCGTATGCACAGCGTATGTTCTGCCGCCTGCACAGGCTTTTCCCCTGCCAGACGGATCACTTCATTATATGTATCATAACAGAGCGGCGAACGCCGTTCCGGCGTCAGCCCGTCCAGAAGCTGCCCGTGCCGCAGCACCGGGACCGTGGAAAGACAGTCTCCCCAGTCCTGGTCAAAATTGGCATCCAGAAAGACCGGCCGTCTTTCATCCCCGTCCACGACCGCCGCGGCCACCGGTGCCGGCCGCTTCACCGTACGCCGGAACTGTACCGCCAGCTCGCTGCCGTAAAATCGGAAGCGAATCTCATCTCCGGCCTTTTTCCCGGTCCAGCCTCCGCGGAAATGATCCGCCGGATATTCCTTTTCTTTTTTATCCGCGCTGAAGCCAGAAAGCTCCGGTGAGGAATTGCCGTTCTGCCAGAGTGTTATATCTTCCCAGGCATTTGCGGTGAGGGCTGCCGGAAGCGCCGCTTCTTCTCCCGGATACGCCTCTTTCCTTACTTCTTCCAGGAAGGCGCTGACCAGCTCCGCGATCATCCCGTGGCCTTTATCGTTGGGATGCAGACCGTCCGCAGTGATACTCTCCGCTTCCAGCTCCCCGCTTTTTATCATCGCATAGATCGAGCTCCGCACACTGAGACAGGGCAGTCCGTAATGTCTGCCCAGAGCCAGGTGCTCCGCCTCCGCCGTGGTGCCGTCGTCATATTTGATAAAGTGAAGCAGGACCACCGCCGGCTGCCCTGTACTTCCCAGCAGCTTACGGAGAAGCCCCTCGTAACATTCCTGATAAAACTCATTCGCGGCATCGTTTACGGAGAAATCCACAAAGACCACGTCCGGCCTTTCCGAAAGCACATCCCGCTCCGCCCTGGCCGCGCCGTAATCCGAGCCGGTCCCGCCGATGCCCGCATTGACATAGCGCATCCTGCTCTGCGGAAAGCTTTTCTCCCACCAGGAAAAAATGCGCGCCGCATAACAGTTCTCATGGGCAGTGGAGGAATAGCCCTCGGTGATGGAGCCGCCCAGAAAAGCGATACAGAGTGCTTCCCCGCGCTCCGCCTTTTCCATGACGCGCCGTAAACGCGCGTGATCTCCGCTGTTTATAAGGGCCTGATCCATCCGCTCCGTTCCTTTCATTCGACTTTCCGTCCGACGGATACCCGGAGGATCTTCCAGCCTGCGGAGCCCTCCGCCTGTATCACCGGGCCCCAGGTACTCACATCTTCCCCGCAATAGGCCGCGATCAGTTCAAAGGGGATACGGCAGACTCCGTCCTCCGTGATCAGCGCACCCCGTCCGCTTTCTTCATCCTTTCCGATCACCACACTGCTGCCCTCAATCCCTTCTTCCTCCGACTCTCCGGCCTTCGGAAGCACGAGCCAGAGATCTCCCTCCGACTCATATTCAAGGGTGATCACACTCCCCGGCTGAAACGCAGCCGCGATCTCTTCCTTTTTCAGATCGAACAGATCCTCCGCTTTCCCCGAAGCGGATTCCACTGCCTGCTCGTTTTCAATGACAAAATTCAAAGGCGAAAGGGCTGTGCCCTCGCCGATGCGTATCCCCGTCACTTCCCAGTTGGAGGATGCCTCCGCCTGCATGCGCTGTCCCCAGCGCGCGGGATCGGGGCCGCAATACTGTACGAGCAGTTCATAGGGGATATAGCAGTGTTCTCCATCACATACCGCATTGCCGCGCATATCTTCATCCGACACGCGCACGCCCACACGGATGCCCTCGCCGCTGTCCTCTCCCTGAGCCACGGCGTTTTCGGCATCCGGCATGACCACCCACAGTTCTCCGGTCTCGGAGGTATAGCTGATCTCGATCACACTGCCGGGTTTGAGTTTCTCCGCCACCGCTTCCGAAGTGATATCCGGAATGATATCCGCCCGCTCCCAGGCTTCGCCCTTAGCGGCCTGTCCTGTACTGACGGCATTTTTCAATGCATATTTTTTTGCGCCTCTGCCCAGACGGACCGACAGCACTTCCCAGTCGCCGTCGCTTTCCGCCTGTATGTTATCGCCCCAGTTTTCGATCCGCTCTCCCATGACCGCGGCGATCTGTTCATAGCTCAGCTGTATCTTATCATGCTTCCCGTTTACGATGACATCGCCGCAGTCACCGAACATGCCGGCACCCACCCGCACCCAGGTCTTTGTGCGGCCCTGCGCGTCCTTTACCAGCGAGCTTTTGGCCCGGTCAAATACCAGCCAGAGCTTTCCCGTAGAGGAACGGTATTCGATCTCGATCACGCTGCCCGGCTGCAGCTTCTCCTTCAGCGCATCATCCAGTGTGATGATATCCGCCTGCGTCCAGGCACCGCCGGCGGCAGTGGCACCGATCTCCTCGACATCGCTCAATACATACTGATTCCATGGATCATCCCCGAGTACAGCAGGGATCTCCTCATTTTCTTCAATATTATTATCCGATACGGCCTCTGCCTCATCCTCCTCCGGAACCGGCGTCGGCGTCGGTGTGGAGGTAACGGGCACCGGCGTCGGTGTCGCATTCTCTTCCGCGGGTATTTTCTGCTGATCCCCGCAGCCTGCCATCAGCACGGCAAGCGCTGTCATCAGGGCGATCCCGGCTGCGCCGGCTGTCTTCTTCTCTTTTCTCAATTTACTCATCCTCCCGACCCTAACCTGTATATTCTACCATAAATCAAAAAAAAGTACCATAAATATATGATGCCGGTGTCAAAAGCCCATGAGCCGGCCGAAGGAACCCGTATGTATCATAAAGAAATAAAATTTGACCTTAACATCATTATGCAGATGTGATAAAATGTTCTCCATGTTGACGGATTTTTTCCAGACAATCGAACACTGCCTCAGGGAAACAGGGAACACCATAAAGCAGATGGACTATCTCCATATCCTTCTGGTAGCGGGTGTTGTCGTACTTTTCATACTGCTGGTCTTCCGCTCTTTCCGTGAATTGTCGGAGCGCCGGGCCGAGCTGCTCTGGTCCGCCCTGAGCGCGTTTTTTGTATGCCTTCTGCTTTTCTGCTGTATCGTTGCAAACCAGGCCGGCATCCTGGTCTTTGAACCCTCCGCAAAGCCGGAGGATACGGTGAGTCATTTCTTTGACAGCTTCATCGCCGGAGATACCAAAGCTGCCGTCCGTGATCTGGGCGAAAACCAGCAGCTGCTCTATATCCCCTCAGACACCGACGATACCGGGATGCTGTACTATGATGCGCTGAAGAACAGCTATTCCTATCAGCTGCTCGGTCCGGCCGAGATCGATAAAGGCCATGCCACGCAGAAAGTGAGCTTTTCCTATCTGAAGCTTTCGGAACTGCCGGGCCCGATCTATCTTTATGTCATGGATGATCTGGAGGATTACGTCAGCACTCATAAGAAGAATGAGATCTATGACAGCGAGGAGAATTATCTCCCCGAAACGCTGGATAAGGTATACAGAAACGGTGTGGAGCATATCCTGCAGGATCCCGCGCCTTACCTTGGCACCATCGAAACGGAACTCAGCCTTGACTTTTCCGGCAAGCGCTGGTATCTGCACGTAAACGACGATCTGATCCGGGCCTTCTGCGGCGGGGTCAGCCCGGGTGCGAATTTTGCGAATAATGCCAAGAGCGAAGTGCTGCAGGATCTGACTTTTATACCCAAGCAATACAAGATCGCCGAGGGAGCGCTGGTCGGTCCCGAACCGAACCGCGACAAATTCGGCTGCACGCATGATCCCGCGGAGATCCGCGCGCTGGTGGAAGCCTATCCGCGCCTTACGGGCAACAATGAGACCTTCTGGAATGAGGATATCGACATCAAGAGCGACGGGATCAGCTACTACGCCGACGACACGATCCTGGTCATCGGCTGGAAACAGCTGATCTATAACCGTTTCTGCACTTTTGCGGAAGTTTATATTGCGGATCCCTCGCAGATCCGCCGCAAGCTGTCCGAAGACACTTTCGGATCCCCGATCCATAAGACCGCGACAAACATGGCGGCAGAATGCAACGCCGTGGTCGCCATCAACGGGGATTTCTACAAATACCGCACGGTCGGCCTCACCACCTACCAGAGACAGGTCTACCGTTTCAATCCGGGTGCACTGGAATTCTGCCATGTGGACGGTAACGGCGACCTGCTCTTTACCTATGCGGGGGAGCTGCCCACAAAAGATGCCGCGGAAAAATACGTCGCCGATAACGACATCCTCTTTACCATCGCATTCGGCCCCGTACTGGTGGAAAATTACGAGATCCACAATTCCAGTCCCAATTACGCCCTCGGAGAAGTGACGCAGAACTACGCGCGTTCTTCCATCGGCCAGACCGGCCGCGGACACTATCTGCTGATGAACATGAATTTCGGTTTCGGCACGCCCAACGGTACCATTGCCGATTCCTGCCGCATCATGCAGGCCATGGGCTGTGAACGCGCCTATGCCCTGGACGGCGGACAGACCGCCGAGATCGTGCTCAATAATAAGATGTTCAATAAGGTTGACTACGGCGGGGAGCGCTATGTGAGCGATATCATCGTTTTCGATACGGCGATGCCGCGGAACGAGAATGATTAGCCTGCCTGCTCGCTAAGCGCCGGCGGCTCGATACGGTCCTCGTGCTGAACGCATACCGGCCCGGCCGGCGGAATACAGAACGGCAATCTTTGGTCAAAAATATTATGTAAACCCTTGAGACTTCGCATAAATTATGGTAAAATCAATAAGTATTGTGCCGCGCAGGGCAATTCCCGCATAATTTATGTGAACCGAATTGAGTGAGATATTAGAAACAATCGATTACGCGTTTCATGAAGCGTTACGCTGTATAAAGGAAATGGATGCGCTCCATTCCGGCATGGTGAAGCTGCTGGCAATTTTGCTGTGCTTCTTTTTTTTGCGCGGGGTCTGGGGTGAGATCCGCCGCCGTGAGGAAGCCCTCTGGTCAACACTGAGCGGGTTCTTCCTCTGCATACTGCTGCTCTGCTGCGTTCTCGCGGACAGCCGCGGTACCCTGGTCTTTAAGCCCTCCTGTACCCCGGAGGAGACCGTGACCCATTTCCTGGACAGCTTTTCCGGCGGGCATCCGGAGGAAGCCGTTGCGGATCTGTCTACGCCCCGGCAGCTTTTTACGACACCGGAAGGCGTGGACGAAACCGCCGCACTGTATTATCAGGCACTGCAGAACAGCTATTCCTGGGAACTGCGGGGGCCCGCAAAAACGGAAGAGACCCATGCAAGCCAGCGGATCGCCTTTACCAGCCTGAAACTTTCGACACTTACCCCGCTGATCGAAGGATATGTCATGGAACGCCTGCCGGTCGTGATCGACGAACGGCCGAAAAGCGAAGTATTTGATGAAGAGGAAAACTACCGGCCCGAGGTGTTGGACGAGATCTACGCGGAAGGCGTACAGAAGATCACGGACAATGCCGAGGACTATTACGTTACCACGGAGCTGACGCTCTCCCTGGACTACCGCGACGGACGCTGGTACATCCTGCCCGACGACGAACTGCTGCTCTGCTTTTCCGGCTACTCGGAAGACGGCGAGATGTTCGCAAACAACGCGCGCGCGGATGTACTGGGCCAGCTGACCTATATCCCCAAACATTATGTGATCCCGGAGGATATGGTGCTGGTACCCGCGCCCAACCAGAATAAATACGGGACGACCGACGATCCGCAGGTGATAAAAGATCTGCTGGCGGCCTACCCGCGTGTCACGGGGATCGACGAACCCTTCTGGCATGAGGATATAAAGATCCTGGACGGCCAGTATAATTACTACGCCGATGAGACCATCGTGGCCGTCGCCTGGCGGGAACTGTATATGGGAAAGAACTGCAGCTTTGCGGATGTCTATATCGCTGATCCTTCGCAGCTCAGACGGAAGCTGGCAGACGATACCTACGGCTCGCCGATCCACAAGAGTGCTACGGCCCTGGCTGCGGAAGCCAACGCGGTGATCGCGCTGAACGGGGACTTTTATAAATTCCGCGGCATCGGCATCACCGCCTACCGGCGGCAGCTTTACCGCTTCAACCCTTCGCGGCTGGAGCTCTGCCATATGGATGCTTCCGGCAATATGCATTTTACCTATTCCGGAGAACTGGAGACCAAGGAAGATGCGGAAAAATACATCGCCGATAACGACATCATCTTTTCCCTTGCCTTCGGCCCTGTGCTGGTGGAAGATTACAAAGTTCATGATGCCGGCGACTGGTACCAGCTCGGCGAAGTGACGGAACACTATTCCCGCAGCTCCCTGGGCCAGCGCGGAAGCTGCCATTACCTGCTCATGACCATCAACCCGGGCTACGGCACGGGCAGCGCGACGATCGTGGATTCGCGCAATATCATGCAGGCCATGGGTGTGGAAAGGGCCTACGCCATGGACGGCGGACAGACCGCCGAGATCGTGATACAGAACCGGATGTTCAATCCGGTAGACTTTCTAAACGAACGTATGGTAAGTGATATCATTTATTTTGCAACGGCATTGCCGGAAAGTGAGAACCGTTAATCCATCATGAACCCGATCGCCATCATCATCGACAACCGACAGATCCACTGGGACGTCATCATCATCGCACTGACGATCCCCGCCTGGTTTTTCCGTGCACACTCGCTCAATGCGGGCGGCGGAGGGAAACGCCTTGCCACCTGGTTCTGGCTGCCCCTCGCCGTGGTCTTCGGTATGTTCAGTTCCCGTATGCTATACTGGTATACGCATATAGAACAATACTCTTCCCTGTCCGAGGCGCTTGCGGACCGCAGCAGTACAGCCTTTTCGATGCTGGGACTTCTCCCCGGTATCGTCCTTGCTGCTGTGACGGTGCGTCTCATGCAGCTCTGCAAAAATCTGCCGGCGCTGCTGGATGCCCTCGCTCCCGCCACCGCCATGGGCATGGGTCTGCTCTATCTGACCGACCTTTTCAACTATAACTGCCGCGGCAAATTCCTCGTAGAGTCGACTTCCATGCAGCATCTGCCCTTTGCTTCCGCAGTGCCCGGTGCCGGCGGCGAAGTCGAGTACCGCTTTGCCACATTTTTTATCAGCTTCCTTGTACTGATCCTGATCGCGCATCTCTGTACGAATTTCTACTATGACCGGAAGAGGGAATACGGTGCAACGGCCTGCATGTTCCTGCTGCTCTTTTCCGCATCCGAATTTATCCTGGACAGCACGCGCTACGATCCGGAGTATTTTCCTTTCAACGGGTTCGTCAGCATCCTGCAGATCTTTTCGGGCGTGAGCATCCTGCTCCTGGGAATCGGCTGGTCCATACGAGCGCTGAAGAAACGCGGTTTCCAATGGTATTTTATCCTGCTCTGGCTGGGACTTGCCGCAAGCATGACTGCCACCGGCATCCTGGAATATCTGGTTCAGCGCTACAGCGACCAGCATGCAAAGATCTATACCTTCATGGCGCTGTCCTGCTTTGCCATGGTGGTCTTTCCCTATATCCTTTATTCCCTGGGAAGAACGAAGCTGGAACCGGAGGAAGCTCCGGAAAGCTTCCGTCTGCCTTTCTTCTTCCGGACAAGGCCGCGGCTGGGACGGATCAATGAAGAAAAGCTGGAACGGCTCGGTGAAGAAGAGCTGGAACGGCTCGCAGACTGAGCCTCAGATATTCAGAACGGCGCATCACAGATCGAGGAGATCAGCAGTACATAAGACGGAAGTACGAGCTCCGGCTCGATGCCGCAGCGCTCGCGCAGCTCCTGCGCCAGTGTCTCGGTGCTGCGCCCGTCCAAAGGCATCAGAAGCAGTTTCCCCGGCTCGGGTTTCGGGCCGTCAGCTTCGGAAAATGCATCCAGAAGGCGTACATTCGGTATCGCAAGTAAAACGTCGGACAGTTTCCGGCGTTTTTTTTCATATTCCTGCCAGTCGTTCTCCGTCAGCCGTGAAACAAAGTCGATACAGTCATCCATCGCTGCCATGAAAGGGTATGAGGGAGAAGTAGTCTGATAGACCGCCAGCCATTCCTGAATGCTCTCCGCGGATACGCGCTCTCCTTTCAGATGGAGGATCGCCGTCTGCGTCGGCGAGGGCAGGGTCTTGTGCAGGCTCATCACGCAGACATCCGCGCCGCACTGCAGAGCACTTTTCGGATGAAGGCGGCTGAAGCCGAAATGTGCTCCGTGAGCGGCATCCACGATCAGCGGGATCCCTTTTGCATGCACCAGCGCGGCAATCTCCTCCAGCTCCGCGGAGAAGCCTTCGTAATTGGGTGAAGTGAGCAGCAGGGCATCGGCATCCGGACAGGCTGCCAGGCCCCTTTCCGCTTCCGCAAGCGTCACGCCGAGACCCGCAGCGCTCTGCGGCTCCCGCTCCGTTTCCAGAAAGGACAGCTTCAGCTCCCGAAGCATGGCGGCATTATATACACAGCGGTGGGATTCCCGCTGCATCAGAAGCTTCCCGCCCTTCGGCACCACGGCGCTCACCGCTGTCAGGATCCCGACCGTGGATCCGTTTACCAGATAAAAACTCGCATCCGCACCGTACAGCGCTGCCGCGCGTTCCTGCGCTTCCTTCAGTATGCCCGAAGGCGCATGCAGGTCGTCCAGCCCAGGCAGTTCGGTCAGATCCAGCGGATCCAGACTGCCTTTATGTCCGGGCGTATGATAGGAACGCAGTCCCCGCGCCGCATATGCTTCCAGTGCTTCCCGCAGCTTTCCCATCTCAATCCTCCGGACGCAGACAGGTGAGGAAACGGTTTCCGGATTCACCAAAGCGCTTTGCGGCATCTTCACGGCCGATCTTGTAGACCGCCTCTTTTTTCGTCGGATCCATGACCACCACATTCAGTTCGTTATATCCCACCAGAAGGAGACCGCCTCCGTCGTTTTCCTGTACCAGGACCGGCCGTTCATTAGCCACATAATACAGGATCGCATCCAGAGGAAGACCGGACAGGTCCAGGATCTCCGCATCGGGCATCGCTTCCGCCAGGATCCCGCCTGCCGTTACCCCGCGGGAAAGACGTGCCAGACTGTCATATTCCACGCCCTCATAGGAAAGCCAGGTGTTCAGACAGGCTGCCAGCACTTCCTGCTTATCTTCTCCGACCTCTCCCACCGGGCCGCGGATCGCCATGATCTGGTTCTTTGTCAGCAGCGCCGTTCGGCGGTACAGCAGCACCCCTCTTTCATCCCTTACCGCGCCGCCTCCTTCAAAGGCTTTTTCAATGGCTTTATAACTCTCGCTCAAACGCGCGTACAGCTTTCCCTGCATGATCACATCGTATACTCTCTGCTCTTTCTGCTCTTCCTCTTTGTGGATCTCTCTCTTTCCCTCGAAAAGCACAAAGCGCGGATTGAGGATCTGCAGGCTTTCGGTATTGATCTCGCTGCGCAGCTTCAGCTGGGTGATCGTCTCGAAACGCTCCGTTACCACCGTCTCCAGCGTATTCCTTTCGATCTTCTGCTCTCCGTTATTCAGGATCTGGTCATCGGCGATCTCCACAAGCTTTCCTTCATCGCTCTTCTGAACACGTTTCAAGGTGATCATATTCTCGGATTTTTCCACCGCCGTAACAAATATGCCGTCATTGCTGTATTCCTTCAGCGTCTTTCCGTTGCGGCCCCGGATGCTGATACTGTACATCGGGAACACGGTATGCCCGCTCTCATCCGTAGTGATATCCTCATCCCTGGCCTTGCCATAGACCAGATCTTCTCCGAAGAAAGTGATAGGCAGGAGCTTTTCGCTTCCCTCGGAAAGGATACTGCCCTTGCGCCTTCCTCCCAGATCATAAACATTGATCGTATCGGAATCGTAGATATCCGTCCCGTCTCCCCAGGCTGCGATCAGCTGGCTTTCCGAAGTGACCAGAGCATCCGGCGGAAGATCTCCGGAAAGCTTTGCCGTATTTCTGGATTCGACCGAGATGCGGTATACATCGTTGTCCATGCAGAGGTACATATTATTCTCATCCGCATAACAGAGCCGTTCCACATCCTGCTTCAGCTGCTCATAGCTGCCGTAGAAGGGCACGAAGACTTTTTCCTCCACCGTATTGAGCGTTCTGTTGTAATGATACAGGATCACGCCCATGCTGCCTTCATGATTTCCGCAGTTCATATAGCCCCATACGCAGAAGGATACATCCCCGGTCTCGTCCACGTCGAAAATGCGGATATTGTTATTACGGGCCGTCTCGCGCCGGTCTTCCATATCCTGATCATAAAAGCCGAAAACATAGGCCAGACGGTTCGTCGTCGCATCATAGCTGTACAGACGGCCGCAGTTCGCAAAGGCAAGGATATGGCCGTCATTGCTCTCCTTTTTTTCCAGAGACGCGACCATCCCGAGCTGGATCTTGTTTCCGGCGATCACCGCGCGCTCTTCGTCAAACAGCTCTTCCATGGTACGTTCGTATTCCAGAAGGAGCATGCGCTCCCGTCCGCGCCTGCAGCGGTAAAACTCATGAACAAAACAGTACTGCTCCTGTTCCCCTTCCTTCACGCTGATCAGATAATCCAGGCAGATCTGCGCCGTGTTTCCGTCGATGTCCCGGATGACCGCACGGGGTTTGGTGACTTTTTGGGGATTTAAGCTTCCCCAGCTCACCTGGTCCGCACTGGAATGGATATCCACACGGGTAAAGGTGGAATTGTCCCCCTTCCGGTTGCTCTCCAGCCAGGTGGGAAGCTCGCCGTGGGCACGGACCTTATCAAAGGTACATTCATGAAAATACAGGGCAAAATCCAGCATCTCTTCCAGCGTATTCTCCGGCAGCCGCACAATCCTTGTATAATACCGCAGAAGACGCCCGTCCTCACACTGGGCCAGAACACAGAGGGAATAAGGGATCTTTTCCTTTATCAGGTCACGCAGGGTGACATTTCCGCTCAGGCGGTCCCCGGCATTGGCATAGTCAAAGATCTGGGTTTCCTCGATCAGTCGTCCGTCCAGAAGGGAACGCACGCAGACACTCAGCTTACTGATGGAATTCCCGTACAGATCGAAAGCGAAATGCAGGGTCCGGTCATCACCGATGGGCGTGATATGAGCGTCCATACGGCAGATATCCATCTCCTCCGTAAAAGGCTGCATCTCATTATATTCTCTTCCGTTCACGCTAAGACAGAGCAGAGGCATGGTGGCCCGCGACATTTCCGTCGTCATATCGGTATTGCCGCGGTTCATCAGGCTGCTCAACACAAGAAGGGAGATCAGAAAGATCCCCCGCAATAAATGATCAGTAATAAAGTTTTACTTATATGTCGTACTTTCACTCTGTGTCAGGTTCCGGCAGAAACGCCCGCTGCTCTTTCCCCCTGCCGCGTATGCCGCGTCCCGGGTCCACGGGTATATGAGCGGAATGCCGCAGCTTATTTCAGCGCCTGTATCCTCGCGATGGAACGCTTGAGCGCTGCTTCGGCACGATCCAGATCCACATCGTCCCCGCGTGCCGCGATACGCTCTCTCGCACGCTGCCCGGCGCTCTCGGCACGATCCAGATCGATCTCATCCGGCCATTCGATCAGCTCTGCCAGCACCGTCACACGGTCCTGCAGGATCTCGACAAAGCCGGCATGCAGCGCGGCTTTTTTCTCGCCCTCCGGAAGCGTCATCACCATCACACCGGGAGCGACGATCACGGTCATGGGTACGTGATTCCTAAAAATACCGATCTCACCCTCGGTGGTATTAAATTCCAGCATTTCCACATCACCCTCAAAAAAAACTCTTTCCGGGGTGACCACTTTTAATGCAAATGTATCAGCCATTCGTTTCCGTAACCTTTCTGAGCCTTACTTGTTCGCGCGAGCTACCACTTCGTCGATGGAGCCGGCATTCAGGAATGCGCTCTCGGGGATCTCGTCGTGCTTGCCGGCCAGGATCTCCTTGAAGCCGCGGATCGTTTCGCTGATGGGCACATACTTTCCTTCCATACCCGTGAACTGTGTCGCAACGAAGAAGGGCTGGGACAGGAAACGCTGCACCTTACGGGCACGGCTCACCACCTGCTTGTCTTCCTCGGAAAGCTCGTCCATACCGAGGATGGCGATGATATCCTGCAGCTCCTTGTAACGCTGGAGGATCGCCTGCACTCCGCGGGCTACCTGGTAGTGCTCCTCGCCCACAATACGGGGATCAAGGATACGCGAGGACGAATCCAGCGGATCCACAGCGGGGTAGATACCCTGCTCACTGATCGCACGGCTCAGGGTCGTGGTCGCATCCAGATGTGCGAAGGTCGTTGCAGGCGCGGGGTCCGTCAGGTCATCGGCGGGCACGTATACGGCCTGCACCGAAGTGATGGAACCGTTCTTGGTGGAAGTGATACGCTCCTGCAGAGCGCCCATTTCCGTCTGCAGCGTGGGCTGGTAACCCACGGCGCTGGGCATACGTCCCAGCAGAGCCGACACCTCGGAACCTGCCTGGGTGAAACGGAAGATGTTGTCAATGAAGAGCAGCACATCCTTACCGCCCTTGTCACGGAAATATTCCGCCATGGTCAGACCGGTCAGACCCACACGCATACGTGCCCCGGGGGGCTCGTTCATCTGTCCGAAGATCATAGCCGTCTTATCGATAACGCCGCTCTCGCTCATCTCGTGATAAAGATCGTTACCCTCACGGGTACGCTCGCCTACGCCGGTGAACACGGAGAATCCGTCATGCTCGGTTGCGATATTACGGATCAGCTCCTGGATCAGCACCGTCTTACCTACGCCGGCGCCGCCGAAAAGTCCGATCTTTCCGCCTTTCTGATAAGGGCAGAGCAGATCAACGACCTTGATACCCGTTTCCAGCATTTCCTGCTCGGTACTCTGCTCCTTGAATGCGGGAGCCGGACGATGGATCGGTTCGTATTCCACGTCTTCCGGAGCGGGCTTGTTATCTATGGGCTCACCCAGCACGTTGAAGATACGTCCCAGGGTCTTCTCACCTACGGGTACACGGATCGGAGCTCCCGTTGCAATGGCATCCATGCCGCGCACCAGACCGTCCGTCGGTCCCATGGCCACGCAGCGGACCGTATCATCGCCCAGATGCTGGGCCACTTCCACGACCAGCCTGCTGCCGTCATTGCGGGTGATGCTGATGGCCTCGTTGATCTCGGGAAGGTTGCCGTCAAACTTCACGTCCAGCACCGCACCCACGATCTGTGTCAGTCTGCCTTTCTTTTCCTCTGCCATTTTATATATCCTTTCTAAAGCAAAAATTTACGATAAGATATTCTGATCTTTTCTTTCTTTAGAAGCCTTCGGTCCACATGGATCGCACTCGGACTCTGCTTGCGCCACAGGCTTCGTCCCACTGTCTAAACCTCGCATGTATCCCCGCGTTGCGTGGCCCCTCATGCTCGAGCCAGCGGCCCCTCCTCGTGGCTCGCACGGATCCCGCTCCCGGCGTCGGCTCCAAAAGTGTATTCAATAATTAACTGATCGCGTCCGCACCGGCGATGATCTCGGTCAGCTCCGTCGTGATCTTGCCCTGACGTGCACGGTTATAAAGCAGCGCCAGATGATCGATCATCTCGGATGCATTGTTGGTCGCATTGTCCATGGCCTGCATACGTGCTCCGTTTTCCGATGCCTGGGCACTGATCAGCGCTCCGTAGATCAGACTGGAGATATACTTCGGGATGATCAGGTTCAGTGCCTCTTCATCCTCCGGTTCAAAATTCATCGGCGCATCCGCTTCGCGTTTTTCCGGCTTTGCCGCTGATTCCTCTTCATCCTCATTCTGCTTCGCCGCTTCCATATCCACGGGCAAAAGCTTCATCAGTGTGGGGACATGGCTCACCGTATTCTTGAAGAAGGTGTAGGCCAGCCAGATCTCGGCGATCTCTCCCGCTTCAAATGCAGCCAGAAGCTCCTTCGTGATCTTCATCCCGTCCTGGTACGCAGGCTCCTCGATCGCCTCGGAATAGTCCTTCATGATCGGGTAACCCGCACGCACACAGGCATCCTTGCCTTTTTTTCCTATGGCATAGATCGTCGTATTGTCCTTCGTGAAGTCGGGATTGCGGGTGATCATCTTGGTGATGTTGGAATTGTACCCGCCGGCCAGACCTTTATTGGACGTGATCATGATGACCGCTTTTTTCCCTTCCCGTCCGGCCTGCAGCCAGGGATGCTCGACCCCGCCGGCTCTGGCCAGGATGGATGTGACGGTATCATAAACGGCGTTAAAGTAGTATTTGCTCCGCTCGGCACGCTGTTTTGCGCGCTGAAGCTTTACGGTGGCAACCAGCTTCATCGCCTTGGTGATCTGCTGGGTGCTCTCAATACTGCTCTTGCGCCTTTTTATGTCTCTCATGGACGCCATATCACTGTTTCCTCTTTAAATCCTAAAAATCCTTCTTGAACGCTTCGATGGCACTGATCAGTTTCTCTTCGATCTCGGGCTTCATCTCCTTCTCGGTACGGATGCTCTCCGGGATCTCGGGATACTTGGTATCGATATACTCAAACAGTTCCGCTTCAAAGCGCAGCACATCTTCAACCGCGATATCCAGCAGATACTTCTTGGTCGCGGTATAGATGATGATGATCTGGTATTCGACCGGCATGGGCTTGTACTGCGGCTGCTTCAGCATCTCACGGATACGTTCGCCCTGTGCCAGACGCTCTTTGGTATCGGCATCCAGCTCACTGCCGAACTGCGAGAATGCAGCCAGCTCACGGTACTGTGCCAGCTCCAGACGGATCGGTCCCGCGATCTTCTTCATGGCCTTGATCTGTGCGCTGCCGCCCACACGGCTCACGGACAGACCGGCGTTGATCGCCGGACGGAAGCCGGAATTGAACATTTCCGTTTCCAGATAGATCTGACCGTCGGTAATGGAAATGACGTTGGTCGGGATATAAGCCGAAACGTCGCCTGCCTGGGTCTCGATGATGGGCAGCGCCGTAAGGGAACCGCCGCCGTACTGCTCATTCATGCGCGCCGCGCGCTCCAGAAGTCTGCTGTGCAGATAGAACACGTCGCCGGGATACGCCTCACGTCCGGGCGGACGTCTCAGCAGCAGGGAGAGTGTACGGTAAGCCGTTGCATGCTTGGACAGATCGTCATAGATCACCAGCACGTCCTCTCCGTTCTCCATCCACTCCTCACCGATGGCGCAGCCTGCGTAAGGAGCGATATACTGCAGCGGAGCCAGCTCGGAAGCCGTCGCCGCGACGACCGTGGTATAAGCCATGGCGCCGTATTCTTCCAGTGTCTTGACGATGGACGCCACCGTCGAAGCCTTCTGGCCGATGGCTACATAGATACACTTTACATTCTGGCCCTTCTGATTGATGATCGTATCGATGGCGATAGCCGTCTTACCTGTCTGACGGTCGCCGATGATCAGCTCACGCTGGCCGCGGCCGATGGGTACCATGGAGTCGATCGCCTTGATACCTGTCTGCAGCGGGGTATCCACGCTCTTACGCGTGATAACGCCGCTGGCCACACGCTCGATCTGACGGAATTTCCCGGTGCTGATGGGGCCTTTCCCGTCGATGGGCTGGCCCAGAGCGTTCACCACGCGGCCCAGCATCTCGTCACCGACCGGCACCTCCACCACGCGGCCCGTGGTCTTTACCGTATCACCTTCATTGATATTGCGGGAGGAGCCCAGGAGCACCGCGCCCACGTTGTCCTCCTCCAGGTTCATGACCATGCCGTATACTTCGCCGGGGAATTCAAGCAGTTCACCCTGCATGGCCTTTTCCAGACCATGGACACGGGCGATACCGTCCGCCACCTGGATGACGGTACCCACTTCCGAGACCTCCAGCCTGTCGGCATAGCGTTTGATCTGTTCCTTAATGACGGAACTGATCTCTTCCGGTCTTAAATTCATAGATCTGTCCTCTCCTGTACTGTTCTCTACGCAAGCTGTACCGAAACCTTGGACAGCTCGCGTTTCAAGCCCTCAAGCTTTGTCTTTATACTGGAATCCACAACCTTGTCGCCGATACGGATCACCAATCCTCCGATCAGACTCTCATCCACCGTATAATGGATCTCCATCTCCTTATACTTCGTGGTGGATATCAGTTTGGCCTCGATCTGCTTTTTCCGGCTGTCATCCAGTTCTGCCGGCGATGCGACATAGGCCACGCCGATACCCCGGCGCTCCTTGACGGCCGCCATGAAGCGATCGAGTATCGCAGGCAGTTCCGAATAACGGTCCTTCTGCAGAAGAAGCTTCAGAAAACCGAGAAGCTCGGCGTCCATTCTGCCGCCGAACACCGCGTCAAGGGTCTGCAGCTTTTCCTCTTTCGTCACCTTGGGGTGATTCATCAACACGGAAAAATCCGGGTTATCCTCAAGGATCCCCTGCAGAGAAAGCACTTCGTCATAAAGTGCGTCGATCTTGTTTTCTTCTTCCGCCAGGGAGATCAGAGCATCCCCGTAGGTACCTGCAACTAGCCTAGCCATGTATCGTTACCTATTTCCTTCAATGTTTCGTCCACAAGACTGTTCTGCACCGTCGTATCGATCCTGCCGGCCACGACCTTCTGGGCCATCAGGGAAGCGATGTTCACCATCTCCTGCTTCACTTCATCGGATACACGCTGCTTCTCCAGCTCCGCCTCACGCCCTGCACGCTCGATGATGGCTGCCGCTTCACGCTGCGCCTCGTCTTCGATCTTTTTCGCATTGATCTGCGCTTTCTTGCGGGCGTCCGCGAGGATCTGTTCCACCTCTTTATCTACCTCGCGCAGCTTCGCTTCATATTCTTCTTTCAGCCTGAGCGCCTCGTCCTTGTCATTCTGCGCAACGGCGATGTCGTTGCGGATGCGGTCGCTGCGGTCTTTTAAAAGCTTGCGCGCGGGATTGAACAGGTTGTACGAAAGGATGAGGAACAGCACGAATACAGCCAGCAGCGTGAGCCCCGAATCAAAGAGCAGCTGCCAGTCCAGGCCAAACATTCTCTCATAACTCTCTTCCAAGAGCATAAACACACCATTTCCCATGTGCCTGTCCGTGTGCCTCCTTTCTTACACTTTCTGAATCTTATTCTGCGGGCACCAGAGGCTTAACGAACATCAGCAGCATGGCGACCAGCAGACCGTACAGACCGGTGGTCTCGGCAACGGCCTGGCCCAGAAGCATGGTACCTGTCACATCACCCTTAGCACCGGGATTGCGGCCTACTGCAGCAGCTGCATGACCGGCAGCGATACCCTGGCCGACACCAGGCCCGATACCTGCGATAACAGCCAGACCTGCACCGATCGCGGAGCAACCCAGAATAAAATACTCGTCAAACATAGTCTTTCCTCCTTAAAAAATTATGCTTTACTCTTACTATACGCACGGTATGAATACCGTTATACAGTCCTTAACACGCGGAAAACCGCTTTTATGCCACGCTCTTTTTCGGCAGCTTTGCCGGTTCATCCCCGCAGGCGTCGGAGATGTAGGTCATGGTCAGCATACAGAACACGTAGGTCTGTATCGCGCCCGAGAACATATCGAAATAGGCGTGCAGCACGCCGGGCCATGCATAGGCGATCGCATGCAGCAGGCCGTATACCAGCGCCATCATAACGGTGCCGGACAGAACGTTCGCGAAAAGACGCAGGCTCAGCGAAACCGGTACCGCAAAATCACCGATCAGGTTGATGGGCAGCCAGAAAGGCCAGGGCTCGCACAGGCCCTTGATCACACCGCTCACCTTCTGATAACGGAACTTGCAGATCGTGATCAGGCTGAAGGAAACCACGCCCAGAGGAAAAGTCACGCCGTAATCCGCCGTGGGCGGACGCAGCCCGAATAGTCCCGAAATATTACTGAAAAGGATAAAAATGAAGATCGTACCGATATAATTGCGGAAGATCCTGGCGCTCCAGCCCATGGTACCGCCCACAAGCCCGTCCAGCTTCTCAACGATCAGTTCCACGATATTCTGAAAACCCGAAGGCACTTCGCTGCCTTTTTTGATCGCTGCTCTCGCAAAAAAAGAAAAGATGACAAGAAAGAGAAATACGATCGCTATACAGATGTGGGAGGTGGTGATCCAGAGTGTGACTCCGTTCAGCTCAAAGGAGAAGACCCCTTTGATCATAAATCCGAGATCCTGGCTTCCCTCCGCAGCTTCCTCTGCAAGATCTTCCGCTGCCAGTAACATGTTTGCCCCTATCATGTATCCTTAACCTTCCTGTTGTTGATTTTCGATGTCGTCGGCCTTCTGCTCTTCCGGGGATCCCTCTGTTTCCGGGTTCTTCCCTTTTCCGAACATCTCGTCCTGCACTTCCGGCGGGATCATCTCCCGTTCAAAGACTTCCTTTCCGCATACCCGTTCACTGATGCGGTGCGTCAAAGGCTGTAAATACGCCGAAAGCTTTAATGTCATAAGCCCGGCGAACGCTGCCAGCGGACTTGCCACATCGGTCAGTGCCAGCGCTGCCAGCATGGCGGCCATGGCAAAATACCGTATCAGATAAGCCGCGATGAGAAGCTTCGGCGCTCCTCCTTCACCGGCATCCAGAGCCCGTCCGATACTGTGCTCCATATGCGCGGCGACCAGCAGGGCCGATAAAGCGCCGATCCACAGGCCCAGCGCATTATGTCCTTTTGCTCCCGGGATCAGAAGCAGGATCAGCTGGATCACCAGGCTCCACAGCAGGATCCCGATCCAAAGCTCGATCAGGGTGCTGTGCCGGATCCAGAATGTCTTCACTGCATTCTTTGTCATTATTTTGAAAATACCGCCTCGATAGTACGTATATGTTCCGGAAACCCGCGACCGCTCCTACAAAGAAGAGTATGATCGTCCAGATCGCCGTACCGAAGCGCTTATCCAGTACACGCCCCAGGAAAAAACAGAGAAAGATCGGAACCAGCATCGTAATGCCGAACTGCGTGACCATCGTCAGCAGCTGCATCGCGTTTCGCCGCTCTTTGCGTTTCTCCTCCATGCTTTTTCGCATATAAAAGCATTATAGCCTTTTTGAAACGGAATGTCCACCCTTTTCAGAATGAAAAAAAGAAGAAAAGCCCTGCCGGTATACACAGCGGCAAAAACAAACGCGGCTGCGAGGATACGCAGCCGCGTGATTTCCGTTTTAAAACTGTCCGCTGAAGCTTACAGTTTGAAGTAGCTGATGGTGGAGTTCATCTCCGTCGCCAGGTTCTGCAGCTTGCCGGCCGCTTCGCTGATGATGGTGAAGGTCGCGTTCAGCTCTTCCATCGAAGCATTGGTCTCCTCGGTGGATGCCGCATTCTCCTCGCTGATGGCAGACAGGTCGCTGATGATCTCCATCAGGCCGTTCTTCGCGTCGTTCAGGGAAGCCACACGGCTGTTGATGTGTGCGGAAGTATCCTTCACGCTGGTCACATTACCGCTCATGGTCTCCATGTTGGTCCTGGTGGAATCCAGCTGCTGTGCCTGTACGCCGAAGCTCTCGTTCAGCTTCTCCAGGACGCTTACGCTGGAAGCGGAATCTGCCAGCAGCCTCTCTACGATGGCTTTGATCTTGTCTGCGCTGTCGCTGGACTGGTCTGCCAGCTGGCGGATCTCGTCTGCCACAACGGCAAAGCCGCGGCCAGCATCACCGGCACGGGCAGCCTCGATGGAGGCGTTCAGCGAAAGCAGGTTGGTCTGGGTCGCGATATCCGTGATGGCCTGGGTAAACTCGCTGATGGTCTTGGCCGAATTGTTGGTGGAATTGATGGTGTCGCCGATATCCTTCACGGATGCAGTCACTTCCTCGCTCTGGCGGATCAGCTTCTCCAGCGCATCCATAGCCTTGTCGCAGGCTTCCTTCATCTCTTCGGCGTAGCGGTCCATCTCGCTCACGTCCGCGGTGATGTTCTCGATATTCTTACCGATCTCGTCGGTATCGCTTACGGCGTTCTCAACGCTCTCCGCCTGGGCAACGGCGCCCTTGCTGATCTCGGTCACCGCGTCAGTCACCTGGTCGGATGCCTGACTTGCCTGATGGGCGGAATCCGCCAGATCATTGCTCTGGGTATCCAGTTCGTGAGCCGCCTCCTGGGTCTTGCTGATCACGTCACGCAGCTTGTCATCCAGGTTCTTCACACCCTCGGCGATGATACCCAGCTCATCCCTGCGGGCAATAAGCGCAGGATCTACCGTCATATCCAGTTCGCCGCCTGCCAGCTGGTCCACATCTTCGGCGATGGTACGCATGAGCTTGGAATACTTGTTGGAAAGGAGCAGACCGACGACCACAAAAGCAGCAGTCACCAACACTGCGATGAGTACCAGGGTGAAGAGGGCCTTATTGATCTTGCCGTCCACGTCCTCGGAAAGACGCCCCGCAAAGAAGCAGCCCACATATTTCCCGTTATAGGTCTCCGGGGAATAATAAACATAATAGTTCTTTTCATTGATCTTGGTCTTGAAATCCGCGTAAGCCTTGCCGCTCTTCACGGAATTGTAGGCGGCATCACCGATATCCTTGCCCTTCATGCCGTCGATGGTGGTAAGGGCGCGGGTCTTGTCCAGTATGATCGTATACTCCAGACCGGTGCTGGCCTTCAGGTCGTTCATGGTCTTCTGCAGATTCTCTTCCAGGCCTTCGGCGTTCACGCCTTCCATGTTGTATTCGCCCTTCCAGAGCTGTCCGTCCTCGATGTGCCACTCCCCATCATAGGAACCGTCGATGGTATGCTGCAGCTGCAGGCAGGCAACCTTCAGTTCCTCCTCGCCCATCTCCTGATAAGCGTTGCGGGTCTCCACAAAAGCGATGATGCAGAGGATCACAGCCAGTCCGACGATACCGGCTACGGCGACCGTGATGATATGACCGATCAGATGCTTGTTTTTTTCTCCCTTTTTGTACATAGTATGCAACCTCCTTGTTGTCCTTATCCTGCGGCGTTCCGGGGATCTGCGGATGCCGTACTTGTTACATTATAACGAATACAATATGTGAATTCAAGAAATAACACAGCAATTTTAACAATTTTGTCACGATTTGTTACGATCATGGCTTTCAAACCGTGATCGTAACGGGTTTTGCCAATTAATGTTTTTCCTCCCGTTTCCGGATATTTGCATTTTTCTTTCATCTATGTTAACGTATCTTCCGAAACAGAGCAGTTACAACCCCCGAAAAAATGATCGGAGCCCTTCATTATGATACGCTTTATCATCACGATAATATTCGTTCTGCTTTTCCTGATATTCTCCCTGATCCTGCAGCCCCTCATGCTGCTGGTGGGGCTTTTCTCAAAGAAGGCAAGAGGCGCGGCCAGTCTCGCGATCGTCAACTGGGCCTTCCGTGTGGTACTCTTCCTGGCGGGCACGAAAGCCACGGTGATCGGGGAAGAAAACGTCCCGAAGGACAGACCCGTCCTCTATGTGCTGAACCACCGCAGCTTTTTCGATATCCTGCTGACTTATACGCGGGTCCCGCGTCAGACCGGCTATGTAGCCAAAAAAGAAATGACGAAATATCTGACTCTTACCTGGTGGATGATGCTCCTGCACTGTGAATTCCTTGACCGGAAAGACCTGCGTAAGGGAATGAAGACGATAAACGACTGTGCGGAAAAGATCAAAAACGGCATCTCCATCGCCATCTACCCCGAAGGAACGAGGAACAAGGGCGATGAAGACATGCTGCCTTTCCACGGCGGAAGCTTCAAGATCGCCGAAAAGAGCAACTGCCTCGTCGTTCCGGTGGTGCTGAACAATACCTCCGCCGTTTTCGAAGATCACCTGCCTAAACTGAAAAAAGCGCACGTGACTGTGGAATACCTGCCGCCTCTGGACGTTGCCGCCATGGACCGCGAGGCCCGCAAGGCTCTGCCCGAGACCGTACACCGGCAGATGGTGGAAACCTATCAGAAGAATAAAGCGCTGGTATAAATTTCTCGGCCGCCCGTTGCAGATGCATCAGGCGGCCGTTTCTCTCATTCTCCCGCGATCACTCTCGCCACATGAACGCCGCTGGCGCTGGCATGGGAAAGCGAATGCGTGATACCGCTGCAGTCGCCGATGATAAAGAGACCGGGATGCAGCGTTTCCAGATTCTCATCGATCTCCACTTCCATATTATAGAATTTCACCTCCACGCCGTAGAGCAGCGTGTCGTCATTGGCGGTTCCGGGCGCGATCTTGTCCAGCTTGTAGATCATCTCGATGATCCCGTCCAGGATGCGCTTGGGCATTACAAGGCTCAGATCCCCGGGCGTTGCGTTTAAGGTGGGCGTGATGAACGCCTCGCTGATGCGTGAAACGGTGCTGCGGTGCCCGGTGATCAGGTCGCCGAAGCGCTGTACGATCACGCCGCCTCCCAGCATATTGGAAAGGCGCGCGATACTCTCGCCGTAGCCGTTGCTGTCCTTGAAGGGCTGCGAAAAATGCTTTGCCACCAGCAATGCGAAATTGGTATTCTCGGTCTGCCGGGCAGGATCCTCATAGCTGTGGCCGTTCACGGTCACGATGCCGTTGGTGTTTTCGGAAACGACGGCCCCGCGGGGGTTCATGCAGAAGGTACGGACCAGATCCCCGTATTTTGCGGTGCGGTATACGATCTTGCTCTCGTAGAGCTCGTCCGTCAGATGAGAAAAGACCTGGGCCGGCAGCTCCACACGCACACCGATATCCACACGGTTGCTCTTTGTGGGGATCTCCAGATCGCGGCAGACGCTCTCCATCCATTTGCTGCCGCTGCGTCCGGCGCTGATGATGCATTTTTCTCCGAAGAAACTCTGATCACCGACAACGACTTCGTAGCCGCCCTCTGCCACACGCACCTTTTCCACCGGGGAAAGGAAATGAAAATCCACCTTATCCTTCATTTCCGCATAGAGCTTCTCCAGCACGATATAATTGATGTCTGTTCCCAGATGACGCACCGAAGCATCCAGAAGATGCAGATCGTTCTGCAGACAGAGTTTTTTGATGTCGGTATTGGCGGTGGAATAAAGCTTCGTCCCGGCGCCGCCGTGGCTTAAGTTGATCTCGTCCACGTATTTCATCAGCTCGATGGCCCTGTTTTTCCCGATGTACTCGTAAAGCGTACCGCCGAACTGGTTCGTGATATTGTATTTGCCGTCGGAAAAAGCGCCGGCGCCGCCGAAGCCGTTCATGATGGAACAGGGCTTGCAGCCGATGCAGTTTTTCACCTTTACGCCGTCGATGGGGCATTTCCGCTTATGCAGCGGATTTCCGCTCTCAAAAACGGCGATCTTCAGCTCCGGCTTACGCTTCAGCAGCTCATAGGCCGAAAAGATCCCTCCGGGTCCCGCTCCGATGATCAATACGTCATATCCCATTTTCCAGCACCTCCACGATCCTTTCATAATGCATGCCGTGGGAAGCCTTTACCAGCAGGGTGCTGCCGGCAGTCTCCTCCGCCGCGATCCCTTCCAGCAGGGATGCGGTATCCCCATACCAGCGGGCGCTCCCGCCGCCGGCTTCCTCAAAGCCCTTTACCATATGCCGCGACAGTTCTCCCGCCGCGAGCAGCCGCTCCACGCCCTTTCCCGCAGCGTAGCGTCCCACTTCCGCATGCAGGCGCTCCGCCGCCTCTCCCAGCTCGAACATATCTCCCAGAACAGCGATGCGTCCGCTTTCCGCCGTTTCGCACAGAAGGTCGAGCGCCGCTTTTACCGATGTGGGATTGGCGTTGTAACAGTCGTCAATGAGTGTATACTTTTCCTTTTTTATGATACGGCAGCGCCCGGCCATGCTCTTCACTTCCTGAAGCCCCTGCGCGATCTCCTCTTCCGTCATCCCGAGGATGCGTCCCACGCTGCGCGCCGCCTGCGCATTCAGGCGCATATGGCGCGGCATTCCTTCGCAGGCAGGATCCGGCGTATCTTTGTCAAGGCGGTAAAAGACCGGCGCTTTTCCGTGCACTTCCCGTATCGTCTGCAGCTTGTCATCCTCACCGTTGAGTACGACGCAGCCTTTTTCATCCATCTGATCAAAGACCTCGGTCTTGGCGCGCAGCACGCCGTCCCGGTCTCCCAGGGCTTCCAGATGACACTCTCCGATATTGGTGATCACCGCGATATCGGGGCGCACCAGCTTTGCAAGCCGCGTCATCTCTCCGAAATGGTTGATGCCCATCTCCACCACGGCGCATTCGTCTTCCTCACGGATCCGCAGTATCGTCAGCGGCACGCCGATCTCGTTATTGAGGTTCCCTTCGGTGGCGCACACACGGAAATGCCTGCGCAGCACCGCCGCGATCATTTCCTTGGTACTGGTCTTGCCGACACTGCCGGTGATACCGATAAAGCGGCAGGAAAGCTGCGTTCTGTAAAAAGCCGCAATGGCCGTCAGTGCGGCAAAGCTGTCCTCTACCAGGATGCAGGGTCCCTGCGGCTCTTCCGGAAGCTTCTCGCATACCACGGCCAGGGCTCCCGCTTCAAAAACCTGCGGGATGAAGCTGTGGCCGTCCACACGCTCCCCGCGGGTCGCGACGAACACGCCCCCGGCCTCGATACGCCGGGAATCGATCACCACGCAGGAAGCTTCCGCCACGGGGATCTCCCCTTTACAGACGAGCTTTCCCCCGCAGGCCTTCGCCAGATTTTCGACCGTCATCGCTTTCATCTTCTCATGGATACCTCGATCAGTTTTTCGCACAGCGTGCCGAAATCCATGCCCACCGCCGCAGCCTCCTGCGGGATCAGGCTGGTAGGCGTCATGCCCGGTATGGTATTGCCTTCCAGACAGTAGAATTTTTCGTTCTCATCCATCATGAAATCCAGACGTGCGTATACGGACAGGCGCAGAGCCTTCCAGGCCTTTTCCGCCAGGGCCTGCAGCTCCGCCGTCTTTTCCGGGCTTAAGGGTGCCGGGCAGATCTCGTTCGTTCTTCCGGCCTGGTATTTGTTCCGGTAATCATACGTCCCGCTGTTGGGGATGATCTCCACCGGCGGCAGGGCCTTTCCGTCCAGCAGCCCGCAGGTGAATTCCCGCCCTTTGATCCGTTTCTCGATCACGATATGCACATCCAGCTTTGAGGCTTTCTTTATGGCCTCCTTCAGTTCTTCATCATTTTCCACAAAATAAGTACCTACCGTGGATCCGCCGTTGGCGGCCTTTACCACCGCCGGGTATTCCACGCCCTGCGGCTCTTCCCCGGGATAAAGCTCCATCCCCGGAGGCACGGGTATACCGGCCACCGTCATCACGGCGCGGCTTAAGCACTTATCGATACAGAGTGTGGAAGATACATGATCCGTCCCGGTATAGGGGATGCCATTGAGCTCAAACATCGCCTGCAGCCGTCCGTCCTCGCCTCCCACGCCGTGCAGGGCCATAAAGACCACATCCGCCCTGCGGCAGATCTTCAATACGTTCGGCCCGAGGAAAAAGCGGTCCCCGTCGCTGCGCATCGCTTTGATCTTTTCCAGATCCTCGGGGCTTTCCTCTCCGATATCCCTGATACCTTCCGTCCAGTCACGGTCCATGGAAAAAACCGCATCCGGATCCGCTCCCGGCAGTCCCAGATATACATCCAGCAGGACAACCGTATGACCGCGCTGCTTCAGCGCCCGATACACTTCCCGGCCGGATACCAGCGAAACCTCACGCTCCGTACTGATGCCTCCGGCCAAAACCACGATCTTCACAATTTTACCCTCCAAAGCCGATCTCCGTGCGGCTGCTGCCGGGAGATCTTAATATACCTGTTCGTAACGGATATCGATCCTGGAAAGGATCACCAGCAGTTCCGAGCCGTAATACAGTTCCGTGCTTTCCACTGCTCCTTCCGCGGAGTCCTCTCCCGCTTCCGTTCTCACGCCGTGATCCGTCACATAATTTACATTCCGGCGGTTGCGTCCGCACAGGCAGTGCACATGTTCCTGGATCACCCTGCGATACTCCCGGTTGGTTATGACGCCGTTCACCCAGCTGAGCAGCCCCGCATCAGCCAGAAGCGCCGGTACATCCTCCGTCTTTCCGTCCTCACCCACCAGCCACGGATCGGAGTACGAAGCTTCGCTGATACGCCGCGCGCGCTTCATGATGTCGTCCATGATCTTTTCGCAGCTGTCCTGATCCGCATATCTCTTCGTGGAAAGATAATTGTGATCCCCCATGAACACGGGATCCACACAGCCAACCTTCTGCCCCTCAAGCCGCGTTCCCGGACGGGACAGCAGCGTAAGAACATCTTTGTGGTAAACATCCTCTCCGGTCGTGCGGAAAAGGATGGTGTTCAGCATATACCAGGCCCCGTCTTCCGTGCTTCCTTCCTTTTTCAGCCAGGCATACGAAGCTTCCGCATCCTTCAGACACTGCGCCGCCATCTCTGCGTCATAGTCTTTCCATATGGCGGAAAAACGGGCCATTGCCGCGGTAAAGAGGATCGCCGCATCCCGGCTTACGTCTTCGAGCACCTGCTCGGAAAGATCTGCGGAAGCATCCTCATGATCCGTGATCCCCACAGCCTTCACTCCGGCATGCACGCTTCCGTCCGGCTCTGTCATCTTATGAAGCCACTGCGCCTCCCGGGCGGCTTCCTCCAGCACATCCGGTATCCCGTTGGGCCGGTAGGGCAGCACGCTGCCTTCCGCAAAAGCTTCCGGCTCGTATTCATAGGCCAGCAGCAGATTGAGCATGATCCCCGCACCGCTGCACACATCCCGCCGGTAGTTTCCCTCCGTATGCCAGCCGCCGCTCACATCCCTTCCTTCGGCGGATGAAGCATGACAGCTGTCACCGCAGCGGCAGGCTTTCAGCAGGTCCAGATAATTTCCGATCCTGTCGGTATAGATCCCGTCCCGGATCAGAAAAGGATCGGAATAACCGCAGCTTTCATTATATAACACATACTCTCCCGCCGTCCCGAAGCTGCTGAAATCGGCCTGGTAGAGTATCCGCTCCCCTTCCTCTCCTTTTTTCCGCAAAACGCCTTCATATACCGGTTCCAATGACCAGGCGTCCAGTACATAAAATGTTTCCGGAAGCTCTGCGGCAGAAAAGACCGCACGTTTATCGGCGCCGCATTCGTAGCCCGCCAGATCCACACGGGCGGAAGGTAGATTCTCCGGTCTGCGGTAAGAACTGTCCTCCGGTGTGGGTGTCACACTCTCACCATAGGGCACATCCGCCAGCACCGTATCGATGATATTCTGTTCCTCCGGGACAGCATCCCCGCCGCAGCCTGTCAGCAGCGCTGTCAGGAGCACGGCAGGAACGACTTGCTTTTTTCTCATTCCGGCAGCGTCCGTCCCGTCATCATCTCGATCGGAAACCCAGTGCCGCCAGATATTCCGAATTGGCATCATAATAGACCAGCGTTCCGTCGGGAAGTTCAAGATATACGGTATAATAATCGTAAATATAATCCTGATCACTTCCGGAGACGCTGATCTCGGCCGCATCTCCGTTTACCGCCTCATATTCCTCGTAATAATAGCTGTTGTTCCAGCTGTTGTAGTAACTGTAACCCATTCTGCCGTCCTGACGGCCGTCGGTGAAATTGCCCGTGACCGTGATCTGGGTCCCGTCGGAGTCATCCTGGGTATACATCGACCCGTCACCGTTCGGTTTTCCGTTCTTCCATTCGCCGGCATAGAGCTCATAACGGTAGGCGCCGGTAGTCACCCAGAAGCTGGTACCGTAACCTTCCCTTACTCCGTTCACATAATCGCCGTAAAAGAAATAATAGCCCTCCGGAACGATATAAACGCCGACAGCCTGTCCGGTATAATCCGATTCCCCGTGATAATCCGGTGCGTAGAGCATCTCGTCGGTACCGCGGTTTTTCATGATGGATACCACATTATCCGCGGCGTCCGTCCCGTCCACACTCATCATGCTGTAATAATCGTTCTGGCTCATATACTCATAAGCCTTTTCCAGCAGGCCCATAGGATCGTTGGTCTGCGTGTAGTCATAATCCGGATCCGGGGTGCCCGATGAGATCGGCGGGTTCTGTGTGACAGTCTGCTGTTGCTGCTGTTTTCTGTTATAATCGTCGAGCCGGATACGATAAGCCGACTGACGTGCCGATTCCACCGTGCGGCGTATCGTACCGGAATGCCAGTTCTCGTTCAGCGCCTCCAGCTCATTCGCTTCGTTATCCCGCACCTCGGCTGCCAGTTCGGGAGCATCGGCATTCAGCTCGGTCGACCAGACGGCGTAAGCACGGTCATAGCCGCTCAGTGCTTCCCGGTTCGCAGGCGCCATCTGCAGAGCCTTCAGGAAATTTTCGGCAGAAGTCTGATAGTCCCTTTCGGACAGAGCCTTCTCCGCAGCATCGATATAGCCGTCAAACTCACGTTTCGGGGCGCTCCCCAGGATCCAGACCACGATGCCCGCCGCCAGGAGCAGCACAAGGGAAAGAGTGGTCATGATAAGGGGAAGGGCACTCTTCTTCTTAACCGGCTCGTTCTTCGGCGCATCTTTTGCAAACGCGCTGGAAATATCCTTCACCGATCCTTCGTTTTCTTTTTTTTCTTCCTGCATTTCCATAACTTAATCCTCCCCGTAGATACGTCGGATCAATTCCTTTTTTTTGGCCGCAAAAACAATGCTCACGATCAAAAGGAGCAGTGCTCCCACTCCGGCCAACGCGGCCCCCGCATAGATCATGATCTGTCCGGTATACATGATCGTACCTCCTCTACAGTCTTCCCTTGGCTACCAGTTCCTCATAGGTGCTTTCCAGCCCGTTGATCTCATTGCTGCTGCGGAGAGCCGGATCCAGTTCGGCGATCCTCCGCTCCGCCTCATTATAATACTCCAGGAAAAGAGAATAATCCTGTTCCTCACTCGGCTTCAGGGATTCCAGCTTGGCCGTCAGCATCGCGTAGTACAGCGGGATCAGATGATGGTCCGGATACTCTTTGTCCATACGGCCCAGAAGCTCCCTCTCCTCATCGTAACGTTCCAGGGCTGTATACAGGTTCACCATGGTGCAGTAGGTTTCAAAGCCCGCAAAACCCTCTTCATCGATCTGCTTCAGCACATCAACGGCAGCCGCCGCATATTCCGCTTCATCCAGACGGGCATAGGCATCCGTGTACTGGAATGAGAGCTGATGCAGGATCATGCGGTGATACTGTTTCGGAAGCCTCTCTGCAGCGTCTTTCAGTACCCCGGCGCTCCGTTCCGTCATTTCCCTTACTGCCTGCCGACCCGCTTCATCCGTCTCTCCCGCAGGCTTCTGGGCATTCACCGCTTCCGCACAGCGCATCGCTGCCCGCAGCAGCCGGTAATCGTCCGTAGTCTCCTCGGTACACTGTCTGAGCTGCTGTTCCGCTTCCGCATAATTCCCCCTGGCATAGGCGATCTCGCCCCTGGCCAGATTCAGATTATCATCACTTACGCCCAGATTAATGGCCTTTTCCAGCAGGCTCTCCGCCTTTTCCGTATCGCCGAGGCGTGCCAGAGCGATCGCCCTGGTCACGTAAAACTCCGGATTACGATCGTCATAAGAGATCGCCGTTGCCAGGGAATTCTCACATTTTTTATAATCCCCGAGTTCAAAATACGCATTCCCGAGGATGCTGTACAGATTGGCGACCGTGATGCTGTCCTTTTCGCTTTCGGTCTCGTCCTTATCCTTTTCCTTGCTGTAGATGGCTTCATCCATGGGGATCTCTTTTTCGATAAAATCCGCCGTTGTCTCGAATTTCCCCTGTTCATACAGATACAGGGCCTTCTGGTACCAGGCATCGATCCTGTCCGGGAAAAGTCCTGTCGCTGCTTCAAAGGTATCTTCAAAGCTGTCCTCATCATTTTCCCGCCGGTATTCGTTCAGATCCACGATATAGGTGGTATACTCCTGCTCCATTTCCTTTTTCCAGTGGTCGCGGCCGGAAATGATCAGACCGACACCGATCAAGATCAGCGCCACCAGCAGGATCTTTACAATAGCCTGCCCGAGCATCATCCTGCGATAGCTTCTGTTGTTCTTATGAAGCCGGTCCAGAGCCCTGCGCATCTGGCCGCCATCGGCAAAACGCCTGGCCGGATCCCTCTGCAGGGCACGGTTCAGCACATAGATAAAGCCCTCGCTGGTACCGGAACGCAGCAGATTGTCCCGGTCCGTATCAAAGATCTCACCGGTATACAGATAATAGAGAGTCGCTCCGCAGCTGTACACATCGGAACGCTTATTGATCACGATACCGGAATTCAGGCGGAAACGCTGCGTTCCATCCGATGCGGTACCTTCTCCGCGGTTCTGACGGCGCTCATCCGTACGGCCGGCTGATCCCGACAGGTTTTCCGTAACTCCTGCCGCCCCGCTTCCCGGCAGTCTCTCCGTTTCTTCACGGCCATAACTCAGGATCTCCGTTCCGTCTGCCGAATAGCGCGCGCTCTGCCCCGCCGACAGATTTTCCGTGACGTCCGCTTCCCCGCTTCCCGGCAGTCTCTCCGTTTCTTCACTGCCATAGCTCAGGATCTCGGTCCCGTCTGCCGAATAGCGCGGCGCGCCCTGTCCCGCCGACAGATTTTCCGTAGCTCCCGCTGCCCCGCTTCCCGGCAGCATCTCCGTTTCTTCACGGCCATAGCTCAGGATCTCGGTCCCGTCTGCCGAATAGCGCGGCGCGCCCTGTCCCGCCGACAGATTTTCCGTAGTTCCCGCTGCCCCGCTTCCCGGCAGTCTCTCCGTTTCTTCACGGCCATAGCTCAGGATCTCGGTCCCGTCTGCCGAATAATGCGGCGCGTTCTGCCCCGCTCCCTGCGATTCCCCGCTTCTGCCGCCTTCCGGCTGTGTTTCCGGATACAGATGCCTGTTCAGAGCATCAAAGCTGCCATTCTGCCGCATCTCACGCTGGATCCGCACAAAAGCATCATGCTGCTCCGGTGCGCTGAATCCCGGTGAAAAACCAAAGGTATATGCGTTCCCGTCCGCACTGATCCCGGAGATGTTGAAATCGATCAGACAGATATTGTCCTCCGGAGTACGCATGATATTGTCGGGTTTGATGTCGCCGTGAATGATCGGCACACGCTGAGAATGCAGATAGTCGACGGCCTCCGTAAGCTGGCGGGCATACTTCAGCACCTGCTTTTCGCTGAAACGCATACCGCGGTCCAGCATCCTCTGAAGGCTCTCTCCTTCAATAAAGTCCATGACGGTATAAGCCACACCGTCGATCACAAAATAATCAAAAACCTGCGGCAGGTACGGATGGTGCAGATTTTTCAGTATATCCGCCTCCGTACGCTGCTGCTCTTCATCCGTTATCCTGTCATGGATGCGTTTGATGATCACATCCTTACGCAGATTGAGATGCCAGGCCCTGTAGACCGTTCCTCCGCCACCGGCACCGATCCTGCCGCGGATCTCATAGCCGGGGATCGGCGGCAGACTGCGTTCCGTATTTCCGTTCATGTTCAATCCTCGAATTTCAAATCATATTCGTAACGGCCGATCCGAAGCTTTCCTCCACCCTGGATGGGGATGGGTTCACGAACAGTCACACCGTTATACATCGTCCCGTTCACGGAATTCAGATCCTTCAGATAGAAAGTACCGCCGTCATTCACGATCTCACAATGGCTTCCGGAAACCCCGGTATCATAGTCTATGATGATCTCTGCGGGCGGTTTACGTCCGATCACCACATGATGACGGATCTCCGCCCGGAAGGTTCTCTGGGGATTGAAAGGATCAGAGATGACCACAAAGGGTCCCCTGTCAATCTTCATCGTAAGGGTTTCTTCATCGCCGGAATTCTGCACGTTCGACTTTCCGAGCACAACCGTATCCCCTTCCCTTCCCGCCACGGGAGGCGCATCATAACCCTGCTGCGGATACTGGTTCTGCTGCTGATAGCCGGGCTGCCGGTACTGGTCCTGCTGCTGATAGCCGGGCTGCTGATACTGATCCTGCTGCTGATAGCTGGGCTGCTGGTACTGATCCTGCTGCTGATAGCCGGGCTGCTGATACTGATCCTGCTGCTGATAGCCGGGCTGCTGATACTGATCCTGCTGCTGATAGCCGGGCTGCTGGTACTGGTCCTGCTGCTGATAACCGGGCTGCTGGTACTGATCCTGCTGCCGATAATCGGGCTGCTGGTACTGATCCTGCTGCCGGTATGCATCCCTGCCCGGATAGGAGGCTTTTCCACTGCTTTTCCTGCTGCTCTTTCCATTTTTTGTAAGCAATACGATGATGAGTATGACCAGGATCACTGCCAATAAGGAAAAAACGCCGATCAGAACGGGCACCAGCGGAAACTCACCATCTTCCTCGTCCTCTTCTTCATCACTGACTCGATTACGACGGCTGCTTCTCCGGCTGCCCTGGTCATCTTCATCGTCGTCCTCATCTTTTTCGTCGTCTTTGTCCCTGTCGTCTTCATCCTCGTCATCATCACGACGACGACGTCCGCCGTCCTCCGACTCACGAAGTATGACAGTGGCATCCGATCCGGCCGCTTTCACGCTGATCACTGCCGCATCCTCCGCTGTCCACAAAAAGAACAGGGTAAATACTAGCCACAGGATCCTTTTTTTCTCCAAAAGCCTTTTTTTCACTCTTACCGCCTCCGATCCGATTACTGTGCCTCCACACCGTCCTGCCCCGGCGGAACAGGACGGCGATGCAGCATTTTACTGAAGCCTCTTCAAAAGCGCTTCTCTCTGCTCCTCGTAGCCGGGCTTGCCCAGAAGCGCAAACATGTTCTTCTTATAGCTTTCCACACCGGGCTGGTTGAAAGGATTTACGCCCAGGATATAACCGCTCACGCCGCAGGCGAATTCAAAGAAGTAGAAGAGCTCTCCCAGACAGAACTCGCTCACCTCGGGCACATGGATCATCAGGTTGGGAACCTGACCGTCGCTGTGTGCAAGGATCGTTCCGTTCATCGCGCTCTTATTTACAAAATCCACGGTCTTGCCGGCCAGATAGTTCAGGCCGTCCAGGTCCACGCTCTCTTCACCGATCGTCAGGGTCTCGCGGGACTGCTCGATCTCGATCACGGTCTCAAACAGGTTTCTGGAGCCGTCCTGGATGAACTGACCCATGGAATGCAGATCTGTCGTCAGATCCACGCTTGCCGGGAAGATACCGCGCTGGTCCTTGCCTTCGCTCTCGCCGTAAAGCTGCTTCCACCACTCCGAAACGAAATGTACGGCCGGCTCATAGTTTGCCAGGATCTCGATCTGCTTGCCCTTGCGGAGCAGGATATTACGGATCGCCGCATACTGCAGGGCATCGTTTTCTTCAAAGGCGTTATTCAGGGCACGTTCTCTCGCGCTTGCCGCACCTTCCATCAGTTTATCGATATCCGCACCGGATACCGCTATGGGCAGAAGTCCCACAGCCGTGAGTACCGAGAAACGTCCTCCTACATCATCGGGCACCACAAAGCTCTCGTAGCCTTCCTCGTTTGCCAGATTCTTGAGAGATCCCCTTGCCTTATCGGTTGTGGCGTAAATGCGCTTTGCGGCTTCTTCCTTGCCGTATTTGTCTTCCAGTTTCTTTTTCAGGATACGGAAGGCGATAGCCGGCTCCGTTGTGGTGCCACTCTTGGATATCATGTTGATGGAGAAATCCCTGTCCCCGATGATCTGCACCAGATGGCTCAGATAGGTAGAGCTGATGGAATTGCCGCAAAAATAGATCTCGGGCGTTCCGCGCTGCTCCTTCGGCAGGATATTATAAAAGCTGTGACGCAGGAATTCGATCGCCGCCCTTGCTCCCAGGTAGCTGCCGCCGATACCGATCACCACCAGCACTTCGGAATCGGACTTGATCTTTTCTGCCGCCTTTTTGATCCGCGCAAACTCTTCCTTATCGTAGTCCACGGGCAGGTCGATCCAGCCCAGGAAATCGTTCCCGGCGCCTTTTCTGCTCACCAGCAGCTCCTTCGCGTCCTCCGCCTGCTTCTTCATCAGTTCCATCTCATGTGCAGCCACAAAGCTGCCGGCCTTTCCGTAGTCAAATCTCAGCTGTGCCATAATCCTTCTCCTTTATATTATTATATAATAAGCTTTTACAATACCGGCTTTTCACGGATACTATTATAATATCTTGTCTACTTATGGTCAAATGGCTTTTCTGCGGACATGATGCCGTATCGGCCCGCAGCCATGCAGCAGCTGCGCGGTCCGGGTCTGAACAGCAGCTCTGCGGCCGTCAGTAATTCAGTTTACACGTGGAAGGCAGTTCATTTTTCAGCGCATCCATCGCATCACTGTCCTCTGTGGCTTCACAGCTATACAGATAGAGGTATTTCAGCTTGCTCAAACCGTATATATGCTTCAGCTGCTCCGGATCCTGCACAAGATCCAGATCCAGCTGCGTCAGCTCTTTCATATCATCAAGAAAAGAAAGATCATCAAGCGCATTCTTTTCCCGACTGTCCGTATCCCAGTCGGCGCTGATCTGTAGACTGGTCAGCTCTTTCAGTGAAGCGATCACTTTCAGATCCAGTCCCGTAAGTCCTTGCATTTCAAGGTACCTGAGATCCGGCAGCTCTGTTAAGAGCTTCTGGTCGTTTAACTGCGAGGTACTGATATAAACGGAAGTAAGCTCCGGATTTCCCTTTAGTATCTCATCCACGCTGCCCGCGCCGCATTCTCTCAGCCCCAGTGTTCTCAGCTTATGATGTTTCTTCAGCGGAGATATGTTCTTCAGTTCTTCTTCATATTGAAAATAAACGGTACTCAGCTCACCCAGCCCCTCCAGAAAAGAAATATCACTGATCCCCGTCCTGTATGTGTAAAAAGACCTGAGGCAGCTGCAGCCGGCGATCGCGGAATAATCACTGATCTCATGCTGATCATCCAGATAAAGATAATCCAGGAGCGGCATCTTATCCAGATCCGCCAGGCTGTGGATCTGCGGCATTTCGTCGTATCCGGGCAGCCCGTTCAGCCGATAGGTATCAAGAGAGGTGATCCCGTAACAGTCCGTATCCAGCAGCGGTCTGTCATGTATATCAAGAACCTGCCGGATCAGAAGCTCCATTGCCTTATCCTTAAACTGTACTTCCGTGCCCCCGTAATTTACCTCGTAGGTATTGCTGATCTTCAGACTGGGCATACCGTCGAGCACCAGATAACTCTCGATGCTGCCCTCACCGCCCATGATCAGGATCCCTTCCCGGTATTCCCTCCAGCCGGTGTTGATCCCGTATTCCTCATTTCTGTAGGAATAATAGATCGTCGCATCCTCCTGAGCCGCGGTAAGCGTTACGGTAAGCTTATCCTCATATACTCCAGATCCGAAATCCGCCACAGGAGCTTCCGGAACCTTTTCCATGATGCTGCTCACATGGTTCCGGTCCGCCAGTTCCACGGCATCCTGCTTATAGGAGATCGCTTCCGTCTTTTCTCCCACTTCCAGATACAGCTCATAGGCATCCTTCATCGCGGGCTCACGACTGATAAGCTCACGTATATCCGTTACCGCGATGTCATAGTTCTCCAGCTCGATCTGGCAGCGGATCACTCCGAGAAAAGCCTCTGTATCCTGGGGATTCGCTTCCATTGCCGCAAGATACTGCTCCAGACTCTTCCTGTAATCCTCCGTCTGAAAAGAATCCTCCGCCTCATTCCGCTCTTTACCGGTATCCGGGTAGCTTTTGGGTTCGGGTCTGTCCTCCTGCAGCGCACAGCCGGCAGACATCAGAGTCAGAATGAATGCACAGATCCACGTCCTTTTCTTCATACTGTGCCTCCTCTCTCCGAAGCCGCAGGGGCTCCCATCCGGTCATAATTCAGGATCTCGGTTCCGTCTTCCGTCCAGTAGCGGGGGCGGCTTGCGGCCGCCTCATCCCTCGGATATTCCGCGTAAAGGATCTCGGTTCCGTCTTCCGCCCAGCGCGGACGCCCGTCAGGCAGCGTATCCATGCGCTGCTGTGCCGTTCTCTGGTCTACCCTCTCCGGCGCCTCATTCTTTCCAAGAAATACCGTCCGCAGCTCCGGATCCCCTTCTTCCGGGAAGAACTCCGTTTCTGCTTCTTTTTCCTCTTTCGGAAGGATCTCCGTTTCCTCTTCTTTCTCTTCTTTTGGAAGGATCTCCGTTTCTTCTTTTTCCTCTTCCGGGAGGCTGCCGGCTTCTTCCGGGATCTCCTCTTCCTCAGTCTCGGGGCGCCCGCTTTCCTCTTCCGCTTTCTTCTGCTTCCTGAATTCCGGCAGCAGTTCGAAAGGCTCTTCTTCCTCCGGCGCCTCGTCCCATACCACTGCTTCTTTCTCTTTCAAGAGGATCTCCGTTTCTTCTTTTTCCTCTTTCGGAAGGATCTCCGTTTCCTCTTCTTTTTCCTCTTTCGGAAGGATCTCCGTTTCTTCTTCTTTTTCTTCTTCCGGGAGGCTGCCGGCTTCTTCCGGGATCTCCTCTTCCTCAGTCTCGGGGCGCCCGCTTTCCTCTTCCGCTTTCTTCTGCCTCCTGAATTCCGGCAGCAGTTCGAAAGGCTCTTCTTCCTCCGGCGCCTCGTCCCATACCACTGCTTCTTCCTCTCTCGGAAGGATCTCCGTTTCCTCTTCTTTCTCCTCTCTCGGGAGGATCTCCGTTTCCCCTTCTTTCTCCTCTTTCGGAAGGATCTCCGTTTCCTCTTCTTTCTCCTCTCTCGGGAGGATCTCCGTTTCCCCTTCTTTCTCCTCTCTCGGAAGGATCTCCGTTTCCCCTTCCCCCGCCGTAAGACGCTCCGTCTCATCTGCGGACTGCTCCGCTTGCCCGTTCAGCCGCTCCGTACTGTCCGCAGCTTCGATCTTTTCCGTATCTCCGGAACGGGTTTCCTCCGGATCCGTCGTTTTCCCTTTTCCGTCAGGGGAAACTGTTTCGCCCAGCCAGGCTTCGATCTCCTCGTGCTCCACGAAGCCTGCGTTTTTCAGCTCTTCTTCCTTCTTTTCCCCTTTACGGTTCCAGGAGAAGAAATTGGCCAGCACCGACAGTCCCGTAACGGCCGCCCCGGTTAAAAAGATGAACCACAGACTCTGCCGCACATAATAACTGGGCTGTGACAGCAGCTCTACCCCGGTGGTCTCTCCGCAAAACAGCACATAATAGGTGATTGCAGCGATCCCGAACAGGAGCAGTAATGTAGAAAACAAGCGCAGTATCTTATTCATTATCTTTCCGCCTCTCCGCCATTCTCCCTGAAATAATCCGAACTCTGCCTTTCCTTCTTCCAATCATCATCCGTATCCGTCCAGTCCTGTTCCTCCTGCACCGTATCATATTCCCGCCGTGCTCTGACCAGACTGTCCTTCAGCGATACAAGAAGCCAGCGGTCAAGATCCTTTTCGGTACTGACCTTATAACGGAGATGATAAACCTTTTCGATATAACCCTGGATATCCTCATAGATACTCCCCAGATCCCTGCTGTCCGCCGCCTTGATGAATCTGCCGGAGCAGCCTTCCGCGATCCTTCTCAGGTAAGCCTCATCACAGCCTTCCAGCCCGATGGTGTACACACGGATATCGTTTTTTACAAGCCGGGTCATCAGTTCATCGCCTACACTTCCTCCGTCATATCCGTCCGAAAGCAGGATGATCACTTTCTTTCCGCTCACATGCAGGAGCTGCTCACAGCCGGCTTCCAGTCCCGCCGCGATATTTGTACCGCCAGCCGCCTGGGCGCTTTCCACAGCCGTGATCACGGAATACTTCGACATTGTCATAGGGCAGGTCACATAAGCCTCATTATCAAAGAGCACCAGCCCCATCTCCGTGCCCTCTTCCATACCGGACACGCTCTCCCTGATCGCCCTTTTCGAATCGGCGATATAATCCCCTTCCATGCTCCCGCTGATATCCAGCACATAGCAGACCGACAGCCTGCTCACCTCTTCTTCCCAGATATCAAACTCCCGGATCTCTTCATCCGTATCCGTTAACTGCAGCACGTCCGCATTCAGCTTCAGATCTCCCTCGGTAACCGACAGTTCGACAGAGATCTCGGGAAATGCGGAGGTATCAACCTTCTGTATCATAAGGCCTTTATACAGACGGGTCAGATAATCTTCGCAGAACGCGCTGAAATTCTGATCGTTCCTTGAAAGGATGCCCTGTCCGTATGCAGCCGTCAGATGCGAGAAGATCCGGTCAAAACCGCCGCGTCCCGCTCCCGCCAGGATATCCAGGCAGGCATCGGAAAGCATGCGGCAGTCATTTCCGAGCCACTGCTGCCTGTCGATCTCTTCCTTACGAAAGATGTGATCCAGTGCCTCCTCTGCCGCTGCGGTATCCCCGCAGATGTATAAAAGCTGCGCACGGTAAAACTGCGCGGCGATATCATTTTCAATATCCTCCGGCTGAACCGAATCCAGATAACGCAGAACTCGCTTCGCTTCTTCCACATCGATCTCTTCGGATGCGATCGAATAATCCGCCATTGCCATGGAATATTTCTTCTCCATGTCGGCCACCGTCTCCTCGTCCGCATCGCTTCCGTCCGCCGGCTTTTTTGCATCGGCCAGCTTCACCGCCTCGCGGTTCAGACTGATCAGGCTGTTATTGAAGTTTTCGTTCAGAAGTACATATTCGGCATCCCCGCGGTCCTGCACATGACGGTCATAATTCTGCAGGTACATCTCCGAAACAAGATATGCATCCCGGATGCTCCCTGTCTCTGCCCTTTTTTTTGCGAGTTCATAGGCATCCTCAAAACGGGCATCCTCCACCGCTGTTCGCATGGAGGCATAATCATCATCGTTTTTCTCCTGCGCCTCAGCCTTTTCCGTATCGCTCATATAACGGGCGAGATAGCGCAGCTTCATCCTGGCATCCAGTTCTTCCTGCTCATCCTTTGAATAGGCCAGGCTGTCCAGTGTCGCGGAAACGATACTTCCACGCAGTTCCTCACCGGCAGGTTTTTCCTCTTTTGCCGCTGCGGACAGCGCCAGCGCATCCTCCTCCTTCGAATCCTTCAGAAGGCGTATCGCCGTCCGGTATTCCTGCTCCATCTCATAATCGAGAGCCCTCAGCAGCACGACACCATACTCTTCATTCTCGCTGTCGGTCACCTGCTCCAGTGCCGTCAGCGCCTGCTCGTAATGCTCCTGTTCCGTCAGACGGGCAGCCATATAAACGTATTCCTTTTGCTGCACCTCTACTGCTGTTTTCTCCTCCGTCCTTCCCAGCCAGATATTTACCGCACAGGCAGCAAGCGTAATAAACGCACTCATCAGAAAGAGCTTCCGTGTCATCTTTCCGAAAAGTGTGAGTATCAGCAACAGCAGACCTTCCGCTGCCAGCACGATCAGGATGATATTCTGTGTGTTCAGCATTTATCCGCGCCTCCTTACCTGATCAGCTGTATCATCGGATGTTCATCAACAACGCTTCTGTCCGTGATGGGATTTCCGTTTATCCATAACTCGAACAGCAGCGGCATTTCCCTTACCACGGAAATATCTCTCACATTGTTCCCGGCAACATCCAGACAGGACAGCTTTGACATTCCCCGGAGCGGGGACAGATCCTCCAGTCTGTTATTCCACAACCCCAGGCTTTCCAGCTCCGTAAGACGGGACAGACTGCTCACGTCCGTCAGCTCGTTCCAGCCCAGTGCCAGCTTTCTCAGTCCTGTCAGATTCGAAAGGGCCGAAATATCTTCCAGTCCGTCATTGAGCAATGACAGTTCCCTGAGCTCCTTCAGCTCCGATACGGGCGTCAGATCCCCGATCTCACAATTGCAGACTGCCAGGGTCTGCAGGTAAGGCATATAACGCAGCACGGAGAGATCCACTTTTCCACGGTATGTATTATCACTGTCATTTGAATTGTAAGCGTATGCACCTTTATGGAATACGTAGCTGCCCGGTTCCGTGTTCACTATATAATCCCCGATGATATAGAGTTTACGGAGCTGTGCAAGTTCGTAATTGTACACTATATCATCGTAGTTTTTCTTCAATGCATTCGAAGCAATACGACGGACAAGACTGATCTTCTTTTGAGGATCCACCTCTTCTACAGGCACATCGACCATAAAATGCAGCTCAGCGACCTCGCTTTCATATCCCAGACTGCTGTAGGTTTTTGCGCGTATCACCGTATCCGGATAGGAAAGCACGATCCCTTTCTCCGTATAAAGCAGCGCATTCCGGTCCGGCTCTTTTCCGTTTACCGTATAATAAAGGCTGTATCCTTCCGGTAATTCTTCCGCATACAGGATACAATATTCCTGTATGGTTCCGCCCTGACGTTTAAAACGCGGTGCTTCTGTGGACATCTGATCATAAAGCCGGCCAAATTCCGGATCTTTTGCATCCTGATGCTTTGCGATCAGCTCTTTTGCATCCTCGAGTTTTTTCTCACTCAAAAGGATCGATGCGTGTTCCAGTATATCCTCTTCCCCGGCAAGGCCTTTATCCTCCATTTCGCGGTAGGCATCTGCCGCATCGTCATGATAATCCATCTTTTCATAACATTCGGCCAGACCGCGCAGGCAGGTCTCAGCTTCTCCGCCCAGATCCAGGGATTTACGGAAACTCACGACCGCCTTTCCGTATGCCTCCTGATCCACGTAAAGCTTTGCCCTTGCAAGATGATCCTCCGCACTCATTTCCGCCCGCCCGGCAGCACTTCCTCCTCCGGCTGCCAGAGACAGACCGGCCACCGCCGCACCCAGGGCCAGGATCAAAATGATCAGCGAGATCAGATTGGTTTTTTTCATCTCATTCTTCTCCCAGTTTCTCGATCTTTTCCATATAATAATCCGCTTCTTCCGTATCACCGACTGCCGTATAGAGTTTAACCATATATTCCAGGAACATACGGTTTCCGTACAGGTCGGGGTAACGATCCAGCAGTTCATCGCTCACATAGGCAAAAGCCTCATCATAACGCCCTTCGCCGAAATAGACGCCCAGCATGCGGATATCCGCATCCTCCGCCTCCGGCTCCAGCTCCGAAGCCTCCCGAAGCAGCCCCTCCGCTCTGTCAAAATCTCCGCCCAGCAGCGCATCATCTGCTTCATCGAGGAGTGTATAATACGCTTCGATCCGTTCTTCCCTCTTTTTCTTAAGGGAGATGCCAAGTAGGGTCAGGACCATGATGAGTATCAGCAGGGAAAGCACTCCTGCCAGTGCCATCGCCAGGCGTTTTCTGCGTATGGAACGCTCCCTTGCATCAATATCCGAAAGCGCGGTATACAGCGCGTCTGCACTTTCAAAGCGCTGGTCCGGCCTGGGCTGCAGGCAGCACCGTACGATCTCCTCCATGGCCCGGGAAAGCTTTTTATCATAGCTGCGTATCCTCCGGAACACATAGGGGGCTTCCGTCGGTTTTTTCCCCGTAAGCAGATAGTGGAGTGTTACCCCCAGAGAATACAGATCCGTCCTCGCATCCGAGGCATAACGGCTGTCATACTGCTCCGGAGCAGCATAACCACGGGTCAGCATCACCGCCCGATCGGGATTGTTCCAGTCCCTGTATTCTATTGCGATACCGAAATCGATCAGATGCAGTTCGTCCTGCGGACCGATCATGATATTGGACGGCTTCAGATCCCGGTAAACTACGGGCTGCGGAAGATTGTGCAGATAACGCAGTATATCGCAGAGCTGCAGGGCCCAGCGCCGTACCCTTTCCTCAGGAAAACTTTTTTCCCTGTCGATCAGCTCCGCCAGTGTGACACCGCGGATATATTCCATCACGATGTAGATACGTTCTTCTTTTTCGATCACCGAATAGAGCTTCGGCAGTGCGGGATGATCCAGTCTGCTCTGGATATTGATCTCGGTGCGGATCCGCTCTCTCTCATATGCCTTCAGGATCTGTTCCTTTACGGCACAGATCCGGCCGCTGCCGCTTTCTCTGGCCATATATACAGCGCCCATACCTCCGGCGCCGATCACCTGAATGATCTCGTATTTTCCTTCAAACAGCTCGCCCGGCTTCAGCTGTCCTTCCTGCATCCTTCTCTTTCCTTTCCCCTTACTCCGTCCGGATCCGGGCTTTCCATTCGCCGCTCCGCCTTTGTCCCCTTCGTCTTTTCAGACGTTTTATTATACCACCTCGTCCCTTACTGTACAAGGAAAAGCATGGTATACAATATTCGTTGTGAAGTGAAAATGTAAATTCCACTTTCCCTACCTTTGAATAGAACTTACTCTTACAGCCTATACCCCTAAGTTCCACTTACGAAAAGTTGAATTAAGTCTTACAATGGTGGTTCTGGCAACCGTCCCTGAAAGGACTGG
>JAEELW010000084.1 GCA_016282915.1 Lachnospiraceae bacterium | reverse complement strand
CGTCGATTCCGCAAGCAGCGAATAGAACCAGCCTCTTGTCTGATCCACGGCTTCGCTGATGAACTGCGCGGGATACTGCGCTTCAAAAAGCTCCTTATTCTCGAAAGGATAATGATGCTGCGCATAAGGCATGGCGCCGGAATCAAACCAGCAGTCGATCACCTCGGGCACGCGGTGCATCGTTTTGCCGCACTTCGGGCAGGGGAAAGTCACCTCATCGATATAAGGACGGTGCAGCTCCACCTCGGCCGCCTTGGGATCGCCGGCCAGTTCGGCCAGCTCGGCACGGCTTCCGACGGAATGGAACTCGCCGCATTCGCACTCCCAGATGTTCAGCGGGGTGCCCCAGTAACGGTTACGGGAGATCGCCCAGTCCTGAAGATTCTCCAGCCAGTCTCCGAAACGGCCCTTGCCGATGCTCTCGGGGATCCAGTGGATCTTGTTGTTGTTGCGGATCATATTTTCCTTCACCGCCGTCATGCGGATATACCAGCTCTCTCTCGCGTAATAGAGCAGCGGCGTATCGCAGCGCCAGCAGTGCGGATAGCTGTGTTCAAATTTCGGCGCCGCAAAAAGGAGTTTACGTGCGCTCAGATCCTTCAGCACCTCGGGATCCGCGCTCACCGCGCCTGCCTTTATCTCCTTCTCGGTAGGCTTGCAGCGCATGCCGGCAAAAGGAGTTTCTTCCTTCATATGACCGCTCTCATCCACCATCTGCACGAAAGGCAGGTCGTACTTGCGGCCCACATTCGCATCGTCTTCACCGAAAGCCGGTGCGATGTGTACGATACCGGTACCGTCGGTCATCGTGACATACTCGTCGCAGACCACGTAAAAGCCGTTTTTCTTCTGTTTTTCCGCAGCTGCGCGGGCACAGTCGTAAAGCGGCTCATATTCCTTCCGCTCCAGATCCGTACCTTTAAAGCTCTCCAGCACTTCAAAGGATGCTTTGCCTGCTTCCTTATCCTCCTTGGTCAGCAGCTGGTCCAGCACGGTATGGAGCAGCGCGTCTGCCATATAATAGGTATTTCCATCCACAGCCTTAACCTTGCTGTAGCTCTCCTTCGGGTTTACGCAGAGTGCCACGTTGGAAGGCAGGGTCCAGGGCGTCGTGGTCCAGGCCAGGATATAGGCATCCTCGCCCTTGCATTTGAAACGCACGATCGCGCTGCGTTCCTTCACATCCTTATAGCCCTGCGCCACTTCCTGTGCGGAAAGCGGCGTGCCGCAGCGAGGGCAGTAGGGAACGATCTTGAAGCCCTTATAGAGGAGTTCCTTGTTCCAGATCTCCTTTAAGGCCCACCAGACGCTCTCAATGTAATTATCATCATAGGTCACGTAAGGATCGTCCATGTCCGCCCAGAAACCTACGGTCGAGGAAAAGTCCTCCCACATACCCTTGTATTTCCAGACGCTCTCCTTACACTTCTTTATAAAAGGCTCCAGACCGTAGGCTTCGATCTGGTCCTTTCCGTCCAGGCCCAGTTCCTTCTCCACCTCGATCTCCACCGGCAGACCGTGGGTATCCCAGCCGGCCTTACGGGGAACCATATTTCCCTTCATCGTACGGTATCTCGGGATCATGTCTTTAATGACGCGCGTCAGCACATGACCGATATGCGGCTTGCCGTTGGCCGTAGGCGGTCCGTCATAAAACATGTAGGTAGGGCAGCCTTCCCTCTCTTTGATGCTCCTGCGGAAGATATCCTTATCTTTCCAGAACTGCTCTACTTCTTTTTCCCTGGCTACAAAGTTCTGATCTTTGGCAACCTTGCGATACATCTTCCATTCCTCCGTACTGTCTGCTGTTTTCTGCGAATATATCCGCAATTATACGTTTTGCCTTACTTTCCGTCAAGTACCCGTTATTCCGGGACCGTCTCCGCTTTTGATCCTGAAAAAAGGGCAGGAGAATCGCCATCCCCTGCCCGCCTGCTGTGAAAGGATTCAGTCTGCCAGCGTTCCGAAGGGATCCCAGGGCTCCAGTTCGATGAGCTTCTGCCCGAGGAGCTTCTTTGCCGCCGCATCCAGATACTTTTTGTTCACGGCCACCTGATATACATAGTCATCAAACCAGCTGTCGCTTGCCACATAGTAACCGTCATGGCCGGCGTCTTTGCCCCAGCTGTTTTCGATGCGCCAGCGCTCGGATTTTCCCTTTTCGTCGAGGTTCACGCCCAGCAGCACCATCGCATGGTTCATCATGCTGTCTCCGTAGATCAGGGACTGTTCCTTGGTGAAATGGAACTTCACGTTGAAGAGCTGTTCCACGGCTGCGGTATCGCGGTCAAAGATCCCTTCCTTGCGCGCACCGAATTTGCTGCAGTCGGAGCCGAACCATACCGGATGGCCGTCCTTCAGCTGACGGATCACGGCCTTTTTGATGCGGTCCATCTCCAGATTCAGATAGCTGACCGGACGCCCTTCCACGACATTTCCGAGGAACTTCACGGTAAACATCTTTCCGTAAGGCTTGTCCTTTGTGGGCGAATGGATCACGGATACATAATCATCCAGCTTCATCCCCACATATTTCTTAAAGAATTCCTGCGGCGTGATGCCGAACTCCTGCGTCACTTTATCATCCTTATCCCGCAGGCACAGATCGAAGCTCTTCGGCGGCTCGCCCAGAGAGATGCAAAGCATACGGTAAAATTCCCCGATCATCTCCGCCTTTTTCTTCTGAAGCTCTGCCGGCTTCGTCCCGCCCTTTGAAAGCTCGCGCAGCACCATGGCGTCCTCGCGCAGCTTTGTGCTCAGATACTGGTCGAACCAGCGGGAAGCCTCGGCTCCCCTGGCATCCGGAAACGCCTCCTTCGGGACCACGCCGTATTTTTCCACAAGGTTCACCAGCATATCCCACTGACCGCCGTCGCAGAGCGGATCGAAATTGATGAACCAGTACAGACGGCCGTCCAGCGGCTCGTCAACTGTCTTTAAGATGCTCTCCAGATAATAGTTGGCCTTCTCCAGCTTGTCATAGAAGAACATGTAGTTCTGCGACAGCTCGAAGCTTTCCAGTTTATATTTCTTTATGATCTCGTAGCGGAAGGTGTTCAGGGCAGAAAAGATCCAGCAGCGTCCGCTGCTCTTCTGATCTGTGATCTTGCCCTGTTTCAGATCCACATTAAAGGTAAACGGAAGCTTTCCTGCCGCCCGGTAATCCGTCGCCGCCTCCATGATCCCGTTTTTGAACGCCGCATTCGCCGCCAGCAGGTTTGCCCTGTCCGCATTGAAGTCCCGGCTCATATCCTTCAGCTGTTTTGCCGAAATACCCTGTGCTTTCGTTGCCATATCTTTTTCCCCTTTCCGGTATTATTTCTGTCTTTCCGATCCGGTTCCGGACCTGACATCCTTGTTATATGGGCATTTATGCGCCACCTATTCTACCCCTCCACGGCGCAGTTTTCAAGTATTAAAGAAAGGCTTCGATCCGCATAAGCGAGCGGCGGAATATAAAATCACATTTTTTGGAAAGGACCTCTGGTCCAAATCAGGCTTGCCTTTTTATTTCAACAGGTATATAATGGCGTTTCACAACTATTGCAGGATGAGTATTTGACTTAAGGAAAGAGGCGATATTTAATAATGGAAGAAAAAGAACAGCGCATGGAGGAGAAGCCTTCAGCGATGATCAGGGTAGCGACCTTCATCGTGGACCGGCGGAACCTCTTTTTCTTATTGTTCGGGATCGCGATCATCTTTTCACTGATCGCCGCCCGCTGGGTCAAGGTGGAAAACGCCCTTTCGGCTTATCTGCCGGACAGCTCCGAGACAGCCCGTGGACTGGACCGCATGGAAGAGGAATTCATCACCTACGGCACTGCCAGGGTGATGGTCATGAACATTACCTATGATGAAGCAAAAGACCTGGCCGATGAACTGGGGAAACGGGATGATGTCTATATGCTCAGCTTTGACAACAGCCCTTCCCATTTTAATAACTTCTCGGCCCTGTTCGAGATCGTCTTTGCCTATCCGGAAACGGATCCGCAGGCTCTGGAAGCCCTGGATAAGATCAAGGAAAGGCTGAAAGACTACGACCTTTTTGTTTCCACAAGCATGGGCGACGCCACGGCGGAGCAGATCCAGTCGGAGATGCAGGTGGTCAGCGTCATCGTGGCCATCATCGTGGTAAGCGTGCTGATGTTTACCTCCAGTACCTGGGCCGAAGTACCGGTGCTCCTTTTAACCTTCGGTGCTTCCGCAGTGCTGGCCAGCGGTACCAATTATCTTTTGGGAACCATCTCCTTTGTCTCCGACTCCGTGACGGTGGTATTGCAGCTGGCGCTGTCCATTGACTACGCCGTGATCTTCTGTAACCGCTATAAAGAGGAACACCAGACCCTTGATATCCGCGAAGCCGATATCATTGCGCTCTCCAAGGCGATCCCCGAGATCTCCTCCTCCTCCCTCACTACCATCGGCGGTCTGGTCGCCATGCTCTTCATGCAGTTCGGCATCGGCCAGGATATGGCAGTGTGTCTGATCAAGGCGATCTTTTTCAGCCTCTTTTCGGTCTTCCTTCTCATGCCCGGTCTGATCATGCTCTTCGGCAAGGCCATGGACAAAACGAGGCATAAGGATTTTGTACCGAAGATCTCTTTTGTAGGAAAGATCGATTTTCATACCCGCCATGTGGTGCCCCTCATCTTTCTGGTCATCATGGTGGGTGCTGCAATACTCTCTCAGCGAACACCTTATGTTTACGGCTATTCCCGGATCGAAACGCCGGTAAAGAACTCTGCGCAGATCGCGGATGAGATGATGGACGAAAGCTTCGGCGACAGCAACTTTGTGGCGCTGGTAGTACCTGCCGGGGATTATGAAAAGGAAAAGAAACTCTTAAACGAACTGGAACACCGGACGGAAGTGGATCACTGCCAGGGACTGTCCAACACCGAAGCCATGAACGGCTATATGCTGACCGACCGCCTGACGGCAAGACAGCTTTCCGAACTGCTGGATCTGGATTACGAAGTGGCCCAGCTTCTGTATATGGCTTACGCCGTGGATGACAAAAACTATGCAAAACTCATCAACGGCCGCAGCTCCTATGCGATCCCGCTGATCGATATCATCATGTTCCTGTATGAAGAAGTGGAGGAAGGTTACGTGACGCTCGATGACGAGATGTACGAAACCCTCTCCGATGCCCACACCAAGATGCAGATGGCAAAGGATCAGCTGCAAGGCGAACACTACAGCCGCGCGCTGGTCTACCTGACCCTGCCGCAGGAAGGAGACGCGACCTTTGCCTTTCTGGACGAGATGCATGAGATCGCGGCAAAATACTACGGCGACGATGTGCTGGTCGCCGGCGAATCCACCAGCCAGTATGATCTGAACAAGACCTTTGCACGGGATAATACAGTGGTTTCCGTGGTCTCCATCCTGGCCGTGCTGGTTGTGCTGCTCTTTACCTTCAAGAGTGCCGGCATGCCGGTGCTGCTGATCGCGGTGATCCAGGGCGCCATCTGGGCAAACTTTGCCTTCCCGGCTCTGCTCGAGCAGAACATCTTCTTCCTGGGTTATCTGATCGTCTCCTCGATCCAGATGGGTGCCAATATCGACTACGCCATCGTGATCTCGGGACGCTTCATGGAGATCAAGGACAGCATGCCCAAGAAACAGGCCATGATCGAAACACTGAACTTTGCTTTTCCCACGATCATAACCAGCGGTTCGATGATGGCTCTTGCAGGGTATTTTATCGGACAGCTCACCTCCGACGGCGCGATCTGCGGGATCGGTCAGTGCATCTTCCGGGGTACGGTCATCTCGATCTTCCTCGTCATGTTTGTCCTGCCACAGATCCTCCTGATCGGGGAAAAAGTCATCGAGCGCACCAGCTTCAAGGTATCGGTCCCCTTAAAGATCGACAAAGGCAGCGGACTGGTACGTGTGGACGGACTGGTAAACGGCAGTGTCAACGGCTTTGTCATCGGTGAGATGCATGCACTGGTCCGCGGCGACGTGAGCGCCATCGTGCGTATGGGAAAACTCAGCAAGGCCGACGAGACGGAAGCTCCTGTCTTCCTTGATGCACCCGAAAGCTATGACAGGGAAAACGGCAAAGGAGGTGAAGCCTGATGAAACGCTTTATCACATTTATCACAGGATGCGCGCTCCTGCTGAATTCGACAGCCATACCCTTACGTGTCTCCGCCGCACCGGAGGATGATGCGGCTGTTTCCGAAAACAGTGTGTCGGAAAGCAGTGCAGAGAACGAACGGAAACGCATTGTACTGCACAGCGCCGCGGATCTGGAGGATCTTGCGGAAAACTGTCATGACGACGCCTGGTCCGTGGACAAGGAAGTGGTCCTTGAGAGCGACATCTTCCTAAACAGCTCGGATTTCACCTCCATCCCGATCTTTAACGGGCATTTTGACGGACAGGGGCACAGCATCACCGGTTATTCCTATGAAGGAGACGGTTATGTGACGGCTTTCTTCCGCTATCTGGAGAAAGATGCGCTGGTGGAAAACCTGACCGTTTCGGCTCATATCCAGGCAGCCGGCGGACAGCAGGTGACCGGCGGCATCGTCGGGATCAACAACGGCACCGTCAGCAACTGCACCTTCAAGGGACGCATCCACGGACGCAGCGAAACGGCCGGGATCGCCGGGATCAATCTCTCGGACGGCAATCTTTTCGACTGTGTAAACGAGGGCAATATCGACGGCTATTACTTTACCGGCGGTATCTGCGGGAAAAACTACGGGATGATCTACGGCTGCAAAAACCTGGGCGACCTGAACTCCAGCGTCGAATGGGTCGAAGCGGATGATGCCATGAGCGGCAATATCCTGGATGACCTGACCGGGCGGGATGAAACAACGGAAGCCCGGCTGCAGACCGGCGTGGATACCGGCGGCATTGCCGGTTACTCCCGGGGCGCCGTGATCCGCTGCAGCAATGAAGGTACCGTCGGGTATGAACACACCGGCTACAACATCGGCGGCATCATCGGGCGGCAGAGCGGCACCGTCAGCAACTGCACAAACCGCGGCCTCGTCCTCGGCCGCAAGGATGTGGGCGGTATTGTCGGACAGATGGAGCCCTATATCGAACTGACGGATAAGGACACCGTCAGCTCCGACGTGGAGGAACTGCACGGAATGGTTGACGAACTGCTGACCATGATGGACGAGGATAACGCAGCGGTACGTGCGGACCTGCAGGCCCTCCGGAGCCAGGCCGATACCACGGTCGCCGTAGGCGACCGCATGGCGGAGCAGGCCGGCAATTATATGAATTCCAATATGGAAGTGATCAATGAAGCCAGCCGGCGTATGAGCTACGTGCTGAACGAGATGCCCAACGTGACCGGTAATGTCGGCGATGCCGGGGACAGCGCCAACGATACGGTAGACAAACTTAGGAAAGCCAATGATGATCTGGACGCCAAAGCCCGTATGACCGAAGCAGAACGCGCGCGGGTGGAATTTCTGACAAACGAGATCGATCAGCTTTCCGAGGAATTAAAGGACCTGCAGATTCCCCGAAAGACCGCAAACGGCGGGCTCTGGGTACATTCCGCAGATGATTCCGGCGTCCTGCCGGCCTACATCGAAGCTGCGGAAGGCTACACGGAAGTGGCTGCGGACGAGGGCTGGTTTGAATTACAGAATAAAAGTCATTACCTCCTCCACGGGGAAGCCTGGGTCACCCTGTCCAAAGATTTTCCCGGGATCAGTGTCAGCGGTAATGATATCAGCGGTACGGCTGTCAAAGATCTGCCGGGCAACGGTGAAGCCGACGAATACGGCTACTACTATGTCACCACCAACCGTCAGGCCGAGCTGCTGCGCCAGAGTGAAATCATGGCAAAGCTTGCCGCGGATATGGCCGAACTGACCACGCTTTACGCCCCTTATGCAAAAGAAGGCGCTTCCGAAAGCAGTCAGGATGTGCGCGAAGCCATGGATGCGCTGGACAGCGCGTCGCAGTCCGCCAACCAGGCCCAGGATGCGCTGGAATCCATCAACGCCTACCTGAACGCCCAGCCGGATCTGGCCATGGTGAAGGTGGATGCGGAATGGGAAAACAATATGGATACGATCCACAGACAGCTGGATGCCATGAGCGGCACCATGGCCAGTCTGGGCACGCACAGCTCGGAATATACCGCAGAGGTGAACGACCAGCTGCGTGCCATCAACGACAAGATGGATTCGATCTATAAAAAAGTCGAGACCAAGGTGGATTCCCTGACCGGAAAAGCCGACGAGAGCATCTACGCCGACATCTCGGATGCCGAGCTGGACGAGATCACCCTGGGAAGAGTCAGCGGCTGCACCAACTCCGGCGTGATACGCGGCGATATCAATATCGGCGGCATCAGCGGCTCCATGGCCATCGACGAGGAGGATCCCGAAGAAAACGCCGCCGGTACGGCAAATGTCAACTTAAGCGGCCGTTACACCACCCAGAATGTGCTGGTCAACTGTATCAACCGCGGTTATATCACCGCCAAGACCGACGGAGCCGGCGGCGTTGTCGGCTTCATGCGTAACGGTGTGATCGTGAAAAGCTGCGGCTACGGTTACGTAGAGAGCACGGACGGTAATTATGTAGGCGGCATCGCCGGAGAATCCCTCTCCACGATCCGTGACTGTTACGTGCTCTGCTCCCTTTCCGGACACGATTACGTAGGCGGCATCGCCGGCTTCGGCAGTACCATCAGCGGCTGTTATTCGATGCCCATGGTCCAGTCCTATGAAAGCCGCTGCGGCGCCATCGCCGGCCAGATCCGTATCAACGAGGATACGCGTGAGCCGGAGCTTTCGGAACTGAACGGCAACCATTATGTGAGCGAACAGCTCTACGGTATCGACCAGATCAGTTATCTGGACCGCGCCGCCCGCATCACTTACCAGCAGCTTCTGCGCAGTCCCGGCACTCCTGCGGAATTCCGCTATCTGACCGTAAGCTTCCGTGTGGGCGATAAGTATCTCGGTGCAAAGCAGGTAAATTACGGCGATCCCGTCTCCTCGATCGAGTATCCCGAGATCCCCGCAAAAGAAGGCTTCTACGGTGTCTGGCCCGAACTCCCCTGGGATACGGTCTGCGGCAATCTGGTCATCACGGCGGAATACGTCGACAGCGTACGTGTCCTGGAGAGCGACGCCGCAGATGAACTGAGCGGCAAAAAACTGGCTCTGATCGACCGGGAATTCGACAACAAGGCAACGCTCTCGGTCCGTCCCGTCGGCACCCCGTCCTTTGAGGAAGCAGGCTATCTGGCTCATATCTGCTATGAGGTGAATGTAGACAGCTTTGTTTCCGACGGAACGGTCAGCTTCCCTCTGCGCTTATACGAACCCTATGGAGAAGAAAATGTGGAACTGTGGCAGTATGCCGGTGGAAAATGGGTAAAAGCGGAATCCCTGAAACGCGGTTCCTACCTGCAGGTTGAAATGCAGGGCAGTCACGCGATCTACTGCATCGCCTGTCCGAAAACCGACTGGAAGCTTTATATCCTCATCGGCGGCAGTATCGTTGCGCTGCTTTTCGTCATCTCACTCATTCGGCGGATTCATCGGCGAGTGGCAGGGAAAAAATGAATTCGGTCCCCACGCCTTCGGTACTGATCACATTGATGTTCTCACCGTGGGCGCGGATGATCTCCTTTGTGATGGACAGGCCAAGGCCTGTCCCTTTTTTATCTTTGCCGCGGGAAATGTCGGACTTATAGAAACGGTTAAAGACCAGGGGAACGCTCTCCTTCGGGATACCGATACCGCTGTCCTTAACGGAGACAAAGACCTTGCTGTATTTCTCCCTGGTCTCCAGCTTGATCACGGAATTGTGATGACTGAATTTGATCGCATTATCGATCAGATTATAAAGCACCTGCTGGATACGGGTCAGATCCGCCTTAACGGGAAGGTTCTCCCCGGTCAGCGAAAGCTCCATCGCGATGCGCTTTTCCCGGCAGCTTCCTTCAAAGGTGGAGACCACACGCCGTATCACCGCATTGATATCAAAAACGCTCTTTTCCAGGATCATCCCCTGGGTGTTCAGATTATTTAAGGTGAGAAGATTATTGGTCAGTTTGATCAGCCGGTCCGTCTCGTTAAGCACGATATCCAGATATTTCGGATACTGCTCCGGCGGTATCGTCCCGTCCTGCATGGCCGTAAGATAGCCGTTGATGGAGGTGAGCGGCGAACGGAAATCGTGGGAGACATTTGCCACGATATGTTTCTGGTTATCCTCGCCCTTGGCAAGCTCCTGCGCCATATAAGCCAGGGATGCCGCCAGATAACCGATCTCATCATCGCTCTCCACCGGCATCGGATAGCGCAGGTTTCCAGCGGCATATTCCTCCGTGGCGTGTATGATACGCCGCAGCGGCATATAGATGAGCTCGGTAAAAAAGATCAGGATGATCAGGGAAAGCAGAAATAATACCAGCAGAAGGATGTAGTCGATATCCAGCAGATGGTTTGTGGTGGATCGCAGTGCGGATGCCCTGTAATGCACCAGTACATACCCGCGCACCGCATAACCCATGGTGACCGGAGCCGCCACCGAAAGCCAGTCTTCCTTAAACTGTCCGTAAAAATTTCCTACGGAAAAAAAAGACCCGTTCAGCATCGTCATATCGAAGCCTTCGACGGTCGACGGGTTGTCCACATCCACCGGGAATGCGGAATCCACCACCACAAGACCGGAAGGATTCAGGATCTGCAGACGTGCATCCAGCATCCGGGCGTAAGAATCCAGGCGTTCTTTTACGCTGGCCAGCGAAGTCTCGTTTTTGTACAGACGCAGGGCATCCTCCTCGGACAGAACGGTTGCAACGCGGTACAGTTCCTCCGCCTTATTCTGGCGCAGGCGGTTTTCCGTCATCTGCTGCATGAAGGTTACAACGACGATCAGCCCGAAAACACCAAAGATCAGATATGCGATTATCAGTTTCAGATACAGGGTCTTTTTCAATTCACTTCAAAACGGTAGCCCCGCCCCCAGACAGTCGTGATCTTCCAGTCCTTATGATCGCCGATCTTTTCACGGATACGCTTGATATGAACATCCACGGTACGGGTATCACCCATGTAATCGTAGCCCCAGATCTGATCCAGCAGCTGCTCCCTGCTGTATACACGGTTGGGCGAACTGGCCAGATAATAGAGCAGCTCCAGTTCCTTCGGCGGCATGTCCAGACGCTGACCCATACAGATCACGCTATAATTCCTGCGGTTGATGACCAGATCCGGGAAACGCAGCTCTTCGTTTGCTTCCGTCGTTTCTTCGGCCACAGGCGCCGCACTGCTGCGGCTGCGGCGCAGTACCGCTTTGACACGGGCGACCAGCTCCTTGGAATCGAAGGGTTTTTCCATATAATCATCGGCGCCCAGCTCCAGCCCGAGGACCTTGTCAAAGACCTCTCCCTTGGCCGAAAGCATGATGATCGGTACCATGGAATTGGAACGCACTTCACGGCACACCTGGTAGCCGTCGATCCCCGGAAGCATCAGATCCAGAAGGATCAGATCCGGTTCCCAGTCCGAGATCGCCGCCAGGGCCGCCTCGCCATCGCCTTCGATCCGGGTCTCAAAACACTCCTTGGTCAGGTACAGACTGATCAGATCCGCGATGTTACGGTCGTCATCCACGATCAGTATCTTTTGTTTTTCCGCCATCTTTTATGCTCCTTTGGTCATTTGAAGGAAACGATCGTCACGCCGGCATCCCCTTCTCCGTGGGACGCCAGTTCATAGTGTTTTACGACATGATTGAAACGCAGGTAATCATGGATCCCCTTGCGGAGCGCACCCGTTCCCTTGCCGTGTACGATGCGCACCTTTTCCGCATGGCTCAGGTATGCATCATCCAGATATTTGTCAATGCGCGAGATCGCCTCATCCACGGTACAGCCGATCACATTGATCTCCGCACTCACGTTGGCCGCCCTGGACAGATCCAGCGGGCGGGCCGTTTTCTTCAGCTGCTTCTCCTGCGGTGCGGCATCGGTCTTGACCAGCTCGTCAAGAGGCACGCGGCTGCGGATGATCCCGGCCTGCACCTGCACGATACCGTCTTTATCCGGTGCGCTCAGTATGGTCCCGTCCACATCCATGGAAAGGATATGCACCGCCGTTCCGGGCACGGCTTCGGAGGGCTTTAACGCCGCTCCCGCCTCACTCTTATTGTCGCTGCTCTTTCTCTTCAGCGTATCACGATAGATAGCTTCGTCCTGTTTGGAAAGCCATTCCCGTACATTGCTCCGCTTTTTCTCCATCGTATCGATACGCATGTCCTTCCCCTGTTTATGAAAGGCGCGTATCGTTTCATCCGCCACATCCTTTGCTTCCTGCAGCAGATCCCTCGCTTCTTCCCTTGCGCTGCTTAAGATCTTATCCTTCTGGATATTGAATTTTTCCTCTTTCTCCGAGAATTCCCTTACGCGTTTTTCCAGCGCGCGCTTTTCCTCTTCCAGCGCATCCTGCTGCTGTTCCAGAAGGAGCCGCCTCGCCTCCAGATCGCCGATCACATCCTCAAAACGTTCGTCTTCGCTGCTGATATGCTTTCCGGCCTCCTCTATGATCTCCTCGGGCAGTCCCAGACGGCGCGAGATCGCAAAAGCATTGCTCTTTCCCGGAACGCCGATCAGAAGGCGGTAAGTCGGACTTAAGCTCTCCACGTCAAACTCACAGCAGGCGTTTTCCACCCCCGGGGTGGAAAGGGCATAAAGCTTGAGCTCGCTGTAATGCGTCGTTGCCATACTGCGTATTCCCCGTCCGTGCAGGCGCTCCAGTATGGCCATGGCCAGAGCGGCGCCCTCGGTGGGGTCGGTACCCGCTCCCAGCTCGTCAAAAAGCACCAGACTGTCGGGTCCGGCTTTTTTCAGGATATGGACGATGCTCTGCATATGCGAGGAAAAGGTGGACAGGCTCTGTTCGATGCTCTGCTCGTCACCGATATCGGCAAATACTTCGTCAAAAAGCGAGAGCTCCGAACGGTCCTTCGCCGGTATATGCAGTCCTGCCTGCCCCATGAGGCAGAGCAGTCCTACGGTCTTTAAGCTCACGGTCTTGCCGCCGGTATTGGGGCCGGTGATGATCAGCTGGTCAAAAGCATCCCCGAGGCTCACATCTATGGGGACCACACGGCTCTTTTCGATGAGCGGATGGCGGGCGCCGCGGAGCTTTACTTTTTTCTCCGTGTTATAGACCGGGCGCGTGGCATTCAGGGCCAGTGCATATTTTGCCTTTCCGAAGATGAAATCCAGCCTTGTTATCGTATGCTGGTCTTCCCCTATGATCTCAGCTTCCGTTCCGACCTTCTGCGTCAGCGCCGCCAGGATGCGGCGGACCTCCTCGTCCTCGGCCTGATGCAGCTCGTTCAGCTGGTTGTTCAGCTCCACGATGGCCGCCGGCTCGATAAAGAAGGTGGATCCCCGGTCGGAGCGGTCGTGAACGATACCCGGAACCTGGGACTTGTATTCGGCACGGACAGGGATGCAATAGCGGCCGTCACGCTGGGTGATCACGGCGTCCTGCAGATAAGTACGCAGACTCTGGTTCACCATCGTATTCAGCTGCCGGTGGATACGACCGCCGATCACGGCATAGGAACTGCGTATGCGCTTCAGCTCCGGAGAGGCATCATTGCTCATTTCTTCCTCGGAGAGGATGCAGCGTTCGATCTCTTTGCGCAGCAGTTCCAGAGGCTCCAGCCTGTCAAAGAATTCCGTCAGGCTGTCCCCTTCTTCAACTGCAGTCTGCTTTCCGTATTCCGACAGATCCGCCACAAGCTGCAGCAGACGGGCAAGCTTCAGAAATTCGCCCATCCCCAGAGGCCGTCCGATCGTGGCTTCCTTCAGCATGGGACGTACATCGAAATTGGTACCGAAAGAAAGCCGGTCGCTTTTCAGTATACGTGAAAAAGCATCCTGCGTCTGTTTCTGCGCTGTTTCGATCCAGCCGGCGTCCCCGGAAGGACGAAGGCTTCCGCACATCTTTTTTGCGGGTTCACTGCCGCAGTACTGCGAGAGGATCTCACAGATCTTATCGAATTCAAGAATATGTAGCGCTTTCGTATTCATATATGATAGAATATACCTTAAAGAATGACAAAATGCAAGAAAGCAGAGCTTTCCCGCCGTAAAAATAATAATGGTAATGTTAACCAAGCTGTGTTATAATATGTGGTACTATAATTCATGGCCAAGCAGATCTATGAAAACCGTTTCATACTGACCCGGAAGCTGCATAAGGAGTATTATCGGAGCCGGTATAAAAAACTCCGTTTCCGCAGGATCTTCTTCCTTGGCTACCGTTTGCGGGAATGGCTGCATTACCGGCAGCTTCAGGACGAGCATGGCAAAGCCGTTGTCAATATCGTCAGCTTCGACAGCGACCGTATCCATGTCCGTGTAAATACCACTTCTTTTTACTTTAAGTACGGCACGATCACGGAGGCGGAAGAGACCGATGAACTCCTTCTGCTCTACTTAAGGGAAGAAGGGATGGCCACACACGTACAGCTCCTCTGGAAGGGCGGCTTCACGGGACATCCACCGCTGGAGGAGTTCAAAGCCTATCTCAATAAAAGAACGGGAAAAGAACTTTTTAAGGATATTTCGGAACAATAAACCCACACATTCTGCAGAAGCATTGGGGGAAGCATGGCAGAACTGGAAGAAGAAAGCCTGGACGGACTCTTTGGCGGCGATGACCTCTTGGATCTTCTGGATATGGTCCAGAACAAGCAGGACAGCGGCGAGACCGTTGATGTTGAAAGCCTGGCTGCCGTAAGCACAAACGAAAACAGCCTTGCCAGCAGTGAAGAAGCTTACCAGAAGCTGATGAACAGCCTCGGTACCGAGGAAGCCATCCTTCTGGATTCTGCTGGGACAGCTGCGCCCGAAGTGAAGCCTGCTCCGACACACTCCATGGAGGAATACGATAAAAGCGTCTACGGTTACCCGCAGCTGGACGAGATCGAAAAAGGCTTACAGCGCGGTCTGGACGTTTCCTTTTATGACAGTGCCGAGCTGACCTTCCGTCAGATGCGGGAGATCCGCATCGGACTGGAACAGGGGCTGGATGTATCCTGGTTCTGCAGCAAATACTTCAAAGACAGCCAGATGCGTGAGATCCGTCTGGGACTGATGGAAGGACTGGATGTGAGCGGCTATGCCCGCCTGATCTATTCCCTTCCCGATATGCAGCGCAGGCGTCAGGAGCTTTTAAAGGCAAAATACGCCAGAAACGCCGACAACATGGATTTTCAGGTCCGCGATCCCGATACCGAAGCCATCATCTATACGATGGATAAGCTGATGAGCGCCTATATCCAGCTGAAAAAACCGCTTCCCGAAAAATTCAGCCGGAAAAACCTTGAGGTACTGCTCAGGATCTACGGGATCGAAAACGGACTGCTCCTTCAGGAACTGGGTGAGCCCGGAAAACTGCCGGTAGGCGAAGCCATCCTCGTAGCAAAGGGCGAATATCCCGTTACCGGTGAAGACGGTTTTTATGAATATTTTGTAGATGATCTCGATGAGATGGGCCCCCATGTGGACGAAGACGGAAACGTGGACTACATGGCGCAGAAACAGTTCTGCTATATACAGCCCGGGCAGAAGGTCGCATTGTATCATCCTGCCACCCACGGCAAGCCCGGAAAGACCGTCAAGGGCATGGAGCTGCTGACCGCTACCGGACGCAACCTTCCCAGGCTTTCCCTCGAAAAGATCCGCATCCTGGACGACGGCGTTACCTATGTTTCTAAAAAGGAAGGCTATGTCAGCCTGAACAACGGCATCCTCAATATCGTAGAGCAGCTGGAGTTCAAGGAAGATATCGGTTACGGAAACAATATCAAATTTGACGGCAATATCTATATCCGCGCCAACGTACTGGAAAGCGCCGTGATCCAGGCCGGCGGCGACATCATCGTGGACGGCTTTGTGGAAAGCGCCATACTGAAGTCCGGAAAGGACATCATCCTGCGCAAGGGCGTCAACGCCGACAATAAAGGCGAGATCGAGGCGGCCGGCAATATCGTTTCGGCTTTCCTGGAAAACGCCAATGTCATCGCCGGCGGCAGCATCGAGGCGGATTATATCCTGAACAGTACTGTCTTCAGCGGAGATAAGGTGACCACCAAAGGACGGCGTTCCATGATCTGCGGCGGACGTGTCTGCGCAAAGAACGGCATCGAAACAGGCACCGTCGGAAATAAATTCCAGATCAAGACCACCCTGGAGGCAGGTAATTCCTCCGAAAGGAGCGAGCGCACTTCTGAGCTTTACCGGAGACGTAAGGAACTTGCCGCCGAAATGGAGAAGGTACGGGAAGGCATGAATACCGTACTCCGCAAGGTAGGCGCGCTCAACGGACGTACCAATCCGATCTACCTTAAGTTTCAGGATGTGCTGGAACAGCAGAAAAAGGAAATGGCCGCGTTAAACCAGATGGAAGAGGAAGAGGATGTCGAGCTGAACAACGCCTCCAGGATCTTCGTGAGCGTCGCTACCATTGCTTATGAAAATACCAAGCTTGTCATCAACGGCGTGAGCCGTGTACTGAAGCAGGATATCGTAAAAGCCCGCTTCTTCAGCAAAGGCCGTGAGATCTCCTATGACCGCCTTGCGGATTCGGGAGGCTCCTCCGGCGGAGATATCTTAGTATAAAGAGTATACGAATGTGAGGGCAGGATCATGGCAAGAAGCACCATACTGATCGCTGATGACGATGAGGAAAACAGGGACTTTCTGAAGAGCCTGTTTCAGGATGATTATACCGTAGCCGTTACTTCCAACGGACGGCAGGCCATGGAATTCCTGATGCAGAACCACCAGGATGTGGCGGTCCTTCTTCTGGATGTGCATATGCCGGTAGTGGACGGACGTGCGCTCTTAAAGGTATTGAAGGTCAAGGGCGTGACCCAGCACATTCCCATCGTGATGATGACCACCCAGCTGGATTCCGAACTGGTCAAAGAATGCTATGATAACGGCGCCAGCGATTTTATCCTCAAGCCCTTCACCCCGGAGATCGTTGTGGGGCGCGTAAAAAATACCATCGCGCTCTATCATAAGAGCGCCGAACTGCGCAGCATCATCAGCCAGCAGACCACACAGATCAAGGAAAAGAACAAAGAACTCAAAGCCACGAATGACCGTCTTATGGAAGTCATGAGCAGTATCGTGGAATTCCGTAATCTGGAAAGCAATGCCCATATCAAAAAGATCAAGGGCATTTCACGTATCCTTGCGGAAGCTGCCGTAAGCCTTTACGGAAGGGATTATCATCTGGCTCCGGAGACGGTGGATGTGATCGAAAGTGCTTCTGCGCTGCATGATATCGGCATGATCACGATCCCGGATTCGATCCTTCTGAAACCGGGCAAGCTCACAACCGATGAATTTGAAGTGGTAAAAAGCCATACGACCCGCGGCTGCGAGATCCTCGAACAGATCCAGGAGCTGCAGAATAAAGAATATGTGCAGATCAGCTATAATATCTGCCGGCATCATCATGAGAAATTTGACGGCAGCGGCTATCCGGATCATCTGGCCGGAGATGCGATCCCTGTGGAAGCGCAGATCGTATCGCTTGCGGATGTATATGATTCACTGATCAGCGACCGTCCATACCGAGACGCTTTTGATCCCGACAAAGCCTACAGCATGGTCGTGGGCGGTGATGCGGGCGTATTCTCGGAAAAGATGCTGGACTGCTTTAAGCGCAGCCGTCATCTGATCGAAAACTTCTGCAGTAAATACTCCTGATCTTTTTATCTGTCCCGGAAGATCTCCCGGGATCTGTGGGGTTTCACCGGTTTTCTTTTCAATGCGGCACGCTTCGTTTCCTGTTCCTGCCTTTGCGAGTTTACGATCTGCCGGTGGGTGCGCCGGCGTGCCTCAAGCTGTTCCGCACGGTTACGCTGTACGGAGCGCCGGCTTCGTTCGCTCTGGGGCGAGAACGCTTCGTCTTTCCTTGCGGAAGGACGCTTTACCGGTGATGTGGTATGTCTTTGAAAACTCTTTCTGAGAGTGGATCGCGATTTGATCATCTCTCCCCGGTGCTTCCGTATACTGTTCATCTTTCCGACACGGGAGGTCGCAAGCCGGAACAGACGCCACAGCAGTGTGAGCAGGACAAAGCCGAGACCGGACAGAAGAAGAACGGTCAGCACATGATAGATATTGATGTAGGTTTTTCCGTCCGTCATCGTGGCAAGAACATTGATGGACGACAGATCCTGGCTGATCACCTTACTGTTCAGACGCACGGCCGTACTTCCGAGGGTAACGCCGTGATAGCTGTAATCGATACGCGCCACCGTGTCCTTGGGCAGGGCTTCATAAGAGATGTTCGTATCCAGCATCCCCGCCGTGATCCCTTCCGGCAAAAGGATATGGCTGCCGCGGTCGATCTCCATCAGCGAACCTGTGCTTCCGAATAGGGATTCGCTTCCGAAGAATTCGGGATCACGGATCGCGAAGCGGTCCTCCAGCTCTTCCGCTCCTCCCTTTGAAAAATGAGAGAAACCGTACTCAAAAAGAGCAAGGGTATCCGTATACTGGGCGGGCGTTTCCTCCTTCAGGATCACGCAGATCAGGCGCATCTCGCCTTTCTGCGCACAGGATACCAGCGCCTGCCGGGATTTACTGGTAAAACCGGTCTTGGAGCCCAGCAGATCCTCATACGCATATTCCTGCCCCGGATAGAGCTTGTTCTTGGACCGGAGACTGTGTTCCATATGACTGTCGTTTTCTTCGATCACGTAACGCGGCGTACGCGCTATGGTACACAGGATCTCATGGGAGAAAAAAGCCCGTGCGATGAGCGCCAGATCGTGGGCACTGGTATAATGGTCCTCGCTGTGCAGACCGTTGGTCGTGACAAAATGCGTATGCGTACAGCCCAGCTCCATGGCCCTTTGATTCATCATTTCCACGTAGGCATCCATGGAGCCGGCGATATGTTCCGCGACCACATTGCATGCCTCATTGGCCGAATTGATGAGGATGCCGTATAAAAGCTCTTCCAGTGTGAATTTTTCACCGGCACGGAGCCCCATATGGGAACCGTCGGGTTCATTGGCATTGATGGCAGACTGATATACCGTGATCTCTTCATTCAGGGAACAGTTTTCCACGGCAAGCAGACAGCACATAAGCTTGGTCGTGGATGCGGGAAACAGTTCCTCGTCGATATTCTTGGCATAGAGAAAGGTCCCGCTGTCCGCATCCATCAGGGCAGCGCCCTCCGCACCGAGAGCCGGGCCCTGGGGCCAGCCTTCGATCTCGTTGCTCTGGACAGGCTGGGATTTTCTTTCCTCAGCTTCCCGGTCCAGCTCTTCCTGCGTCGCATGCACCGGCAGCGAGAGCAGGAAAAAGAGCAGAAAAGACAATAAAAAAACACTTTTTTTCATGGCATAGATTATAAGATATACGGAGGAAAAAATAAAGATGCGCTTAAGGAATATTACGGGCTCAAGGGAATTTATCGCAGACAGCGCGCAGGTCGTTCATGACGAGTGCTCCTGCCGCGGGCACTGGGCGGAACGCTTCGGGAACGACCATCCCATCCGGATCGAGATCGGCTGCGGAAAGGGACGTTTCATCCACGAGATGGCTGCGCGCTATCCGGATGTCAATTTCATCGGGATCGAAAAGTACTCCTCCGTCCTGCTCCGTGCCCTCGAAAAGACGGAGACGCAGACGGCGGACGGCCATACGCCGCCGTTATTTATCCGCATGGACGCCGAAAACATCTGCGAAGTCTTCGCTCCCGGCGAAGTGGAAGGAATCTATCTGAACTTTTCCGACCCCTGGCCCAAAGACCGGCATGCAAAACGCAGGCTGCCCGGACGGCGTTTCCTCGACCGCTACCGCAATATCCTTGCCCCCGGCGGCTTTGTCCAGTTCAAGACCGACAACAACGAGCTCTTTGATTTTGCTCTGGAAGAATTAAAAGACAGCGGCTATACGCTGGTGAGCTGCACCCGCGACCTGCATTCGGATGCGGAACTGATGAAAGATAATGTGATGACGGAATATGAGGAGCGCTTTTCTTCGCAGGGAAATAAGATCAACCGCTACCTTATCCGCATCTGAGAAGCTCTTCCAGGCGGACGCGGGCATCTTCATACGATGTGAAGACGATACCCTGCATGCCCAGGGAAAGCGCCGTATCGATATTGACCTGCCGGTCGTCCAGAAAGACGCATTCCTCCGCCTTCAGAGCGTAACGGTCCAGAAGGACACGGTAGATCGCGGGATCCGGCTTGGACAAGCGTTCAAAGCCGCTCACAACTTTTCCGTCCACGAGTGCTGCAAAGCCGAAATGCTTTTTCTCATGAATACGGAAGACATCCCTGGGATAGTTGGATAAAAGATAAACCGCATAACCCCGTTCTTTCAGTTCCCGGATCCAGGGCTCACTGTAAGGATAGGACGCCGCGATATCCTCGATATGCAAAAAGAACAGCTCCCTCTCTTTCGGATATTCGGGAAGCCGTTCTTTCATTTCCGTTATGATCTCTTCGGTAGGGCGTACGCCCAGGTCAAACTCATCCCAGACCGGATCCAGTACCAGCCGTTTGGCAAAGGTCTCCATCACCTCCGGAGCAAAACCCAGATCCCTGAGCATATACTCCTTCCAGCGGAAATCCGCCAGCACCATACCGATATCAAAGACGATGTTACGGATCATCGTTACTCAGTATACCGCAATGCAAGGCTGTGCCTGAAGCTGCGTCCAGTCGCTGGGTGCGTAACTTGTGTTCTTTTTACCGGTGGAATCCGTTGTTGTAGCCCACATGGCCAGCGGATTATACACGCCGCCCTTATACTGGACATAAATCTCCAGACCGCTTGTGTGAGAGGATTCAAAATACGGCAAATAGGTATTCTTGCTCAGATCCGGCCAGTCCAGGGTATCCTTGATCTCTTTTGCAAGAAGTGTGGTCCCGTCCAGATCTTCCAGTGCGGTGACCGTATTGAGACTGTCGATCAGCGCCATGCTGGCCGGTTCCTGTACCACCTCCGGATCGTTCGAGGCATAAACGATCGCCTGATAGATCGCATCCAGGGTACGCAGATCGTTGTCCACCTTTGCCTTTTCAATATAACGGATCAGCTGTACTGCCGCGATACCCACCAGTATGGCCATGATCGCGATCACGATGATCAGCTCCACAAGCGAAAAACCCTTATTGCCCATTCTTCTTTTTTTGCTATTTTTCTTACTCATATTGCTTTCCTCCCTACGCCGAAAAAAAGCGTATCCTTTCCCCTTGATTGTGAGTATAGCACCTTGAAAAGCCCTTGAAAAGGGCATCTATGCCATTTTTTTAACATTTCATACGTAATATTTCTTGACCCAAAGCTTCATTTTGGGTATGATATAGTTGGTAAAATAGCTTAGAAAGGACTCACCGAAATGGAAATCGTCTGCCTGGACCTTGAAGGAGTGCTGGTACCCGAGATATGGATCGCGTTTTCCGAAGCCAGCGGTATCCCTGAACTGAAACGTACTACCCGGGATGAACCGGATTACAGCAAGCTGATGTACTGGAGACTGAATATACTGAAAGAGCACGGTCTGGGCCTGAAAGAGATCCAGGATACCATTGCCGGGATCGACCCGCTGCCCGGGGCAAAGGAATTTCTCGATGAGCTGAGAAGCCTTACACAGGTCATGATCCTTTCCGATACCTTTACACAATTTGCTTCTCCTTTGATGAAAAAACTGGGCTGGCCCACGATACTCTGCAACAGTCTTGTTGTGGAAGCGGACGGAAGCATCAGCGACTTTAAGATGCGTGTGGAGAGATCCAAATATACAACGGTCAAGGCTCTGCAGTCCATCGGCTATGAGACCATCGCCGCCGGTGACAGCTATAATGACCTGGATATGATCCTTGCCGGAAAAGCAGGCTTTCTCTTCCGCAGTACGGAGGCCATCAAGACAGAACATCCCGAATTACCGGCCTTTGAAGAATATCCGGATCTACTGAATGCGATAAGCAAGGAATTATCATAAGCGCTTTTCGAAAACTCATAAAAAAGCTTAAAAGGGGGGAACGTTTATGAAAACGCTGAAGAATCTGGTCTCGATCATTCTCGGGACCGTCGGAGTGATCCTCATCGTCATGGGTGGACATGACCTGTTTTTCAGTGAAGGCGGCACCTGGGCCACGGGGATCGAAGGTACTGCACTGATCATCTTCTTTGGAGCCGGCATCGCCTGCCTGGTGATCGTGGCCGCCATATGGATCATCGGCGCGGCCCGCAGTCACTTTGCTCCTTCCGTCAACGCACCCGTAAAACAGAAAAGAGAGTATTACGGCCCCGGCTCCGACGACTTTAACGGCGCCTACGGAGACCGTGCAGGCGGCGGAGGCGATATCTCCAGTATGGTGCGCGGTGCATTCGCAGGCAGCGCCAGGGTCCAGCCCGAAGCCGCTCCCGCTCCCCAGGTAAACATCAATACCTATGCGGCACCACAGGCCGCTCCCGTAAAAACAAACGACGCCCTGGATCCCCATGCCTTCGCTGCTTCCGGTGAAACGCCTGCCGGTGCGGCCGCCAGCATGAACCCGTTATACGGCGGCGTAGTCGAAACAAAGGCTGCGAACTATGTCTCCCCTCTTGCAGGCCAGACAGCTAATGTCAATTACGACCCGGCTTACGGCGGCGGACAGCAGGGAAATAATCAATAGTAACAAAATTATAAACCGTGGGAAAACCGGGGGGACGGACCTGATGGTTCTTCAGAACGATCAGGTCCGTCCCCCCGGTTTTTTTCCGCTCACTCCACCACTTCGATCACTTCATCCAGCACATAATGGAAGGTCGGGGCGGAACCTTTGCTGTTTTCCTTATACTCCGTACGCAGGTCTGTGACATCGGCAGGATCCTCCGGATCCCTTCCCGTATAATCTCCGAGAAATACGTGTACTTTTCCGTTTTTAAAGGCTTCTACCGTGTCATTGATCAGCTTTGCCGCCCCTTCGGGCGCGATGACCCGGTTCAGCTCCAGCATCTCCACCCAGCCGCCGGAAAAGCCGGCACCCGCATCCTTCCCATGGATATGCGCGTCCAGCTCATCCTCTATGGAAACGTCCCGGAAGACTGCATCCACCGCGGAACAGACATAGGGCGACCAGTCGATGCGGCAGCCGGTCAGTGAAGTCGTGGGCGCCACGCTGATCATATCCTGATTGTAACTCACATGGATCACCGGATAGGGAAGTGCCGCATTTTCACAGGCCACGGCGGGTCCCACGGTGTCGGTATCCTGCGAGATGACCACACAGCCCTCTCCGATCAGTTTTTCCGCGCATTCCTTTTCTTTCATGTAATTGCTCCAGGTACCCGTATAACAGACTTTCATCCGGGCCACGGGACATTCGGTCCGCGCCCCCAGAAGGAAGGATGTATAAGCACTGATCACCTCGGCCACGGGAAATGCACCCACATAACCAAGCATTGCTTCCTCTTCCCGGATGCTGCCTTTATCGATCATCTCCTGCAGCTTTCTCCCGGCGACACAGCCGGTCACATATACCCCTTCATAGATCTCACCCATAAAGTTGTGATAATTCGGCAGCACCGGCTCCTGATTGGCATCCTCACAGGTCGCCTGACAGAACTGGATCTTCGGGTACTGCGCCGCCATCTTTTTCATGGCCTCTCCATAGCCGTAACTGTTGGCAAAGATGATGTCGCATTTTTCTTCTGCCAGCTCACGGATCACCGTGGAGGGATCGTCATAGGCCACGTTAAACCTTTCCAGGATACGGACCCTGCTGCCGTAGCGCGTCCGCAGATCCTCCGCAGCCCGCATGAAATTGGCCGTATAAGGCGTGCTCTCGTCGCCCACATAGATAAAACCAGCCGTGACTTTTTCGCGCTCTGTTCCGGGCCAGTCGCCGCTCATGCGGATGGAGATAAAGACCAGCAGCACCAGAAAAGAAGTAAGGACTGTAAGGAGGATCCCGCTTTTTTCATCTTTCATCAGGCTTTACCTCCTTCTTTCCGTTCTTTATCATTCTTCTCTTCGTTCTCCCCGGCCGGGCTTTCCTTTTTTTCTTCGTCTTTCTCCGCAGCGGATCCGTTCCCGTACAGAGCCTCCACATCGATCACCCTGTCCTCGATGAGCTTCAGGAAGATATCCAGAAGCTGCGGATCAAACTGACTTCCGCGGTTATTTTTCAACTCATTCAATACATAGGAAAAATCCTGCTTCTTCCGGTATACACGGTTGGCCGTCATGGCATCGAAGGCGTCGGCGATGGCGATGATCCTGCCGTAAAGGGGGATCTCCTCGCCCTTTAAGCCGTCGGGATAGCCCCTGCCGTCATAGCGCTCATGATGGTATCGCGCTCCTTCCACTACGTGATCGATACTCGTAAGGCCTTTCAGGATCTCGGCTCCCCTTGTCACGTGGGTCTTCATCACCGCATATTCCTCATCATCCAGACGTGCCGGTTTGTTCAGGATACGATCCGGGATGCCGACCTTTCCGATATCATGGAGCAGGGCGGCCCTGCGGAGGTTTTCCTGTTCCTTTTTCGTAAAGCCGTATTCCCTGGCGATAAGAACGGAATAATCCGACACCCTTTTGGAATGCTGGCTGGTACGCTCGTCCTTGGCATCCACCGTAGCTGCGATGGCCATGATGGTCTCACCGCTCATCCGGTTCTGCTTTTCCGACATTTCCAGGCGTTCCTGCTGCATACGCATGGTCCCCTGCACCTGTCTGCGGGTGATATAGGCCGTGAGCCAGCCTACGAAGAGCCCGCCTACGATGATCATATAATAACGGAACCAGCCGTTGTCATAGATCGCTTTTTCTTTGGTAAAGCTGTAGATGCTCTCCTCCAGGAGCGCTCCGTTTTCCGGATCCAGGATCGCGAGATGGAAACTGTAATCTCCGGGCGGCAGATTCGTATAAGTCACGGTACTCAGTTCGCTCTGGAGCACCGTTGTCCAGCTGTTGTCCAGTCCCTCCAGATAATAGGAGATCTCGGGGTCTTCCAGCGTATAGTTCACCACTTCACAGACCAGTTCCAGACGGTTCACTTCTCTCGGGATACTGAAGCTGCGGCCGCGCTCGACCCTGCTGCTCTTCTCATCCATACGCACTTCATTCACCCGCAGACGGTAGGAACGCCGCGGCGGGCGATAGGCATCGGTATCGACTGCAAAGATACCGCGGTCGGTACAGAGATAGAGCAGTTTATCTTCCGTATAGGCGCTCCAGGCATTGGCCGTAAGGCTGCCCATCAGTCCCAGCCGGGAATCCAGAAGAACGACCTCCGGCTTTTCCGCATTCAGGAGCTGGTTCCGGTTCACGACATAGACGCCGCTGGATCCGGGGACAAACAGTTCTCCGTCCTCATCACGGATCACATCATAGTTATTTGAATAAGGAAACGAGCTAAAGGTCTTCACCGTATCCTTCTCCAGATAACAGAGGCTGTTACTTGTCACCAGGAAGAATTTTCCTTCCTCACTGTCCTTAACGATACGAAGGATCACATCGGAAGGCAGACCGTTTTCCTTCGTAATGTGGGTGCTGATCTTTCCGTCCCGGATGCGGAAGATGCCGTTTCCGTCGGTACCCGCCAGAAGACTGCCGTCAGACTCCTCTTCCATGCAGAGAATGGCAGCGCTGCCCAGATCCGCTCCGTAGGGAATGCTGTTCACGACTTTTCCGTTCTTTATATAAAACAGTCCTTCACTGCCCGAAGCAGCCATGGTCCCGTCCGCCAGCTCCCGGCAGACACGAACACGGCTTCCGCATTCTTCAAACTGCGTGACCGTTCCCTTACGGTCCGTACAGACCAGCCCGGCTCCGTAAGAGCAGACCCAGAGGCGGTCCTTCCGGTCCACGGTCAGACAGCGTACACGACTGTCGGAAAACAGCTTTGAAAACTCATCCGTGACCTTTCCCGAGCCGGAAAGCTTCAGGATATCAAGGCCGTCGTCGGTACCGGCATACAGTCTCCCGTTCCACAGCGCCGTGGTATTCACTACCGTATCCTCCAGCCCCTTCAGCCTGTACAGCTCTGTAAACGGCGAGGGTGTGAGCCTTAAGAGTCCCTGACGGGAACTGGCAAACCACAGGTTTCCCTGATAGTCCTCACACATTTTCTCCACGGAATAGTTGAAATCTCCGGTCTCCGGTTTCTCAAATCCCTTGCCTCCGATCAGCCGGCCGATACCGTTATCGGCGCAGACCCAGATATCCCCGTTCGACCGGACCCGGATACTGTTGATCTTGCTCAGGCCCGGACAGCGGATCTCACGTTCCTCCTTCAGCCGGTCCGAAACGGAAAAGACCTTAAGCGTGCCTTCGGTGGTCCCGGCATAAAGGCTTCCGTCGCTGTCGCAGAAACAGCTGCTGTAACTCGTTTCGGAATGCTCTTCCACAACGGCACCGCCACGGATCAGGAAAAGCCTTCCTTCGGAATTTATAAGGACCATGGCACCGTTATCGCAGGCCGTAAGCTCCGCGACATAACCCACCTCTTCCAGCACCGCGCTCACGCTGATCCCGTCATTCAGCTTAAGGACCGCCAGACCGTTTGCCGTCCCGATATAATAGGCGCCGTCGTCCCCCTGACGGATACAGCGTATGGATTCCGAAGGCAGCCCGTCTTCCGCCTTGTACACGTTAACGATGCGCTCATTGATCATCATCGCCAGGCCGTTATCGTTGGTGCCGATCCAGAGTCTTCCTTCTCCGTCCACAAAAAGACAGTTCGCGTTTTTCACATCTTCCAGCTCGTTCATATAACGGAATTCGCTGCCGTTATAACGGTACAGTCCCGCATAGGTGGCGATCCAGAGGATGCCGTCGCCGCTTTCCGCCACATCGTTCGCATGTCCGCAGGGCAGACCGTTATCGCTGGAAAAGACCGTCTGGATCCAGGAGGTCTCGTCCTCCGCGCGGACTTTCATCGGGGAAAAGAACAGCGGGATCAGAAGAAAGAGCAGGGCCTTCTTTATGTCCCCGGAGGAAGCCTTCTCATTTTCCGGCGTTTTCTCCGGCCTGCGCGACAAAACGAACTCACGGATACGGATCAGAAGATAAAGGAAGAATACCGATACGGTTTTATCCAGAAATTCAACATAAAGATTCCCTATGCCCGTTGCCAGAACACGGGGGAGATTCATCTCCAGGAAATAATCCCTTACTCCCTTTCCCCAGATATTTCCGTCATCAAGCTCTCCGAGCAGGAGGCTGATAGGCGTGGAGATCAGCACGGAAAGCAGGGTGATGCCCACCGCCACCGTCATTGCCATAAGAAAACTGTTGATATATTTCTTTTTTCCGGCATATCCCGCCACCAGACCGATCACGACACTGACCACGGCATAATAAAGCATCGTCGGCTCCCAGAGGGCGTTGATCAGGTTGTTTGTAAGACCCACAACGGCTCCGTGTACCGGTCCCATAAAATACGCAGCCAGTATCGTCCCCACCACGTCCAGCCAGAGAGGCAGCTGCAGACGGATCGCAAGCTGCCTGCCAAAGTAATTCATAAGAATACATATCAATGTCAGAAGAACATATCTGAGCTTTTCTTTCGTTTCCATCTCATCCCCCCGGGGATACCGCTCTATGGAGAAAACAGGGCTTTTTCCATAGACGAACAGGAGCCCCAAAGGGCTCCTGTCCTATCCTTAATCCCCTTATTTCAAGGAGATTATATAAGCATTATGTACCCGCGTCAATGATTTCTGTACTTATTCCCCTGGTCCGTACCGTTTATCTTCACACTTCCCATATCGGTATCCAGAACATACTTTGCGTTGGCATTACTGTTCTTTACATCGATGCTGCCCATGCCGCAGTCGGCTGTCAGCTCATCAAACTCGCCATCGACATTGATGCTGCCCATGCCCGCGTCACATTCCGCTCTGTCAAAACGGCCGTCCACGATCTTGATCGCACCCATGTCCGCATCAAAACTGCCTTTCGTAAACTGCACGCTGTCTACGGTAATGCTTCCCATATCCGCGTTCAGATCCAGTTTCTCTGTATGGCAGTTTTTCAGTGTGATCCCGCCCATATTGGCCTCGAGATTCACGTCTGCCGCATTGATACCTTCCAGACGGATACTGCCCATATCCATCTCCAGCTCTATATTTCCGATCGCACCGTGAGGAATGGTAATGATCATACTGCAATTGGAAGGAAAGTCGTTTGAAAACAGTCCCCAGCTGTAGGATTTGCCCTGGATCTTGAGCTTATCGCCCGAGATCTCCACCGAAGGCTCTTTTCCGGAAGGATAGTTTTTGAATTCCACACCGTAGTCACTGCCTGCCACGATCTCCAGATCGCCGATGGGAAGCTTTCCTTCTATGGAAGTGAAGGCCCCCGTCGATTCCACCTGGCTCGTCACGGCTTTCTTCCCGAAGACGGAAGGGATGATCCCTGCCGTAAGTCCTCTCAGACCGTTGAAAAAGAAACCTGCCAGATGTGAGATCCCGAATACTATTATAACAATGATCGTTACGGCGTTGATCCTGCGTACATAACGCTTTCTCCATTCACTCGTGTTCATGACTTCCCTCCTTATCTTTCATCGCAGAGGACAGGATCGCATAAATGATGCCGGCCAGCGGCCAGATCACCCAGGTCGTGCCCCAGGAAAAGGTGACAAAACTGAGGATCAGATAAATATCCCTTACCGTGACCCAGTAAACGCTCATCAGACGCTCCGCCGCCGGGCTCGCGTATTCCGGTACGGCGCCTTCCCGATAGCTGCCGCTGATGGTTTCCACATCATTGAGCTTGAGGATCACATCGAAGGAACCCTTGATCATCGAGCTGTGGATGATCAGGAACACACCGGCTGCCACCATCAGGAAGAGCTGCAGTGTCGCCACCAGTTCCCCGGCTGCTCCTACCTTTTCAAACAGCAAAAAGGGAAGCCAGCAGGATGCGCACAGGATGATCCCGAGGATCAGCTGCAGGGCAAAAGAGCTTTGATAACGCTGTTTTTCCTGGCGTACATAATTGGCTGTCGCATAATCGATCGCACAGAGTTCCTTTCGTATATAACTCCAGCGGTTCCCCCGTATCCCCAGAAGGACCAGGAAGCAGACGCCCATGATGATGAGTATGAACATCAGGACAACGCCGATGCCTTCCGGCAGGTGCAGGGAGGAAAACAGGATCGGTCCCGTCACGCTCAGGATAAAGAGTGCTACCGAGAGTGCCACACCCGCCGCCCGGGCACCGCAGAACTGCAGATAATCCTTTACTTCATCCAGGATGAGCATGCGCCGCGGCTCGCGTTCCGTAAGTTCGTGCTCCTTTGCCAGTTCGTCCTCCAGTCCCAGCGCCTCCGCCAGATCTTCCAGATTACCGAACTCGCTGATCACGGTACCCACGGCTTCGTTCTCACTTTTTCCTTCCGCGAGCAGTTCATTATACTTGTCTTCCATCATCTGCAACAGCTCTCTTTTTGCCTTTTCCACCTCGGCGGTCCGGGGCATGTTTGCAAACATGGCTTCCAGATAATTTCTTATGGTTTCCATTTACGCCTCCTCATTTTGGGCAGTTCCTATACTGCCTCGATAAACCGTTCCACCACATCTCTGGTCAGCTCCCATTCGGCGCATTTTTCCTTATAGTAGCGCCTTCCTTCTTCGCTGATCCGGTAATACGTCCGTTTCTTTCCGCTTCCTTCCGCTGTCTCCTCCCAGGATTCGATGTAGCCGTTTTTTTCCATACGGCTGAATGCGGAATACAGCGTTGTTTCCTTGATCACATACTTTTCATCGCTGATGCTGCGGATCTTTTTGGAGATCTCGTAGCCGTAGGACGGTGCCTGCTTCAGGATGTACAGGATCATCGTATCGTTGTAACCGCGTATCACATCGCTGCTGATCGCGGCCGGCATATCCGACATGTGTTTCACCTCCTCTGAATTTCCGTATGAGCTGATCTTTCTCCGCCGTTACCGTGTTCCCGCCGGCTTTGCTGTTTTACACGGTTTCCGGTTTCTGTTCTTTCCTCCTCCGGTACATCGTCATGTATCCGGAAAATGTTTTTACATCTGACGTTGCTTTGCCTGTCGTTGCTTCGACTGGCGTTGCTATGTCTGTCGTAACTACGGCTATCGTACCACGGCTGTCGTGGTATGTCAAGAATTTTTTTTTATGATAGAATAGAGATTGTCATCTGTTTCTCTTTTTACGGATCTCAGGCGTAAAAAAAACAGACGGCTGCGGCCCCGGCCGCAAATATACACAGTTCATTCAGATTGGAGGTTACCATGGCAAAAACGTTACAGGACATTCAGCAGCTCATCAAAGACAAAGGTATCCGCATGGTCGATTTCAAGCTCACCGATATTGACGGACGCTGGCGTCACTTAAGCATTCCGGCAGAGCGTCTGACGGAAGCCACAATGGAACTGGGCATCGGCTTCGATGCAAGTAATTACGGCTATGCGCCCATCGAAAGCAGCGACATGGTCTTTATCCCGGTTCTGGATTCGGCGGTGATCGACCGATACGCCGAGATCCCTACCCTGTCCATGATCGGCGACGTACGGGTCATCGATCTTCCCAACAACCGTCCTTTTGACCAGTATCCCCGTAACGTGGCGATACGGGCTTTGGAATATATGAAAGAAACCGGTCTGGCCGATCAGATGATCATCGGACCCGAATATGAGTTTTATCTTTTCGATGAAGTAAGATACAATACCGATTACTTTGACCAGTATTCCTATATACACACTTCCCAGGCAGCTTTTGCCTCCGGTGCGGATGACAACAATAACGGCTACCAGCTGCAACCCGGTGCCGGCTATCACAACACACTGCCCACGGATATCCGTAACGACCTGCGCAGCCGTATGTGCCTGGCCATGAGCGAATGGGGCGTGGATGTAAAATATCACCATCCCGAAGTGGGCGGCAGCGGCCAGATGGAGATCGAGGTAGAGCTGGGCGATATGCTGAAGCTGGCTGACGATACCATGAGCGCCAAATACGTGATCAAGAACGAAGCCGTTGCGGACGGCATCACCGCCACCTTCATGCCGAAGCCCCTCGCACAGGAAGCCGGCAGCGGCATGCATGTGCATATGCTGCTCTTCAAGGACGGCAAGCCCGTTTTCTACGATAAGGACGGTTATGCGCAGCTGAGCAAGGAAGCGCACTGGTTCATGGGCGGACTGCTCTACCATGCACGTTCCCTCTGCGCGATCACCAATCCTTCCACCAACAGCTACAAACGTCTGGTGCCCGGCTTTGAAGCACCCGTGACCATCGGCTATGCCATGAGCAACCGCAGCGCCGTGATCCGTATCCCGGCCTATGCAAAGACTCCCGAGACCAAGCGTTTCGAGCTGCGCAATCCCGACGCCACCTGCAATCCTTATCTGGCTTATTCCGCGATCCTGATGGCCGGTCTGGACGGCGTAAAGAATAAGATCGATCCTCACGAGAAGGGCTGGGGACCTTACGATTTCAATCTCTATACCCTTTCGGAGGAGGAAAAGAAAAAGATCAGCGGTCTGCCCGCCACTCTGGACGAAGCGCTGGATGAGCTGGAAAAAGACCACGACTATCTGACCGCCGGCGGTGTGTTCCCCGAGCGCCTGCTGACACAGCTCGTCGGACGTCTGCGGAAGACTTCCTCAAAGATCAACCGTCTGCCCCATCCCATGGAATTTGCGATGTATTACGATCTGTGATACCGGGCGGCAAGCCTGCTGATCAATGTATCGGCCCGAAGCCACGCAGCAAGTGCGTGGCCCGGGTCTGAACAGTAAACGAATGCATCATAAACAGTAGAAGGACAGGATGAGAATATGGATGCTGTAGTGATCAGGGTGGGAAGCGTGCTCCATACCGGAGCGGATAAAGTGGAATGTCTGGAATTACTGACCAGCGGCAAGGTCGAGATCATCTCGCCGGATTTTCACTTTACTGCGGAACGCGGCACGATCCTCGGTCTGTTTGAATTCCCGGGAGAGACCTATAATTATACCTATATCGCCAAGGAAGACTGTACGGTGGAGCGCTATCCCTTCCGGAGAAAATCCGATGCGGATCCCATCGTGCGGGACCGGGCAGACGAATGTGATGTTCTGGTCAGCGCCAACGCGGCCCTGGCCCTCTCCTTTCTCGGTCATTACAAACGGAGCCTGCGCAGGACGGAAACCCTGCGCAGGGCCATCACAAAAGCATATAACGACTACCGGCGCCTGTGCAGCGAAAACGGTTTTGTGATCCAGCCCTGGCCTCTGGCGGAAGAACAGGAACGCTTCATACCCGAAACGGAACTGCCCGACTGGCTGGGGGATTATTATGACCAGCTGGGGCTGATGCCTTCCGCGACCAAGCGCAGTTTTTACGGTACCCACACTTCTCTTACCACTGCGGCGATCCTGCAGTCCATAAACCATATCCAGCTGATCCGCCGGCTCTATGACCAGCTGAACACTTACACCGGCGACATGCGGGAACGCTATCTTTCAGGCATCGATCTTTTTGATCTCTATGCCAATCTGCGCCACCGCATCGGCGAAAACAGGGAACTTGCCTCTGCCATCGGTAACGCTCTTTACGATTACAGGACCGCGATCGAAAAAACAGGACTGCTGCCGGCAGCTGTTCTGGAAAAATACGAGAATTTCCAAAAGAAAAAACTGCCGGAAAACGCTGCAGCAGAGCCGGCCGCTCCGCTTTCCGAAGAAAAGGTGCCGGAAAAGCCCTCTCTCAAAAAGACTGCTGTGGATCCCTTTGCACCTCTTGTCCGTTCCCTGGACCGCATCCTTGCCTATACGCAGCTGGACGAGGCCGAAGAAGAACGTTTCCGCAGCCTGATCGAAGAGTACCGCGGACTTACCGACAAGAACGCGCCGGAGGATGCCGTGCGCAAACTCCGCACGGATATCGGCAAAGGCTTTTTCAATCTCTACGAAAGCGCACTCCTGGCCGCCATGGAGGATCCGCATATGCCTCCGCTGGCCGTGCGTCTCTTCCTGCACTTCGGATATATGGACGAAGAACTGGTTGGCCGTGATAATGCGCTGTCGCTGCTGGATCTTCTGGAACAATACGACGATGAACCCGGGGAACTCGAGCTGGTCCGCTTCCGTGACCATCCGAAGCAGGAGGCTGCATCCACCAAGCATGTCTATACGATATACGAATGGCTTTCCGCGATCTACCGCGGAGCAAAAGAGCCGTCCAAAAACGAATTTGAACAGGATTTTCCTGCCTGGCTGAAAAGCCGGCGGCAGAGCGGCGATATCACCGAAGAACAGGAAGCGCGCTATCTGAAATCCCCCAGGGAGCGTATGCGTTTTGAGCTGGACAATTTCTTCCAGCTGAGCATGCGTATCGCTTCGGGACGTCCTTCCGTTTTCTGCCCGGTGCTTTCCGCCCACAATATGATACGCTCTCCGGAACAGATGCTGGTCTCCGCCTCCGCGATCCAGGAAAACTGGGACAAACTGCGCGAGATCGATTATTCCCTCTTTTTCCGTGAGGCGCTTTACCAGAATCCGGAATACGGACTTCCGCGGGAAAGCCTGCTCCTGGAGGTATTGCCGGATGTGATACTGCTTCCGATGGTCGGAAGCCGCGGCGGCCTGTGGCAGGAGATCACGGGCGTTCACCGCGATACCCCCGCCCGGATGTTCCTTCCGGTCTTTTCCACCGAAGATCTCTCCCTGCTGCAGCTGCGTATGGCGGCGCAGTTCCGCTGGCAGATCTGCCGCCGGGTACAGGGTGCCCGCTGGAACGATGTTTCCGATCCTTCCCTCACCTCGGAATACTGCGATTACCTGCAGTTTTACCGCAGGAATTCCGATCTTTCCTCCGATGCGAAGGAAAAGGTCAAGGGTGAGATCCTTTCCTGCAAGAACAGCTATGAAAATGTCTTCATGCTGGATTATATCCAGTGGCTCCGCTACGAAAGCCAGGGCTCGCCGCGGCTGAACAAGGTCGCCAAGCGTATCCTCTTCCAGTACTGTCCGTTCTCGGCACCCATACGGCGGCGCCTCGAAAGCAATCCCATGTACGCGGATATGGTACGCCGTCACAACGGCATTGCTGCAAAAAAGAGAAAGAGCCTGCAGCTGAAATATGACAAGGTCAGAAAAGAACACGGCAGCCTGCCGCGTACGATCGAGAAATTCCTGCATTATTATGAGAGCTGAAGCTCTCGCTTACAGTTCTCTTTCGATCCTGTCGATCCAGTGACGCGGAGAAAATTCATCCGTATAAGGAAAGGGCGTAATCTCTGCCTGAAGAAATTCCCTGCTGATCTCCTCCGGTGAACGGATCAGCAATACCTGCTCCGGGTCATAGAAACGCATATGCTTCACCTCGGGATTGTTGCTGATCAGCTTTTTCCCGTAGGCAATGGCTTCAAAATAACGCAGGCTCACACCGCCCTCTCCCTCAATGATATCCAGCAGCGTATCGGCTGCCGCCGTATCTCTCAGAAGCTCCTCATACTCCTTCGGACTGTCATATACAATGCCCGGCAGCCGCGGGCTGTCGCCCTGGGCATAGCAGATCCCCATCGAACACTTTTCTCCCAGCCCGCTAAGCCTTTTCCATATCCCTTCCAGGGCAGCACGGCGTCCGGTATCCGAACCCCAGAAATACACGCCGCCGCTGTGTTCCGCTGTGATCTCCGCTTTTGAATAATAGTTATCAAAATAGCGCAGACCGTAGTTTTCCGCATCACGGCGCGAATAGCTGTAGATCAGGTCGAAGGAGACATTCTTCATATACATCCGGGCTTCCGCCGCAAACCAGCTGCTCATGCGGTCGATGAAGCAGAGCACGAGCCTTACGCCATAATCGCGTTTCCAGTGCTTCAGCCAGGCCGGTTCGAAAAAGGGGATCGAAAAATTGTTAAAAATAAGGCACAAGCCGGGATGAAGGGATGCCTCCTCCCGGACCAGTGCCTCAAATTCCTTATTCTTCCATATCCCGCGCAGGGGCGCAGGATGACGGCGGTTCAGACCGCGCTTATGATGAAGACGGTACAGTCCCTTCAGCGCCTTCGGATGCGGAAGGCCGGATACAAAACGTACCCGTTCGTCTTCCTTCAGATCCGCAAACATCCGGTCAAAGAGAGGATTTTCCTCCCCACCGGTAAAGATCAGCGCATGCATACCGACCGCCCTTTTCCGCTACAGGCTCATGCACCTTTTCCAAGTGCAAAGGCCTTTTTGTTCATCTCCAGGAACTTCGCCGGCACCTGTGCTTCCAGTGCCTTCGTCCAGTCCTCCTCGGGGATGTCAAAATAATGGGAGAGACGGCCCATCAATACGATGTTCACCGCCTTGACGCTCCCGGCTTCCTCTGCCAGCTTCAGGCAGTCCAGCGCATCCACCTTCACGCCGGCATCCGTCATCTTTTTCACCAGATCCTCCGGATACTGCATGGCGCCGGTGATGACCGGCATGGGATCGATCTGCTGGATATTGGTGACGATCTGCCCGTCCGCTTTCAAATACTCCATCCAACGGGCCGCCTCCAGCAGCTCAAAGCTGACGATATAATCCGCTTCGCCCTTGTCGATCACAGGGGAATATACCTTTTCGCCGTAACGTACATAAGTGACCACGCTGCCTCCGCGCTGGCTCATGCCATGCACTTCGGAAACCTTCACATCATATCCGGCATCCAGAAGGAGCCGTCCCAGAAGCTTGCTCGCAAGAAGCGATCCCTGACCGCCCACGCCGACGATCATGATATTGGTCGTTTTCATCCTTCCGCACCCCCTTCAAATGCGCCCACAGGGCAGAGCTGGCTGCACACGCCGCAGCCGACGCAGAGTGTATTATCCACATGCGCCTTGCCGTCGCGGATGGAAACCGCCGGGCAGCCGATGCGCATGCAGCTCTTGCAGCCGATACATTTGTCCTTATTCACCGTAAGCGGCGCTTTGTGCTTCACATATTTAAGCAAAGCACAGGGTCTGCGGGAAATGATAACCGACGGGGCATCCGCAGCCAGTTCTTCCTTCAGGACACGGTCGCATTCCGCCAGATCGTAAGGATCCACGACCACCACACGCTCGAAGCCCATGGCGCGGCAAAGCGCTTCCAGATCGATCTTTCCGGCAGGGTCGCCCTTGATATTGTAGCCGGTCGTAGGGTTCTGCTGGTGTCCGGTCATTCCGGTAATGGAATTGTCCAGGATGATCACCGTGGAATTGGACTGGTTATAAGCGATATTGGCCAGACCGGTCATGCCGCTGTGCATGAAAGTCGAATCACCGATCACGGCAACGGTCTTATGCTCGTTCTCGCCTTCCCCTGCGATATTGAAACCATGGATCGCCGAAAGTGACGCGCCCATGCAGAGCGTCATATCGATGGCCGAAAGCGGCGCCACCGCACCCAGCGTATAGCAGCCGATATCTCCGAGCACCGTGCATTTATTCTTATTCAGGGTATAGAAAAGACCGCGGTGAGGGCAGCCCGCGCACATCACGGGAGGACGCATCGGGATCTGCGCATCGACGGCTTTTCCTTCCGGAAGCTCCTGCTTCAGAGCTTTGCGGATCAGATTCTGCGAGAACTCACCTTCCATCGGGAAAAGCGCTTTTCCTTCCACCTGAAGGCCAAGAGCGCGGCAGTGATCCTCGATGATGGGATCCAGTTCCTCCACCACCACAAGGCGCTCTACCGACGCCGCAAAATCTTTTATCAGTTTCTCCGGCAGGGGATTGAGCATTCCGAGCTTCAGTACGGAGATGCTGTCGCCGAATACTTCTTTCACATACTGGTAGCAGGTAGATGAGGTGATGATCCCCATTTTGCTGCCTTCCGCCTTCTCGATACGATTGACGGGAGCAGTCTCCGCCCACTCCCTGAGCTTTCTGGTACGCTCTTCCACAAAAGGATGGCGGCGGATCGCGTTCCCCGGCATCATCACATACTTGGGAATGTCCTTCGTATACGGCTTTTTCTCCGGCAGCACGCGCTCCGACGTTTCCACCACGCTCTGTGAATGAGCCACACGCGTGCACATCTTGATGATCACGGGAGTATCGTATTCCTCGGAAAGCGTATAGGCGAGCTTTACAAACTCCAGGCTCTCGGCACTGTCCGAGGGCTCCAGAAGAGGCACCTTGGACGCAATGGCGTGATGACGGCTGTCCTGCTCATTCTGCGAGCTGTGCATGCCCGGATCGTCCGCCACGCCGATGATGAAGCCGCCGTTCACGCCGGTATAGCTCATCGTATACAGGGGATCCGCGGCCACGTTCAATCCCACATGCTTCATGCCGCAGAAGACCCTGCGGCCGGCAAGGCTGGCACCGAAGGCCGCTTCCATAGCCACTTTTTCATTGGGCGCCCACTCGCAGTAGATGTCGTCGTACCTGACAGCCTCCTCCGTGATCTCGGTACTGGGCGTACCGGGATAGCTGGAGACGAAACAACAGCCGGCTTCGTACAGACCGCGGGCAAACGCTTTATTTCCCAGCATCAGTTCTTTCATGTCTCTGCTCCTTTTTCGGCAGTCTTCCGGCATCCCTTTCATCTCTATCCGATCTGCCGATTTTCTGTCGGAATCTTTTGTCTGTTTTCCTGCAATAGCGGCGGCCGCACGGCCGCCAAACTTTATCAAGTATAACATAGCGCCCATGCTGCGGCAAGGGGGACTTTTCCCCTAAAACACCGGGTGCCTGCCTGCGTTTATGCTGCGTATCTTTCGGCAATTTGTGATATACTCATATATCCCCTTTTATGGTAATATTATGGAATAGTTTATCTCGCCGGAGGAAAATGATGAAAAAGAAACTGCTGCCCCTGCTGCTCTGCTGCACCCTGCTGGCTGCCTGCGGAGACAATGACGGTAAAAGCGTAGCGGCGGAGACGCCGACACCCACGAAAGCTGTCGTTTCCGAAATGCCTTCACAATCCGATACGACCGTCGATCCCCTGACCGCTCTTCAGGACTGCCTCGCAAACGGCCGCTCCATCCCTTCGGAGGCCGCTCTTCCGGAAGGCGTTTCCCTGAGCCCGGAATTTCTCGAACAGGCTCTCGTGCGTAACGGCAATACTTCGCGTCTGCGCGACGTGATGCTGAAAGCTTCCAAAGGAAAAGAGATCACCCTGGCCTACCTGGGCGGCTCCATCACCGCCGGCTCCAATGCTTCCCCCATGGAAAGCGCCTGCTGGGCCGCGCAGACCACCGAATGGTGGCGGAATACCTTTCCCCTTGCAAAGATCAACTACGTGAACGCCGGGATCGGCGCGACCGACTCCTACGTGGGCGTGCACCGTGTGGAACAGGAGATCCTGCAATGCCATCCGGATGTGGTGGTCGTGGAGTTTTCCGTAAATGATACAAAAAGCTTGAATGTCGAAACTTACGAGAGCCTGCTGCGCCGCCTGCTGGAAAGCGAAAGCCGCCCTGCGGTCGTCCCCCTCATGCTCTGTACCGCCGGCAGCACCTTTGCGGCGGACCACGCGCCGCTGGCGATACTTTATGATCTCCCCATCATCGCCTATTTCAACCTCTTTGGAACGGGCATGCTCGCCTGGGATCAGGCCGGGGACAGCGACGGGGTGCATCCGAAGAACGAAGGACACGCCGTGATCAGCGCCCTCATGTGCTCCTTCTATGAAACGGTCCTGGAGGAACTGGTCACGGATGCGGAGAACCGAGGCCTGGATACGGTCTCTCAGGAAGCCGAAACGGAGCGCTCCTCTGCGGAGCTGCCCGAAGGGCAGACGCCGGGACGCTATGAAGATGCCTCCTTTATCTATGCCGATAATGCGGCAGATCTGAAGATCGAAAGCGAAGGCTTTGTTCCCATGGACAGCGACGGCCCCATCCTCCACGGTAAAGGCTGGGTCACGAAGGAAGCCGGCAGCTTTTCTTTTGAGTGCGAAGCCCGCACCATCGGATTTGCGTATCTCAGGTCAGACGCTTCTGCGGACCCCGGGCCCGCGGTCTATGACGTATATGCGGATGATACTTTAATATGCAGCATCGACCTGACAGCAAATATTACCGGCAGCGGCCCCCTGCAGTATTGCGAGATATTAAAAGAGGACCGGCCCGCACTTCATAAAGTGCGTCTGGTCCCCTCTGAGGATAACAGCGGTATGGAATTTACGATCCTCGGACTGGCATTAGGAAAATAAAACCTGAACTTGCTGATCAGAGTATCGGCCCGCAGCCACGCAGCAAGTGCGTGGCTCGGGTCTGAACAGAAACTTCCGGAGGATCAGTAATTCGCTTCATGCACCTCGAAGTAGGCCTGGGGATGATTGCAGACCGGGCATACTTCGGGTGCTTCGGTTCCCACCACGATGTGTCCGCAGTTGCGGCACTCCCATACCTTCACTTCGCTTTTTTTGAAGACTTCCTGCATCTCCACATTCTTAAGCAGGGCACGGTAGCGCTCTTCATGCGCTTTTTCGATGGCGGCTACGCCGCGGAATTTCGCCGCAAGCTCGGGAAAGCCTTCTTCCTCCGCAGTTTTGGCAAAGCCCTCGTACATATCCGTCCACTCGTAGTTCTCACCTTCCGCTGCTGCCGCAAGGTTTTCCTTCGTATCTCCGATCCCTTCCAGCTCCTTGAACCAGAGCTTCGCATGTTCCTTCTCGTTATCCGCGGTCTTCAGAAAAAGTGCCGCGATCTGCTCATAGCCTTCCTTTTTTGCCTTGGATGCAAAATAGGTATACTTGTTCCTTGCTTCCGATTCCCCGGCAAAAGCCGCTTCCAGATTCTTCTCGGTCTGCGTTCCCGCGTATTTGCTCTTTCCCATAATACCCATCCTTTCTTTGCCGCTCATGCGGCTGACCTGACAGTTCCGTATCCTATTTTATCGGATCGCGCTTCCCTTTTCAACAGACAAGTGCCTGATCTTAACCCTTCTTTTTCATAAATGTTTTCTCAAAAAAAGGAGTCGCGATCCGCAACCCCTTTCGCTTTCTCACTGTTTTTTCTTTACTAGTCCACATCATCACAGAATCCGAGGATCCCGCGTTTATCCTCAAAAAAATTCTTATCTGTTGTATAATAGTAGCCGTTTCCGTTTTCACCAAAGATCCGCTGGTTTCCATATGTCCGGATCAGTTTAATAAAGCCGTTTTCCGCAGATCCGCGATAGGTCCGGTATCCGCTCTTGAATGTAAGATCCCCGTTCCACAGACCGTTGACCACTTCGCCGCTGATACTGTTCACCCTGTTATCCGTATAGTATACATTAGACTCCTGATATCCGTTCGGCCAGTCTTTTTCCCAATTTCCTTTTGCATAATACATGGTAGATCCCGTAATGGAATACCATTCGCCTTCACCGTCTCTCATTTCGCCATCGAATTGCCCGATATACAGCATATAGATCCTCGCTTTTTTCTCCCCTTCCACATAATAGACCCCAAATCCCTTTTGTGCATCACAATATCTACCCTCATACGCATCACACAAAAGAATAAAAACCGATCCTTCCTCCTGTACCTGTTTCAGCACATCTATAAGCTTTCCTTCTTCCTGAACCTCCAGGATCCGTTTGCAGGCCTCTTCCGCATCCTTTCTTTTCTGTATCTTATCCCTCTCACCCGAGATCGCATCCGATAAAGAAAGAAATCTCGGATCACGCGTCTTATCCAGACCCTTTTTCACCAGCGCTTCCGCTTCCTCATACTTTTTTTCCGACAGATAAGCGTCCGCTACCGCGCAGTAGTAATCCGCAGCTCTATCCAGGATCCCTTCCGATCTGGCAATAGTCTTATCCCCGATACCGCACAGATAATCCCCTGCTTCCAGATCTCCTTTTTCATCTGCTACTTTTTCCGCGATCCTGATATATACTTCGATCTCCTGTTCCAGAAAACTGTCTTCCTTCGTTTCCTGGTAAGCGGAGTCCAGGCACTGAACGGCATCCTCGTACTGTTCTTTTATGATCATCTCACTGGCCATTTCCTGATAAACGGCAGCTCTCTCCTTTTTGTAATCATAAGAATACGGAAGATACAGCTCCGCAAGTTCCAGCATCCGGAAAGCGTTTTCATGCATGTCTTCTCTGGAATACTCATCCGCCTTTGTCATATAGTAAGTTCCCAGAAGTTCCTTTGCTTCGGAATTCTCCTCATCGACCTCCAAAGCCGAAAGATAATGCTCGATCGCTTCTCTTTCTCTGTTCTGTGCCATGCAGAGTCTTCCCGCATCCAGTTCTCTTTGAAGGATCACATCCGGACGTTTGTCATAAATGTTCTTCTGATAAAGTCCATAACCAAGCACGATCATCCCGATGACCGCGGCAGCAAGTACCACTCTGCGTATCCTTCGTCCCAGATCGGTCCTTTTTACGCCATCGATGGCCTTCATCATTTCTCCCGCATCAGCATAACGCTTTGCGGGATTTTTCTGCATTGCCTTCTCTATGATCTTCTGAAGGGTAATGCTCACGGACGGATGAAAAGCGGAGATCGGTGTCACATCCTGAAAAGCAACCTGCGGAGAATAGCCGCAGATCAGGTAATACAGACTGGCCCCGATCGCATATACGTCTGTCCTTGTGCTTATCCCATCAGCTTCTTTTATGCCGACGTCGCTGTTTTTCCCCTGTTTTCCTGTATTGCCGCCATTACGGACGCCCTTGTCCTCCGTATCCGCCTTTTCCTTATTCTCCGTTTCCCGGTCTGCGGTCTCCTGCACATCCGAAAGAAGTTCCGTCTTTTCGTTTTTCAGGGCAACGGTATCTCCTGATGTATCGGGGATATCCTCATCAGCCTGAAAATATCCCTGATACTGCTCCGGCGCCGCATAACCCGGCGTTGCTCCGATAGAAGCCGCTCCTTTTTTAAAGAAAAGGGAGGTGTTAAAGTCAATAAGGCAGATATCATTTTCGTTTGTTATCATGATATTTCCCGGTTTGATATCACAATGAATGATCGGCGGATCCTGTTCATGAAGATATGACGTCACTTCCGTCAGTTGATGAGACCATCGGAGCGCCTGGGCCTGGCTTACCGTTCCGTTCTCGCGAACATATCTCTCCATGCTGATCCCCGGTATGAATTCCATGATCGTATAGATCGCACCGTTCTGTCCCGGGATGATATCATATACCTTCGGAAGATATTGATGCTTCAGATTCTTAAGGATATTTGCTTCGAGCTTCTGATCGATATTTTCAATAAATTCATGCCTTATACACTTGATAACAACATCCACATCCAGACGGACGTGACGGGCCCTGTAAAGATTTCCCAGACCTCCCCGGCCATTCTTCAGCTCCCGGATATCCGTATATTCTTCCCCAAGATCCTGACGGATTATCTCGAGCTCGGTATTAGACTGATCTTTCTTTTCCGTATCCATGTGTTTTCTCCCTGATCTCCGATCCCCGCGCTGCTTACTTCTCCTTCGTCACCTTCCCTGCTTCGACGCGGTAGACCAGGTCGCAGCTGCGGATCGTGGTGAGGCGGTGGGCGATGATGATCATGGTACGGCTGCCGTGAAGGGCGTCGATGGCCTGCATCACCGCCTCTTCGGTATCGTTATCCAGGGCGGAAGTGGCTTCGTCAAAGACCAGCAGCTGCGGATCGTGATAGAGGGCTCTGGCGATGGCGATGCGCTGGCGCTGGCCGCCGGAGAGGCGCACGCCCCGCTCCCCAACCTGCATGTTCAGACCGTCCGGGCTTTCTTTGACAAAATCCTCCAGCTGCGCCTGCTTAAGGACTTTCCATACCCTCTCGTCATCGATCTCATCCTCCCGCAGGCCGAAAGCCACATTGGCGCGTATCGTATCGTCGGAAAGATAGATATTCTGCGGCACGTAACCGATCTGCCTCTGCCAGGAACGCAGCCCCTTTTCGATATCCTCCCCGTCGGCCAGGATACGTCCGCTTACGGGATGAAGCATGCCCATCAGAAGGTCCGCCAGTGTTGTTTTCCCGGCTCCGGAAGGCCCGATCAGCCCCACGGCCGCACCATAGGGGATCTCCAGCGAGCAGTCCGAAAGTACTTCCGGACCGTCCTTCGTATAACGGAATGCCAGCTTCTCCGCCGTGAGGCTCTTTTCCCAGCTCACAGGCGCGGCTGCTTCCTCCGGCAGCTCTTTGTCCCGCCCCAGAGTCTCCAGCTCTTCCAGGTCCTCATATACCGCATCCGCCGCAGCGCGGTAAAAAAGCACCTCCGAGGTCAGGGCGTTGATCTTTCCCACGGAGGGCAGGAGGCGGAAGGCCGCCACCGCAAATACGCCAAGCTTCGGGATGAGCTGTGTGATATCCTCGCCGCGTATCACTTCAAAAAGGATGATGCACATCACGCCGCTGATACATACAGTCTCCACCAGAAGGCGAGGAAGCTGCAGAAGCAGCTGCTGCCGCCGGTTATTCTTTGCCAGCTCCCGGCTATGCTCCGTCACATTCTCCAGGAAATAATCCTCCCTGCCCAGGAGCTTCACTTCCTTGATCCCGCCGAAAGCCGTGAGCACCTGTCTTTCGGTCTGCTCACGGATACGGATATCCTCCTTCCCGAGCCGCTTCGTCGTCTTTTTGGAAAAGACCAGAAAGAGACCGCATACGCTGCCGACCAGTACAAACAGAAAAAGGCTCATGGCCACATCCGTGAACAAAAGCCATACAGCCAGCACGATACAGATGATGATCTCCGCCGCGAGCTGCAGCATCGCCTTCATCATTTTATAGACGGATTCGGAATCATAACGGATCGCAGCGTCGATCGCCGCAGCGTTCTTATTCAGGTGAAAAGCATAATCCGCGGAAAGATACGCCTCCATCATGCGGGAGGAAAGTCTTGTCGCCCCGTTATAGACAAAGCGGAAGATCGCGGCATACATGCCGGTCAGAAAAAGATTTTTCACAAAATAGATGATGATGAGCAGCGCCGCAAGCTCTGCCACGCGTACCGCGTCCCTGCTGCCTTCCCCCGTGATCAGACTGATCATGGGAAATACCAGGGATACGCCTGCCATCTCCAGAGCCGCGCCGATGAGCATCAGGAAAAAGAGCAGGATCAGCTTCCCTTTTTCCCCGCCATTCAGTATATATGAGATTTTTTTCAATAAAGCCTTCATGCTCAGATGTCCGTTTCTCTGTCCGCTCACGGGGTGTCCGTGTCTTCACTGCCTCCGGGATTTACCGGGTTTTCGTAACGCAGGCGATACGCCGCCGGATGCGCTCACCGATGGATGCCGCCGACAGCTTTTCCTTTATCGTCTTTTCCGCCGCAGCCCCGAGCTTCCGCCGCAGCGCCGGATCCTCATACAGGCGCCACAGCATGACCGCAGCCGCCTCCTCATCCGGCTGTGCCCAGACCGTCCCGGCCCGGTAGATCCCGTAGTCGCGCGTAGTACGCACCAGACGGCACGGCACGGGACAGCCGTTTTCCTGATTCACAAACTCTCTCGTGGCGGAATGATCCGTAGAGATCACCACCCCGCCATACCCCATCACCTCGGCCACCGGCAGTCCGAAACCCTCCGCACGGTGAAGCGAGAGCAGCACATCCGTTCCCGCAAGGATCGCGGCTGTTTCCTCATAGGAAAGCTTTCCTTCCACGAGTATGGTCCGCATTCCCTTCGTCATTGCCCTGAGCCGCGCCGCTTCCCGGGTACTCATTCCCTTGCTCTTGATCATCAATACCGCATCCTTCGGCTGCTCCGGAAAAGCTTTTTTAAATACCCGTATCGCCGCAGCGGGATTCTTTCTTTCCGTACCGCTCAGCCCGTCATAAAGTGCCAGACAGAGCAGTGTATCCCCGCCGATGCCGTACAGCTTCCGTATCCCTTTTCCGTCCGGAAGCTCCGCATTTTCATCATATACCCCATGGGGATAGACCCGGACCGGCAGCTTCGAGACACGCCGTATCGCTTTCGCCACAAACACGGAAGGCACCCAGATCTCGTCAAAAAGCATGCAGGCGTCGACCCATTCTTTCGGAAATTCCGGCGTTTCCCAGGCCCAGTGGGCGATATTGTAGTGTCCGTCCCTGCGTTCGGGGGGAAGCTGCGCAAACAGTCTCGTTACGATGGAAGGCTGCAGATGAAAGACATTCACCGCATAATCCTTCTGTCCCCCTTCGGAAACGGCTTCGATCCCGCTGAATTCTTCCACCTGATGGACGGAAAACGGAACACCTGCGAGCTCCATATCCCGTTTTAACAGATTGACACTGCGGGACAGGCCCGTTCCCAGTTCAAAATCCCCATAGAGATTCACACCTGCGGGAAGCTCTCCCGGAACATAGATCTCCACCGGCTGCTCCAGCGCCCTCCGGATCCGCAGCACATCCCTATGGTAATTCCGGCGGTTGATGAGTGCTCGCGGCACCACGGTCCGGAGTGCATCCTTTGTCTTATTTACGATCGCCCTGTCCAATACCCTTAAGCTCCTTCCATAGCAGCTTTCCCGACTCTTCCCAGCGGAAACGCGCCAGATTCTTTCTGACCGCCTCTTCCTCTGCCTTTTTTTGTTCCGTTAATGTGAGCAGCGCTTCCTTCAGAGACTCCCTGTCATTATTCTTAAAATATACCGCCGTATCCCCAAGCACTTCCTTCAGCGCCGGCGCATCCGAAGCCAGCACGCGCCTCTGCCCGCAGGCCTGTGCCTCCAGCGGCGGCATTCCGAAACCCTCATACAGGGACGGAAAGATAAAGCTCTCCGCTCCGGCATACAGGGCCGGCAGATCTCTTTCCCCGATAAAGCCTGGGAAAAGGATGTCCTTATCCCCGCTCCCGAAAAGATCATCCGCAAGCCAGCCCTTCCGTCCTGCCAGTACCAGCGGTGGCAGGGACACCCCTTCCTCCGTAAGCTCGTGTCTCGCCGTAAGCAGGAGCTTCAGATTCTTCCGGGGTTCCAGTGTGCAGAGACTCAGCCAGTAACGTTCCGGAAGAACATATTTCTTCTTTACCTCCGCGATACGTTCCTGCGTGATGCTTTCCTCCGGGGGCAGTATGATACCGCAGTATAAGCGCAGGATACGCTCTTTCTCCACACGGAGTATGCTCTCTATCCTTCCTGCGGAAAAGCCGGAATCCGTAAGCAGTTTTTTGCAGACACACGCGCTGTGCCTTGCTCCCGCACGGAAGAAAAGCCGCTGCTTTAAGGTCATGCAGGCAGGACAGTCATAGCAGCCCAGATCGGCGATCATGCCATAACAATGTTTTTTCCGGAACAGAAGGGGTACCGGGAAAGCCGGAAAGATATAGGCATCCGCAGGGATCCGGACCATGGTCAGCGGAAGCGTCAGCTGGTTCGCAAGCAGCTTGTTCTTTCCCCGTATCCTTACGAAACGCACCCGCTTCTCCCGGGCAAAAGGTTTCAGTACTTCCGGCAGCCGGTTTTTAATGAGCAGGACAAATTCCGCATCCGCACTGCTCTCCTTTATCAGGGCACGGCAAAGCTCCAGGGCATAGCGCTCCAGCCCGGAAAAATTATCGCTTAAGCTGCTCAGATCAACTGCGATCCTCATCCGTTTTCTCTCCGAGATATCCCCCGATCGTGCGCCTGCGGTATTTCAATGCCAGCAGGAAGATCTTCATATCTTCGATAAAGTACCGCCGGAACAGCCGTCCCGGCTCCTGCAGGAAGCGGAAGAACCATTCCAGTCCCGCTTTCCGCATCCACAGCGGCGCCCGTTTCATATCGCCCGCCACAAAGCCGATGGCGGCGCCGATCGGCAGCGCGATACGGGTCTTTAAACGCGCACGGTTACGCGCGATGAATTTTTCGGATTTGGGTGAGCCCAGTCCGATCACCAGGATATCCGCATCTGCGGCATTGATGGCGCTCACCGCGCGCTCCACTTCCTTCTCATCCTTTTCAAAGCCCATGGGCGGTGCATAACCGCCTGCAAGCTTCAGCTCCGGCAGGCTTTCCTTCAGCTTTTCTTCGGCCTTTTCGATCAGCTCTTCGGAAGTGGCGAAAAAAAAGAGGCTCCTTCCCTCTTCCGCTGCCCGCCGGCATACCGCCGGCAAAAGGTCCGATCCCGTCACCTTTTCCCGTATGGGACAGCCCAGGGATTCCGCGATCCACATAAGGGGGGTCCCGTCGGTGGTGATCAGATCTGCCGTCTCATAAAGTGCGGCAAATTCCTTATCTTTCTCCAGCTTGATGATATGATCCGCATTGGGCGTGACCAGCAGGCGGCATTGCTCCTGCTCCTTTTCCCCCGCATAATCCATGATGCGGTCCACGGCCTCATCAAAAGCCACATCGTCGATCCGGGCGTTCAGAAAAGCCCTGCGTACTCCCTCCGCTTCTTTCTCCCGCGGGAGAGGACGCGCCGGACGGAGCTTCAGTATCAATGCCGAAAACAGTACTACGCCGGTCATATCCGCCAGCACATCCAGCGGGTCGCCGTAACGTGCCGGAACAAAGATCTGCATAAACTCATCCATGAGCGAGACCGCAAGGCAGCTGCCGCACATATAGACCGCCCGGAGCTGCCGCCGTATCCCGTTGCGGGTACAGGCAAAACCAACACAGAGGGAAAGCATGGCATATTCACCGATATGGGCCAGAATGCGGATCACATCCTGAAGCATTTCCATCTGTTCGGGAGAGAGGGCGACTTCCTGTCCGAAGAAGCTGTAGATCGTCATTCCCACAGCCTCACTGCTCTTCAGCGATTCCTCACCCGGCTGCAGTGCGAAAAAGAAGATCACCAGCATCATCAGCACGGCGGGAAAGAGACTGAAAAGATCGCGTTTATAATTTTTTTTACACCTCGCCTGCTCCATCGCCGCGCTTTATACAAGCCCCCGGAAGTATTCGATGGTCTTCTTCAGACCTTCCTCCAGAGGGATCTTCGGCTCCCAGTCCAGTTCCTTCTTTGCCAGATCGATCACGGGCTTGCGCTGCATCGGATCGTCCGAAGGAAGGGCTTCGTACACGATCTTTGACTTACTTCCCGTCAGCCGGATCACGATCTCGGCCAGCTCCTTAATGGTAAACTCACCGGGATTGCCGATATTGACGGGACCCGTAAAGCCGTCGCGCGAATTCATCAGACGGACCATGCCCTCGATCAGATCGTCCACATAGCAGAAGCTCCGTGTCTGGCTGCCGTCGCCGTATACCGTGATATCCTGCCCGCGCAGCGCCTGTACGATGAAATTGCTCACCACGCGTCCGTCCGCAGGATGCATATTAGGCCCGTAGGTGTTAAAGATCCGCATCACCTTGATATCCACATTATTCTGACGGTAATAATCAAAGAAAAGCGTCTCCGCCACACGCTTGCCCTCATCGTAACAGGAACGGATCCCGATGGGATTGACGCAGCCGCGGTAGCTTTCCGGCTGGGGATGCACTTCGGGATCGCCGTAGACTTCGGAAGTGGAAGCCTGCAGGATGCGGGCATTCACGCGCTTGGCAAGCCCCAGCATATTGATGGCGCCCAGCACGCTGGTCTTGGTGGTCTTGATGGGGTTGTACTGATAATGCACGGGGCTGGCCGGGCAGGCCAGATTGTAGATCTGGTCCACCTCCAGATGGATGGGTTCCGTGATATCGTGACGGATGAATTCAAAATAAGGATTCCCCAGCAGATGACGGATGTTATTCTTGTTTCCGGTAAAAAGATTGTCCAGGCAGATCACATCGTTGCCTTCGTTTACCAGTCTGTTGCACAGGTGAGAGCCGAGAAAGCCCGCTCCTCCGGTTACCAATACTCTTTTTCCCATTTTTTTCTCCTCTGATCTACAGTCCCAGCAGTATCCTCAGATACGGCGTAAGCGAATGATACAATGCCGCCGGAAAACTGTAGTTTTTCCTTACATAATGATACCAGTCGCGGCGCGGCAGTCCCTTGGGACTCTCTTTTTTCTTCAGCCGCTCCCTGCGCGGAAGCGTCCGGTCGCGCCAGCTTCCTTCGGTCTTATTGTCATCACAGATCCCCGTATAATCAGCACTATTGACCACGATCTTTCCCGCTTTTTTCAGGCGCAGGCCGTAATCATAATCGCCCATGCTGTGCACATAGGCCCGGTCGAGATTTCCCATCTGCAGAAAGCAGGCTCCCGTAAGCAGCAGGCAATTGCAGTTGAAGGTATCGCAGAGCACTGCGTCTTCCGAAGGCGGGATCAGCTCGTAACGGGCAAGGCAGCGGCTCGTAAGACGCACGCCGCCGTAACTCTGCGTGCCGTCCGCAGCTTTCGTTGCACCGGCCACGGCGTCCGCACGGATCTCCTTTAAGCGCCGCACCAGCGCCTCCGGGGCTCCCGGAAGAAAGCGCACATCATCATTGATCAGAAACACATAGGCACTGTCCTTAAGATACTTTGCCGTATAGGACATGGCCACACGCATGGCTCCGTTCCAGAAGAGCTCTGCCCCTTTCCGGATCAGGACCAGCCTTCCGCAGGACATCGGATAAGCCTGAAGCATTTCCGGCGTACCGTCCGTACTGCCGGCATCCACAGCCACCACTGTGGGCTCCAGCGTTTCCGGAAAGCCTTCAAAAAGCGTATCCAGACAGGCTTTCGTATGTTCCTTCCGCTCATGACAGCACAGAAGGATCGCGATCTTTTCTTTTTTCCCCATATCAGAAACTCACCAGTCTCTTTCCGCTCAGATGGAAGACCAGCCTGCAAAGCCGGTCAATCTTTGCCTTTTCCTTTTCGGCATCGGCACTCTTTTCCGCCGCCGCATACCTTCTGCTGATATAACGGCACCAGGCGGTATTGGCCCTGCTGTCTCCCAGCTCGTTCTGCAGACGGAAGATCTCATGTTTGCGTTTTGCATTGTTCTGTCCCGTCTTATTATCGCCGTACATCCGGTAGAGCGCGTAATCCTCATGGGAATAATACACCTTCTCACGCTCAAAGGCCCGGATGAAAAACTTCCAGTCAAAGACATAATGATAACGCTCGTCCAGGAGCGCACCGCGGTTCTTCCAGAACACGGCCGGCTGCACGATATAATACCAGCGGCGGATCACCCAGTCCGGCACATGCCGGTCCGCGGGATTATGCTCCGTATAGTTTTTTTCACGGTCACAGTACCAGGCATCACCCGCCACGATCCCGACGCTCTTATGCCTGCGGAATACAACTGCCACACGCTCCAGTACCATTTTGTCGATAAAGAGGTCGTCGGAATTGAGCCAGCAGACTACCTTTCCTTTTGCCCGGGACAGGCCCTTGTTGATGGCCTCCGCCTGGCCGTGATCCGGCTCCCGGATATAAATGATACGGGGATCCTTTTGCATGTACCCGCGCACGATCTCTTCCGTGCCGTCGTCCGAGCAGTTATCCACGATGATATATTCCAGGCTGCGGAAACTCTGTCCCAGCACCGACTCTATGGTATCTCCGATAAACTCCGCCTGATTCCAGGTGGGTGTGATCACACTGAATACGGGATCTTTCATCCGATCGCCTCCCCCATTTCCAGACTGTGCTGCCAGATACGCGCCAGTTCCCGCACCACGCCCATGCCGCCCTTCTTTCCGGAAACCCAGTCCGCAATGGCAAGTATCTCGGGCTCGGCATCGGCAGGCGCTCCCCGGAAGCCAACCAGCTCCATGGCTTTCAGATCGTTCACATCGTTTCCGATATACATCACGTCGGAAAGCGCGATCCCTTCGTTTTCGCAATACTCCTTCAAAGCTTCCGCCTTATCCGGCACGTTATGGATCACCGGAAGTCCCAGCTTCGCCGCACGATGGGATACGATGGGATTGACCTCCGTGGAAAGGATCAGCTGTGCCACGCCCGTTTTCCGCAAAAGACCCACAGCCAGACCGTCGCCCCGGTGGACCATGGCCGTCTCGCGCCCTTCCTGATCCACATATACATGATTATCCGTCATCACGCCGTCGAAATCATAGACGATGAGACGGATATCCGCCGCTTTCTTCATTTCTTCTTCCTCCCCGAAAAGCGTGAACGGAAGAGATAGCCGGGAACCAGCAGAAGAAAGCGCGTATTCGTGACAAGGTAGCGCTTCCAGAGCCTGCGCGGATCCTGCATCAGACGGTACAGCCACTCCAGTCCCATATTCCGCATTTTTTTCGGTGCACGGCGCACATGTCCCGAGTGGAAATCAAACGCCGCACCCACGCCGAACATCATTCCTTTTGCATATTTTGCGTTCCGGTACATAAAACGCTCCTGCTTCGGCGCACCCAAAGCGACCCAGATATAATCGGCGCCGGAAGCGTTCATGCGCTCCACCGCCTCCCGCTCCTCTTCTTCCGTCATCTCCCCGAAGGAGGGGGATTCCATCCCCACGATCCTTGCGTTCGGATACCGCTCCTCCAGGGAATTGCCCAGATCCTTCAGGGTTTCCACCGTAGAGCCGTAGAAATAATGACTTCCGTTCATATCCTCCGGCAGGGAGAGCATGCGTTCCATAAAATCCGGCCCGGCGATCTGCTCCGCGGGAATGCCGCGTTTCCTGAGCAGCCAGGACAGCGGCTTTCCGTCAGGCATCACCAGGCAGGCCGAGCGCTGCACTTCCTTATACTCCGGATCGCGCCTCGCGGTGATCAGCGTATGTACATTGCAGAAAGTCACATACTTCCCGCCGCGTTCTTCCCCGGCAGAGACGATGCGCTCCACCGCTTTTTCCGGACTGCATACCGCTACCGGCAGCCCTAAGAGTTTTGCTTTTTTTATCCCGAAACATTTTTCCTTCATTTGTGCACCAGCTTTTTCTTTGCAAAATTGACGACTTTTTTCAAACCGAAATACTTTTTCAGATAGGCGCGGTCATACTCCAGATCGCGTTTTACCGGCAGCTTCTCCAGGGGAAAGCGGACGCTTCCGCAGGAGAAATCCTCTTTCGTGCTTTCCTTTGTGTGCGTTGCATCCTCCCGGTCAAAACCGATGTTACGGACCAGGTTTTCCGCGGGAACGATCCCGAGGCCGCGGTGTGTATGCCGGCAGTAGTCCCACTGGATATCCCAGGTATCCTTCTTTTTTGTGTAGACGCTTTCAATATCCCGCTTAAGGAAAAGATAACGCTTATTTCCGTAGATCCCGCGCAGCGATCCTTCCTTATCCCTCTGCGGCCAGTCCTTCACATCCGGATCGTAGAGCTTCCAGGCCCTGGCCCAGGTGGCCCAGCCCCAGATGCTGGAAAAACAGGAAAAACTGTACGCTCCGCTGATCTCCTTATCCCTTACCAGATTGGTACCCGAGATCATCATCACGCGGGGATCATCGGCATAAAGCTCCAGAAGGGTCTCGCAGTAAGGGAAAAAGTCCGGCTCCGGTACCACATCGTCCTCGAGGATGATGGTCCGGTCCTCCTTCGTGAGCACCTCCGTGATCCCCGACCAGACGCGGCCCTTGCAGCCCATATTGCTCTCCGCATAGACGCAGTGCAGTTCACAGTCCCAGTCGATGCCCTTCTGCACCAGTTCTTTACAGGCAGCGACCTTCTCCTCATCCTCCGCATTCCCCTCCCGGGGCGCATCTGAGATATGATACAGCTTTTCCGGTCTTGCTTCGCGTATGCGCGCAAAGACTTCCGCCGTCGTATCCGGCCGGTTAAAGGTGATAAACGCCACCGGTACCTTACAGTTCTTCATTTCGATCCCCTTCCGAATATCACGACTCCCACGGTCTGCAGCAGCAGCTTCACATCCAGGAGCAATGACCATTTGTCGATGTATTCCAGGTCGAGACGCACCACCTCGTCAAAATCCCGGATATCGCTTCTTCCGCTCACCTGCCACATCCCGGTCAGTCCCGGCGTGATGGAAAGCCTGCGGCGGTAATGCACATTGTACTTTTCAAACTCCGCCACCGTAGGCGGCCTGGTCCCCACAAGGCTCATGTCACCCTTGAGCACATTCCAGAACTGCGGGAATTCATCCAGACTCGTACGCCGCAGGAAACGTCCCACATGGGTGATACGCGGGTCATCCTTCATCTTGAACATCAGACCCTTGACCTCATTCTGTTCCATGAGCTCTTTTTTCCGCTCCTCGGCATCACGGTACATGGAACGGAATTTGTACAGACGGAAACGCCGCCCGTTCCTGCCGATCCGCTCCTGCTTAAAGATCACGGGCCCCCGGCTCTCGATCTTGATGGCCAGCGCCACAAAAGGAAAGATGACGATCGTAAAAGCCAGTCCGATGATCGCGCCGATGATATCGAAAAAACGCTTGATCAGCAGCCTGCGGTAGTCCAAATTCTGCAGGGAGAAGGACAGGACGGAATAACCTGCAAAATTCCCGGCTTCCTTTCCCTCGATGTTCAGCTCCTCCACATCGATATCATAATGACAGAGTATGCCCATGGCTTCAAAATCCAGGATCATGTCACGTACCGTTTCGATATCCGACAGGGGAAGGGAGATAAATACGCGGTCCAGGATATTCTGTGTGCCCGTATCGATCACATCTTCCCTGCCGGCTACCACCGGCACTCCGTCGATCTCCTGCCCTTTCATGTCCTCATCCATGATGGCGATGCTGGTCAGTTCATAGTTCCAGGCATGCTCCGAACGGATCTGCTCTATGATGCGCGAAGCACGCTCACGCACAGTGATCACCATCAGTTTATCACTCTTTAAGCTCTTTTTGTAATAACGGAGCATATACTCCTTAAAGGCCAGATGACAGAGGTAGGTCAGGACCAGGTCGATAAGGGCAAAGATACCAAAGACCATTCGGGACAGCATGTCCACGTCGTTGCGCATATACATGAAGAGCACGCTCACCACCGTAATGGTGGCCGTATACTTCCCGATCGCAACGAGCTCACGGAAAAAACCGCGGATAAAGAAATCCCGGTTCCAGTCCGTCATCATGGAATACATCAGCGACATCGCAAGAAGCAGTATGCCGAAGAAAAGATGCGTATCCCCATGTCCGTCGGCATAAAAATCCCCGAAACGGATCAGCATGGCGATGGCAAAAGATGCGCCTGCGGCAAACAGCTCAAGCAGGATCAGCATATAGGTTTTTAATACCCGGCTCTTCCGGTAGATGGTATTCATTCCTTATGCATCCGTTCCTCTAATAACGTCCCGTGGCTTTTTTCATCCCCCGTTCCATACGTGCCTTCAGATATCCGATCCGCAGAAGGCCCAGCTCCCTGCCCAGCTGCCGGCAGTCTTTTTCGGGCAGCCGGCCCAGACGGTACCAGCGCAGCGTCTCCTCCAGCCCCAGCTGTTCCGCGGTCTCATAAAAAGGCGAAAGCTCCTCTTCGGAAAACTTCCCACGCCGTTCGTATAAAGCTGCCAGATCCGGATAATGCCGTATCCCGGACAGCTTCTTCTGTTCCGGTGCCACCGAAAGCTCCACCCCGTAACCCAGCAGGTTCAGCGCACTGTGCTGCAGCTCATCCATTTTGTTCCAGGAAGAATTCTCCAGCTGCCGGTAGGCTCCCATACATTCCGGAAGATAGTACATCTTTCCGTACTGAAAGAGCCACCAGGTGATGTTGTTGTCATCAAAACAGGCAGCCAGCGCTCCTTCCGGTTTATGTTCCCGGTAGATGTTCCTGAACATCAGCGCATTGGCCTGCAGGAACATGAGTTTCCAGTATGCCTCCACACTCAGCTTCTGCCCCTTTACGGCACGGCAGAGCCTGCTGTGGCTGCCGTCCGGCCAGTCCATGCGCAGATTATGGGCGCACATGATGCAATCCGCATTTTCCTCTTTTTCCAGTATTTCCGCCATGCGCTGCAGACGCCGGCAGTCCGTATAATGGTCATCCCCGTCCAGAAAAGAGCAATACTCTCCCTGTGCACGCTCCAGCAGGGAGAGACGGTTTGCCGCCGCCCTGAGCACCGGGTTCCGGGGCCCTTCCGGCCGCTCCTGTACGATGAGCGTGACCCGCGGATCCCACTCGGCCCACTTCCGTACCAGCTCGATGGTCCCGTCATCGGAACCGTCATCGCCCACCAGCACCTCGAAGGGATAGTCCGTCTTCTGGCCGAGTACGCTTTTCATCGTCTGGCTGATATAGGGCTTTAAATTGTAGGTCGTGATCAGTATACTGATCTTCGGCTTATCCATTTATGCAAACCTTTCGGATCTCAGTTCTTATTCTTCGTTCCGCCCGGTCTACGGGCAGCTCCGGAATCTTTTCTGCTGCGCCTCAGCGTAAGGCTGCCGAAATGCAGGGGTTTCTTCACCACATCCACCGCCCCCAGAAAGGATGCAGCCTGCCGCTGCATACGCTGATAATTCTTTCCGACATAGACCAGGTTGCGGCGGGATGCTTCGGCCGGATCCCGGTCAAGGATCTGCCGGAGGAATGCATCCGCATAATCTTCCCGGAGGCACTTTTCCGCTTCCGATCCCGGCAGCACCGCCGGTGCCTTCATCATCTCCAGATAGCGCAGCTCATCCTTTCTGACCGCCGCCACCTCACGTACCACCGAAGGGATATCCGGATAGTCCATGCAGTTGATAAAGGCTGCAGGGTTAAATTCCCGCGCCACCAGCGGATCTCCCCAGTAGATCGGCACCGTCTCCCCGGCAAACGCCTGCAGAAGCTTTTCCGTCACATAACCGGGCGAGGAGGAATTCTCATATGCCAGCGTGAAGCGGTATTCCCGCTCAAAGGCCAGCTTGTCCTTTACCGGCCCACCGATATTGTTACGGTAACGGCCGCCCGAATCCACCTGTCCGAGGCGGCTCAGGGCGCGGTACATCCGCTCCCGCTCTCCCGATGCTTCCGGATTCGATACCACACGGTTACAGAATTTCTTCCGGGAAAGATAATATTCATCATCATGCTCATGCTTATGAAGAGCAGCCTGTACGTCTTCCGGATAAAGTACATAATGCGGCAGGCGCAGATAACGGTCGCCGAATTCCATGTGCTGAAAACCCATAGCGTAATCGTAAAGGTTAAAATCCGGTACCAGGTTTTCTCCCATATAAAGGATCTTTACGCAGTCCCCATAGCGGAAATGCCTGCGCGAAAAATACGAGCAGAAGAGAAAATCAGGTTTGGACGTGATCTCTATCCGGTAATACTTCTTCAGGATATTATAAAAGAAATTGTCCGTCTTTTTAAATCCCGGCCAGAAATCCGTAAAATCAACCCGGACCGTTTTTTTCATTCGCAAGCTCCTTTGTCTCCGCATGCGGCATCATGAATGCGGGAAGTCCCCCGATCAGAAGCAGCCATACGGCGTTCTTGTTGAACCAGGGCAAAAATGCCTCGGCAATGCAATACAGGGTGATCAGGATCAGCAGTAAAAGTCCGTTCAGGTCCCTTTCCCTCTTCAGGCGCTTAAGCAGCCAGAAAAGAAGAACGGAATACAGGATCATAAAAAGTATACCCTCATGGTAAAGGGAATGGATGAAGCCGATCTCGGTGCCGTTCCATACCTCGCTGTCCTTTAAGCCGAACAGGGCCGGAAGCGAATGCTGCAGAGCTTCCCGGGCATGCTCAAGCCTGCCGGAGGTGATATTGTTCAGCAGATCCCAGTAATTCTCAATGTAGCCCGGATTGCGCTCCGGATAGGGAAATATTCCCAGGGTAAATACCAGCAGCTCTTCCAGGGCGATCAGTACCGCTGCCCCGGTAAACACGCCGCGGTACAGCTTTTCTCTGGTCTTCGCCGCCCGGAGCAGCGGGACCAGGACCAGCATCAGTACATAAGCCGCCAGCGCGATCTTGGAGCGGGCAAACAGAAGAGGGACCACATACAGGGCCGCTGCTGCGGCAAAACCCGCTCTGCCCAGCCGGTCCGCGTAAAGGTACAGTCCCAGGACTCCCAGCCTGATCCAGAAGAGAGCAAAGCTGTTGGGATGTAAAAAGCCAAAGCAATAACGCACTTCCGGTGCATGACGGAACCACTCTTCCATATAGAGCGGACCGCCCAGCGGCGTGAACGCCAGGATCAGCCCCAGTGCAATGGTGGCTGCCGTTCCGAAAAAGAAGAAGCGGGCCAGCCGTTTCCGGTCCATCTGCCTCCCGGCCATAAGGATCAGGCAGAGCCGCAATACCAGCGCAGAACGCTGGAAATAATAACAGACCAGTGCAAAGCCAAAGAGCGGGACAAAGTATTTCCAGTCTTTTTTCAGCTCCATAGACATCAGGAGAGATGCGGAAAAACAGATGATCCCGGCCAGGATGATCCAGCGCTCGCCGTAATCGCCGATCATAAAGCCCGAGGGGGAGACCAGCAGTTCGCAGATCATTCCCATCGCAAAAAAGATCTGCGACAACTTTGTCCGCTTCATTCGCCTTCTCCCTTATCCAGCGAGCGGTACAGTTCCCGGATCGCGGCCGTATTGGCCTCGCCGGAAAACATCTGCACGGCGCGCCGGTAGCCGGCATGCCCCATTTCCTTACGCTGCTTAGCATCACGGATCAGTGTTTTCAGGGCATTTTTCAGACCTTCCCGGTCCCGGTACAGTATCCCCGTTTCCCCGTCCTTTACGATCTCGGGCGTGGCTCCGCTGTCGAAGCCGATCACCGGAAGCCCGGAGAGCATGTATTCCACCGTAACGAGACCGAAGCCTTCATGATCCGAGGCCATGATCCCCACATCGCTGTCCGCAAGCAGCGCCGGTACATCGGAAACAAAACCCGCAAGCCGCACCCCGTTCAGCTTTTTTCTCTTTATAAAGGAACGCAGCTTCTTTTCATAAGCCGCATCACCGCCGCCGGCCAGTACCAGGGAAAAATCCCCGGCATTTTCCTCCTTCAGCTCCGCAAAAGCCTTTAAAAGCTCCAGCTGCTGTTTTTTCGGAAAGAGATAGGCTACGTATACAAAACTGACAGGGGAAACTTCTTCCCTTTCCTGCTCCGGAAGGCTCCGTTTTTCCACACCGTCGTAGATCCGTTCGATCTTTGCCGAAGGATATTCCCTCTCGTATTTTTCCTTCAGTGCGTCGGATATGACGATCAGGCGGTCTGCCGCATAATAATAATGCTGCACCTGCCAGGACGGAAGGAAATAGCGCATCCCATAATGCTCGGCCGCAAACTCCCGTATATGCCAGACATGTCTGCAGCCCAGACGCTCGGCCAGGATCGCACCGCTGCCGATCACCGAAGAATTGGAATGAACCAGATCGATCCCGCGGTCCTTAAAATGCTCATAGAGCAGGTCGATCTCCTCGCTCAGGGCCCGGAGACGTTTCTTCCTTTTCCGGGAAAAGCTGATCGGTTCCCGGTAGATGGCCTGCCACTGGGTCACTCCGCAGACAAAGTATTCCACGCCTTCTTCCTTCAGGCGCTCCGTCATCTCTCCTTCTGCCGGGAGCACCAGGATGACTTCATGCTTTCCTTCCTGCTTAAGACCCAGGATCAGATCCAGCAATGCCCGGTTCGCCCCGTACATATTATCATAGTGGCTGATAAACAGGATCCTCATGCCTGAGCCCTCAATACCTCTTCCTTGTCGCGCTTCACCGCGACACCGTTACAGATCTCGTAGATCGCATCGCAATTGCGTATGGTACTCAGACGATGGGCCACGATGATCATGGTCTTGCTCCCGTGCAGTGAGTCGATAGCCTCCATCACCGCAGTCTCTGTCTCATTATCCAGCGCACTCGTAGCCTCGTCCAGCACCAGGATCTGGGGATTGTCATAAAGTGCCCGCGCGATGGCGATACGCTGCCGCTGTCCGCCGGAGATCCTTACGCCGCGCTCACCGACCATGGTATCCAGACCTTCTTCCTGACTGCGGACAAAATCCGCAAGCTGCGCTTCCTCCAGGGCTTTCCAGACTCTTTCCTCATCCACATCACCTTCCTGTACCCCGAAGGCGACATTTCCGCGTATCGTATCATCCGTCAGATATACGTTCTGCGGCACATAACCGATCAATGATGCCCAGGCTGCGGGATGCTGGTACACATCCTCCCCGTCCGCCAGGATCTGCCCCTTCTGCGGCCGCAAAAGACCCAGGATCACATCGGCCAGGGTTGTTTTTCCCGCACCCGAAGCGCCGATCAGCGCCACACTCTCTCCTTTTTTAACGGTCAGATTCACGTTCTCCAGCACGTCTTCCCTGCCACGGGGATAGCGGAAGCCCAGGTTCCGGATCCCGATGCAGTCGTTAAAGCTGAGGCTTCCCTGTTCTTCCTCTCTCTTCATCAGGTATTCCTTGCTGTTTTCGATGGTCTGCAGGGTTTCGTAAAGGTAGTTCAGACGGGAACGGTTATATACCATGCCGTTCAGGTTGGTGTTGACGCGTCCCATCGCAGGGAAAAGACGGAACGCCGCTATCGCAACCGCTGACAGACGCGTCATATAGTTTGCCACATCATCGATCATATGAAAACGCACGATCACGATGGCCAGAAGACCGCCGATACACACGATCTCATAGATATAGGTATTGATGGAATTGAAAAAGGTATTGATCTTTGTGGCCTTTGCATTTTCCGTGGCTGCTTCCTTAAAAACCCCCACAAACTGTTCCTGACGGTTTTTGACCATGATCTCCTTGATCCCGTTAAAAGCCTGGGTCAGATACTGCAGCATACGGCTCTCACACTGCTGCTGTTTCTTTCCGAGACGTTTGATCGTTCGCTTCATCCCCAAAAAGAGTATGAGCATGCAGCTGCCCAGGATCAGCATCAGCGAAATCGCCAGGATCGGATCCAGCATAACGATAAAGATACAGAGCGCGATGATCGTAAAAAGCTCGGCAAGCATACGGAACACGTAATAGAACATGCCGAACACACCTACCACATCCTGATTGATGCTGCGGATCAGGCTGGAGGAGTTGTTCTCCAGATGGAAAAGGTAGGAGCTGCGCAGATAGGTATCGGTCATGCGTATCGACAGATCCCGCTGGACCGAGGTGGCATAGGCGGTCTGTACATAGCTCGAAAACATCAGATACAGATTCTTGACCACATAGATCAGGATCACCAGGATACCCAGGATCGTCATGCGCGTCAGCGGCTCCACGTCTCCGAACATATCCTGTACGATCCCGCTGTACCAGCTCGCCTCCGCATCCTGCGGGGTCATCACGGTCTGGATGAACGGATAGATCGCCGCCACCCCCAGCAGTTCCCAGAAGGAGCCGATCAGAGCCACGATCGTGACCAGAACATACTGCCGCTTCTGCTTCGAATTTACGACATAATTCAGTTTTTTTAAGATATCAAATACGGATTTCATCTTTCTTTTCCACAGTCTGTGTCTTTTTCCGGGCGGAAAGCAGGGAGCTTATAACGGCTTCTCCTGTCCATAAAAATGCCATATAAAACAGGGCCATATTGTAGATCATATAGCGGCTCTGGCAGAAGATCAGCGCCGCCGCCACCGCCGTATTGCAGAAAAGTCCAAACAGCACGAACAGCCCCCCGCGCCCGGCTTCCCTCGTTTCCCTCACCCGCAGGCAGTAGATCACGAGTATCGTCAGCAGCAGGCAGGCCGCCAGGCCATAGATATCCAGCAGCGGATGGCGCTTTGCCACCGTGTTGATGAGCCCGTTCAGAAGGGATGCGCCGTAAACTTTCAGATAGCGTCCCAGATTATGGAAAAACAGGCTCTTTACGATCACAAGGCTCATGCGGTCCGCCTCGCCTTCCGCTTCCATCCCCTCTTTGAAGCCGCGTTCCTTTGCGTATTCCACAAAGAGCGGCCCCGTGGTATCCACGGTGATCCTGTCAAAATTTTCTTCGTAATGGGCTTCCAGCGCACTCCAGCCGGCTTCCGCAAAGCTGTAATTACTGCCTTTCGCCATCAGCTCTTTCATCGTGCGCTCAAAGAGCGTGCGTACCGCTTCCTCTCCGATCAGCGAAGCGTCCTCCGGATCCGCCACATAGAGGGTCGTCGTCAGTACAAGGTTCATATCCCGCGTGTTTGCCGCAAAACTTCCGCGCAGGACGTAGTTGTACAGTCTTGTACCGCCCAGGGCAAGGATCAGGCTCAGAACGATCCCCGCCACACAGATCAGCAGACGCTTCAGCCAGAGTTTGAAGCCGTCCTTTCCCATGCGGCCGAAAAAGACCGCCGCCGCCAGTGCCGGATAGCCAACGGCCATCTGTTTTCTGGTATCCGTCAGGAGCGCCAGCAGGAGCAGGAGCCACAGAAGCTTCTTTCTGTCCCAGTCCAGCACGCCTTCGATGAGCAGCGTCATGGCCAGGAGCCACAGCGAGACCGTGATCCCCTCCGTCAGGATATTCGAGGAATAGATCGCGCCGCGTTCCGCAAGGAACTGGCACAGCACGGCCACTCCCGCGTGCACCGCATACATGCCGGCCAGGACGAGCCTGCTCTTCGAAAAGCGCTTCCAGAGGTGCTCGCAGCTGTACCATACGCAGAAAGCCATCAGCAGGTTCTGCAATATGATCACGACCCAGAGATAGATCCCTTCCCCGAAGATGCTGCGCCACAAAAGCAGGAACAACGGATATACCGGTTCCCTCGCCGAGATCATCTCGATATAACCCCGGGAATCCGATCCCAGATAAATCCCGAAAACAAAACAGAACACAAGGTAAAACACGCCGCATCCTGCCAGTCTCAGGTATTCTTTCCGTATTTTATTCTTTTCCGTACTGTCCGGCGAACTCATTCCGATTCCTTTTTCAAACGTTCTTTCTCCGCCGTGATCCGGTAAAGCCCCAGTTCAAAATCCCTGCGGTTCTTCGTGACCATATCCGACAGGATCAGACCGGAAAAGATGGCCTGTATCGCCGCAAGAGCCATAAAACCGCTGACGATCAGGGTAGGCATATTCTCCACCAGATGGGTATTCAGGAAACGTGCAAAGACCCAGGCAAACATCACGGCCGCGATCAGGAGCATTAAAGCCGCGATCCAGGAGAAAAAGCGCAGCGGACGGTAATTCTTGTAAAGCTTGATCACGGTACTTAAGACCTTTGCACCGTCCGAATAGGTATTCAGCTTGGATACGCTGCCCTCCGGCCGGTCACGGAAATCCACCACCACGTTGCTGATCACCATTTCGTTGAAGACCGCATGGATCGTCATCTCGGTCTCGATCTCGAAGCCCCTTGAGAGCACGGGATAGCTTTTGACAAATTCATAGCTCATGGCCCGGTAGCCCGTCATGATATCACGGATCTTACAATGGAACAGACGGTTGATCGTGGATCGCACCAGCTTGTTGCCCGTATTATGGAAAGGCCGCTTATTCTCCGTAAAATAGGTGGATGAAAGGCGGTCACCCACCACCATGTCCACGCCGTCCTCCAGCACCTGCCGCGCCATTTCCGCTGCATACTCCATGGGATAGGTATCATCGCCGTCCACACAGATATAGCAGAGGGCGTCGATCTCGCGGAACATCCTGCGCAGCACAAAACCCTTGCCCTGACGGTGCTCGCTGCGCACGATGGCGCCGGCGGCCGCCGCCAGCTCGGCGGTACGGTCCGTGGAATTGTTGTCGTAGACATAGATCTTTGCATCGGGAAGCGCGGCTCTTGCATCCCGCACCACCTTTTCCACGGTCTGTTCTTCGTTATAACAGGGGATCAATACGGCTATCTTATCCAATTCCTCACACCTGCTTCTTTCCGACGAACCGCAGGAATTCGTCATAATCCCGGATGTAATCATCCTCGTCATAGTATTTCGAAGCGAATACCATCAGCACCGCGCCTTCGGTGAATTCGCTCATTTCCCGCCACATATTGTTTGCCACGTACAGGCCCTCATAGGGATTGTCCAGCACCACCGTCCGCTTTTCCTCCCCGTCGTCCAGAAGGATCTTTACCGAGCCGTGAACGCAGACCAGGAGCTGTTCCAGGGATTTGTGCGCGTGCATGCCGCGGACCACGCCCGGACGTGTATCAAACATATAATACACCCTTTTGATCTCGAAAGGCACGTCGATCTTCTCCTCCAGGGACACCAGATGTCCCCGTTCATCCCCGTGCTGCTGTAAGCGGTAAGTCTTTATTTCCATTACTTTTTTCCTCTTTTATCGTGACGTCCGGTCTTCTTTTCCGCGGGATTTCCCGCATCCCCCTCCGGCGTCCCCGTCTCTTTCGGAGCCGGTTTCGGCAGCTCCGCCTTTTCTTCCTTCGCTTCCTCGGCATCCTTATCGAAAGCCAGACGGCGTACATGATACTGCACATCTTCGATGATCTTGCGGTTGGCCGAGATCACATCCGCCAGCATGCCTATGACAAAGGTCATAAAGCCGATGATGATCAGGGTACAGGCCAGGATCAGCGACTGCACGTGACCGGCACTGCGTCCCAGGAAGATATATACGATAAAGCGGATACCGATGCCCAGACCCACCAGGAACGGAATGCTTCCGATCAGCGTAAGCACTGCCAGAGGCCGGTACATCAGAAGCGCACGGATGATCGTAAGCGCCGATTTCTTGATATAACCGCCGATACTGTGAAAGAGCCTGGATTTGCGCAGTTCCGGATTGGTACGCACCGGTACCGAGATGATGGACATCTTGTTCCGTCCGGCCTGTACAATGGTCTCCAGCGTATAGGTGTATTCGTTCACCACGTTGATATGCATGGCGGCTTCCCTGGAAAACGCCCGGAAACCCGAGGGCGCATCGGGGATGTCCGTACGCGAAGCCTTCCGTACCACCCAGCTGCCGAAGTGCTGCATCTTTTTCTTGATCCATGAAAAATGCGGGATATTGTCAATGGGGCGCTCGCCGATAACGATATCGGCCCTGCCCTCCAGGATCGGCTTCACCAGGAGCTCGATATCGCTGCCGCAGTACTGGTTATCGGCATCGGTATTGACGATGATGTCTGCACCGTAGGACAGGCTGGCTTCCAGACCGGCCATAAAGCCGCGGGCCAGGCCCTTGTTCCTGGTAAACTTCACCACATGATGCACGCCCCAGTTCACGGCCACCTCTACAGTCTTGTCCGTGCTCCCGTCGTCCACGATCAGGTATTCGATCTCGTCCACGCCGTCAATGTGCTTCGGCAGATCGTTTAAGGCGATCTCCAGCGTCTCTGCTTCGTTATAACAGGGGATCTGTATGATCAGTTTCACGGTTGTCCCTCCGCTTCTGTTTCTTTCCCGTTTTTATCCTCGGTATCGTTGTCTTTATCTTTATCTTTTTTTTCGTCGTAATATTCGTCGTCTTCCTCGCTGCCCGGTGGAAGCTCCTCCTGTGGCGTATCCTTTACCAGCAGTACCAGCTCCGTATCCAGTCTTGCATAGTCCGTCGGATAAGGCAGGGCGAACTCGGTATCTCCTGCGATGACGGAACCGTTGATATCCGCCCGGTAGATCTCTTTCCAGCCCTTCGGATCCGCCATGGTCCTTCCAAGATTCAGGCTCAGCAGAAAGACTGTGTCGTACTTGCGGTCATAACGGTTCATCTGGTCCTCCAGCCCGTCTTCCCAGGCAAAACGCACATCCGCCCCGCAGACCGCCTTGATCGGAAAAGTATAATAGCGCTGGCAGTGGAAACCCTGCTCGTTGATCAGCACCACATCGTTCTCCCCGATGCAGGCAGTGATATCCTCCAGCACCTCATAATCGGTATAGCTCATATCCCTGGTCTGATAAAGGATCCTCGACTGCCAGACCGTGAGAGCCAGGATCACGACCGTCCCGATACCGAGGGCGACGCGCGGCAGGCTGTTCAGTATGCGACCGGAAAGCACCATCGGCAGAAAGATGAAAGGCGCCAGGTACCGTGCGAAGTAGAAATACAGCCACACCTCCGGAGATACCACTACACAGTATAACAGCAGGATATAATACAGGCCGATGGCCGGTGCAAAAAAACGGCGGTCGGTAAACAGCTCACGGCTGTCCTTTATCGTAGCCGCAAGGGCCAGCGGCATTGTGACAAAGCCCGACATGATCACATATCCGTAGAAGAGCATCAGCGGGAACACGCCCTCCAGCTCCCGTCTCTTCCAGAATTCCAGGAAGATGGCGATGAAAGTGAGGGACAGCAATACGATGGCGGCGATCTTCGAAGCACGGCCGCTGCCCTCCAGCGCGGAACGCTTCATGAGCTTCCGCAGGAAAAACTTCTCGCCCCGCAAAAACATCCAGAGGCTCAGTCCCAGACAGAGGATCACGGCTCCCCATACCCAGAAAAGGATGTTATCCGGGTTGATCAGCTCCTCATTGATGCGGTAGACCCTGAGATAGTTTCCGTCGGTATAAAAGCCGAAGCAGAGCTTCATCATCGTAAAGCCCAGACCGTATTCCACCGCAGATGCCATAGCCGCAGCCACAAAGGCCTTTTTCCCGCTCGCCACGAAAGCCTGCCAGTAGATGATCACAAAGAGGGGGATGATCACGCTGCTCGTTACATGCAGCACACAGATCCCTCCCACGGGCATAAGTCCCAGAAGCTGCAGCGGGGCCGCGTCCCTCTTGTCGGTAAGGATCGCAAACCAGCAGCTCATGCACATGGCCATCACGACTTCGGTCAGGGAATTCTGTCCGCTCCAGAACACGATGGGCGCTGCCGCATACAAAAGCGCCACCGCCGCCGCAAAAAGCTTGCGCCCGTTCCAGAGATTCCTGCAGATCAGCCATACACAGCCGATGGAGATCAGGTAGCAGGAGATCATGGCCAGAGGCATCGCGCTTAAGCCGAAGAGCTTGCCCCACAGAGCCATCCAGGCCGGAAAAGGACCGAGTCCGTGAAAGGTCCCTTCCAGTTTTCCCTCCTGCTTCAGCACATCCTCATCGATGTAGTAACCGCTCAGATCCCTGATCTCTTCCAGGAAACGGAGCTTTTCCCACTTGGTCAGCGTCTTTGCATATTCCGGAAAACTCTGCGTCTCCTCTGTCTTATCCATCATATAATACATGGCACGGGCCTGGTACAGCCCCTGGTCCTGCCCCGTACCGAAGACGCCGGCCCGGGTCCTGTAAGAGAAGAAAGCGGCCACCACAAGGATGATCAGGATCGGCAGATAACTCTTCCAGTGAAAGCGCACCTTCGGCAGTTCCATACGCCGCCACAGGAAGCGCGCCGCGCACAAAAGCAGGAGAAGCACGTCACATACCGCCATCGCCGTTCCCACCGAGAAAAGCGAAAGCAGCATCAGCATCCCCGATACAAAGAGATACAGGGAGGTATAGCAGGCACAGCCCAGGATCGCCAGCTTGAGAAAGCCGGGTTTTTCATAAGCCAGGGCTATCAGCAGGCCGGACAGTATGATCCCCGTTACAAACAAAAACATCAGCATTTCTTTTCTATCGTCTCCGTGTACAGTTCTTCCATTTCATCCAGCATGCTCTCAAGGGAGAAGGTCTTTTCCGGGATTTCCGTAAAAGCGTCCTCATCCCCGCGGATCACTGCCTCCAGCCGGTCCGCCAGTTCCTTCACATGGCGGTTACGGAAGCTGGCGCAGCGGCCGTAAGCCACCTCCGGCAGTGAGCCGGCATCGCTGTGGATCAGGGGCGTCCCGCTCTGACAGGTCTCCAGCGCGGAAAAACCGAAGCCCTCGGTAAGGGACGGCACCACCACACAGTCTGCCTGATGTATGCAGGCCGCAAGGTCCTCTTTCGGAAGGGAAGGACGCACCCGGACCACGCCGCGCAGACCATCATCTCTCATACGGTTCAAAAACTCACGCCGGGGCTTTTCCGGTTCCTTGCCGAGAAGGAAGCAGAAACGCACATTCGAAAGATCCACGCCCTTCTTTTTCAGGCGGCAGATCGCTTTTTCGTAAACATACACGCCCTTGGTCCTTCCGGGACGTCCGTAATAAAGGAAAAGTAATTCATCCTTCACCTTGAAGAACTTACGGATCGAAAAATCGGGATTGGCCGGGCTCTTATCGCTTCCCATCTCGTTGGCCAGGTAGATGCGCCGCACATCACGTTTTTTCCCGCAGTAACGGAGCATATCCTTACGTGTGGCTTCCGAGATCGCATGGTAGGCGTCGAACTGCTGCCGGCAGGTATACTGCTCCACCGCATAATAGATCAGCGCCCGGAAGATCACATCGGACCAGAACCATTTCCTTCCACGCACCTCGTAAACCGTCATGACCGAGGGTTTGTTATATTTCTTTGCAAGCCTGCTCACCACCGGTGCCGTGGTAAAAGGTGAGGTATGGACCAGATCGCACCAGGCGATATGCTGCTCGATATCCTTCTTTTTCGGGAAAGGATGCCCGAAGGCACTTTTCCAGTCACAGTACCACACATCAATGCCGTCCAGCTTCACATGCCCGCGGTGCTCGTCATCCACGGTCTCCGCCACGGCACGCACCTCATGTCCCCGTGCGGCCAGGTTTTTCGCCAGATTATAAAACAGGGTTTCCGCTCCACCCACATAGGGGTAAAAATGCGGCAGTATAAATGCGATCTTCAAAGTCTTTTCCTTTCTCTGTACCACTGTTCAAGCATCAGCACATTCCATAAAAGACGGGGAGAACGTCCGTTTTTCCGGAAAGCACTCCAAAGCCTCTTCAGCTCGCTGCCCCGGATCAGTCCGTCGGCGGCGGCGCGGGAATGCTCCGTAAGCTCCGCGGCCCATTCTGCCGTATCCCCTTCCTTCAGCCATTTCTCCAGCGGCACCGCAAAACCTTTCTTCGGCCGCTCGGTCAGTTCTTCCGGCACATAATGTGCCAGCACCGCTTTCAATATCCTTTTCTGCTTCTTTCCGTCAAAGAGATAATCCGACGGCAGTCCCAGGGCAAATTCCACCACATCCCGGTCCAGCATGGGGATGCGGTTTTCCAGGGATACGGCCATACCGGCACGGTCCACCTTCACCAGGATATCCTCGGGATGATAACGCAGCAGATCGTCGCGCATCATCGCCTGCAGGGCATCGCCGCAGGGGCGCGGACGCCGTATCGACAGCGGCGAATCCGTCAGCCGGTCGATCAGCGGATCGTAATGATCCACGGCTTCCTTCAGTTCCACGATATGATGTGCACCCAGGCACAGGCCCGCACGGTAAAGCTTCGGGATATCCGCTCCCGTGATCCCCGCCACGGCTCCTGCCGCTTTCCGCAGCGGCTGCGGCACACAGCGCAGCACCTTCCAGAGCTTTGCGATCTGCGGATAGGTACGGTAACCGCAGAAGAGCTCGTCGCCTGCGTCCCCCGACAAAGACACCGTCACCCTGCTCTTTGCAAGGGCGCTGACCAGATAGGTCGGGATCTGCGAGGAATCCGCATAAGGCTCCCCGTAGATCGAAGGGATCTTCGGGATCACCTCCTTCAGCTCCTTCTCCGTCACGTATCTCTCCGTATGTATGGTTCCCAGGTGTTTTGCGATGGCCGCCGCTTCGGGCGCCTCGTCGTATTTCGGATCGTCAAATCCGATGGAAAAACTCTGCACCATTCCCGGACGCAGACGGCTCATCAATGCCACTACCGTCGTCGAATCGATCCCGCCCGAAAGATATGCGCCCAGAGGCACATCCGAAGCCAGCTGACCGCTGACTGCCGAAAGCAGCAGCCGTTCCAGTTCTTCCGCCGCTTCCTCAAAGCTGCCTTTGAAGAGTACGGCTCTTTCCGCCGCATCCTTCAGGCTGTACCAGCGTGCCGTCTTTTCACAGGCTTCGGTAAAGGGCGCACGCAGCTTAAGGATCCCGCCGGGCATCAGCTTGTGAACGCCCTCATAGATCGTAGCCGGTGCGGAGATATATCCGTACAGCAGATATGCGGGGATCACGCTGCGGTCAATCTTTCCCGTAAAACCCGGATAAGCCGCGATGGCCGAAAGCTCCGATGCGAATACAAAATCTCCGCCCACACGGCCGTAGTAGAGCGGCTTTTCGCCGATACGGTCCCGCATGAGCCACATTTCCTTTTTCTTCCGGTCATAAAGCGCCAGGGCAAACATCCCTTTGGAAAACTCCAGCGTCTCCCGGATGCCCAGATGCGCAAATGCCTCCAGCAGGATCTCGGTATCCGAACTGCCGCGGAAGCGACGTCCCTCTGACTGCTCCGCAAGCTTCCCTTTCAGCTCTTCCGCATTGTAGATCTCCCCGTTATAGACCATGACAAAGCGGCCGTCCGCACTGCTCATGGGCTGCGCGCCCGTATCGCTTAAGTCACGGATGGAAAGACGGCGGTGACCGAGGCTCACGCCGCTCTGTTCATCGAGCCAGAAACCTTCGGCATCCGGTCCCCTGTGGATCAGGGCATCGGTCATTTTTTTCAGGACCGCGGCGCGGTCGTTCCTTTCACTGATAAATCCGGCTATTCCGCACATAAAGCTTTCGTTTCCCCGTGCTTTCCTTCCTTCAGCTTTCCCCGGTCTCCTACTGCAGACCGTGCCATATCAGCATTCCCATTTATCCTTCGTAAACAGGGGCCTTTTCCTCTCTTATCCGGCCTGCGGCCGCGGCTCCTCGGTGATCTGTCCGTTCTCCACCCGGTACACGATATCGCAGTTTTCGATGGTTTTTAAGCGGTGGGCGATGATCACCATGGTCTTTCGTCCCTTCAGCGCGTTGATCGCCTCCATGATGGCCGCCTCGGTGTCGTTGTCCAGTGCGGAGGTGGCCTCGTCAAAGACCAGCAGCTCCGGATCGTGATAGAGCGCGCGGGCGATACCGATCCTCTGGCGCTGTCCGCCGGAAATACGTACGCCCCGGTCGCCGATCACCGCATCCAGTCCTTCCGGAAGCGTATCGATGAATTCTTCCAGCTGCGCTTCCTTCAGCACTTCCCGGATCCTCGCTTCGTCAACCTCCGCATCGGGCACGCCGAAAGCCACATTGGCGCGGATCGTATCATCCAGCATATAGATATTCTGCGCGATGTATCCGATACTTGCAAGCCAGCGAGGATCGTCGCCGCGCAGCTTTTCGCCGTTCACAACAAGCGATCCTTCCTGCGGACTCAGCAGACCCAGAAGGATATCGATGACCGTAGTCTTTCCGGCACCGGAGGCTCCCACCACGCCGACGGAAGATCCGACGGGAATGCGCATGTCCGCATGTTCGAATATATCCTTTTCCGTCCCCGGATAGCGGAAACGGATATCCTTAAGCAGGATCTCACCGGATAAGGGCAGGGGTTTTCCCTCTTCCGGGATCTTCACATCCTCCAGGGATGCGAGATCCAGATGGTCGCAGACATAATCCAGAGAAGGTTCAAAATAGGCAATGGACGAAAGATAGGTGGATATGCGGTTCACACTGGGCATCAGACGTATGGCTGCCCCGCCGAAAGCCGTAAGCTGCGGCAGCAGGCTGTTCAGATCGCCGCCCGACACCACCTTGATGAGCATATAGCCCAGCATCCCCACGATGCAGACCGTCTCGATGACCAGACGCGGCGTGTTGTTCAGTACCGCATAACTCCTTTTCGAAGCGGTAAGTCCGCCGTAGGCTTCCGAAAAGCGGTTCAGGAAATAGCCCTCTTTCCGGCTCACCTTCACATCCTTGATCCCGAAGACCCCCTGCTGCATCCACTTCATCGACGCAACCTGCATATCCATGCGTTTCTGGCCCAGCCTTCCCAGTGTGGGCTTTACGAAAAGGATGATGACCAGGACCATGACAAAGAGAAGTGCCGCGATGCTGAGCGTCATCTTCACATCGATGACGAGCAGGAAAGCGCACATGCAGATGCTCACGGCGATCTCCGTTACCAGCTTCATCACTTCCTGTATCAGTTCAAAAACATGCGGGATATCCTTGTTGAAATTCTGGAAGATCGCGTTCACGTCCGCATTCAGATAAAAGCTGTAAGGGCGGTTCATGTAATCCGACATCAGCCGGACCGAAATGCTGCATTCGGTCCGCGTGGCAAAACCGGCCTGCAGGCGGTAGATCAGGAGCAGATAGAGATTTTTCAGGAAAAAGATCGCCATCGTCGCGGCCAGCAGGATACGCACAAAGCTGTCCGGATCCGGCGCAATGTTCAGGATAGCGAAAGCTTCTTTGACGAGCCCCTGTTCCATGATCTCTTCCGGGTTGACGATGGCCGAGATCAGCGGGATGATGATGCCCACGCTGAGGGTCTCCAAAAGGGCGCTGAAAAAGATCAGCACCATCATGACCAGTACGGTTCTTTTCTGCTTTTTGTTCAGCAGTTTTTTCAGTCTGCGGTAAATATTCATAACCTTTATATTTTACCACATTTTTCGCGCTTTTTACAGTATTTATGTTAACATTTTTCCCAAAAAAAGTTACTGTTCGCTACTGTTCAGCCCTTAGCCGGATACGGATCTTCTGCATGCAGATATAGTCCGTGGCGCTCGATTCCGTCGCTAAGCCACTCTGTGAAACTGCCTCTGCATAATTCAAGCCGTACGAAACCGGGGGACATTCGGCATCCGTGCCTCAGGTCCCCCTTGCTCAGCCATCCGGGCTTCGCATTTCTGGTATTCATGCAGTTTCGAGAGTGGCTAAGCTCCTCCATAGGCGGCCACGTCCTATATCATGCCTGCAGGGATCTTTGTCGGCAAGCGGCTAAGGGCTGAACAGTAAGCAAAAAAAGTCCGCGTCAGCGTCCGGTCCCGAGGATCTCCCGCAGAGCCTGCCGGTTCTTTTCGCGGTAACGCTTCATGAACTCACCCGTATTCTTCGAGAGTTCCAGGGCCTTTTCGTCATCTGCCAGGATCTCGGCCACAGCCTGTGCGAAGGCTTCGTCATCTTCCTCCACACGGGCGATGGGAAAGTCGGAGGACAGCCCCCGCACACCCACGCCGTGGCTGACCAGGGGCTTTGCATAGCTCAGCGCCTCGATGGTCTTGATATTCAATCCGGTGCCGTAATGCACGGGATTGATCACCACCCTGGCCTGACGGTAACATTCCTCCAGATCTTCCACAAAACCCAGCTTCACATAATCGTCACTGTCCGGCACATGCCGGCAGATGGTCCCGGCGAGCTGCAGCACTGCTTCCGGCTGCAGTTCCTTTACCCGGGGCCAGATATTTTTGATAAAATGGGAAACGCCCTCGCGGTTCACCACATAATAGCTTCCGAGAAAGAGTACGTTCTTTCCCTGCGCCACATAGGGCTCCCGCTCCGGCATGTTCTCGCCGATGGTACAGTGCTGCACCTCCGGCGCGATCTCCCGGAAAAAGCGTTCTTCCTCTTCCTGGATCGCCACCACCCAGTCGGCACGCCTGAGGCCTTCGGCCTCTACGTTCTTTTTCAGCGCATACTGGTAATTCTTATAGCCGACGGCTTCATACATCTGCCGCTTGAAGGTGAAGGCATTGTGTGTATCCAGTACCTTCACCGTTCCCTCCGGCACCGAGAGCAGCGGGCGGGAATTGAAGATATACTCGGCCCAGACCACATCATAATGCCTGCGGCCCAGAAGCTCCTTCATAAATGCGTCGATCTCCGGGCTCATGGCTTCGTCCAGCGTGAAATACTTGAACATAAGCCCCGGGATGTGCAGGATCTCCAGCGCTTTCCGCACTTTGCGTTTCAGGAAGACCGGAAATGTACGCTTTTTGTTCCGGAAAGTGATGAAGTGCTCCTCCCCGATCCATTCCCGCGTTGCGGCGGGGTCGTCCTCCGAATAGGTCTGCAGGAAGAGAAAATCCACCTCGCAGCCCTCCTCGCGGAAGCTGTTGATCAGATTCCATATCCTTTTGCGGTTGCCCCGCTCCACCGGGAGCACGATGGTCTCGGAAATGACCAGGACGCGCTTCTTATCTCCCGTGTTTTCCTTCGCTCCGGCCTGCGCCGGAACAGATGTATTCCCGTTCTGCATGCTCAAATATGCCTTCCTGTTATCGTTGCTTCCCATAGTCTTCCGTGCTATACTGAAGCTCATGAAGAAACAGACAAAACAACTGATCGAATCGGATCTGCGCAGGGTTTACGATCTGCCGCTCACAGCAAAGCAGCGCTTCTTTTTCCCTCTGCAGATGAAATATCTGAAACTCTGGCGGAAAGCCTCCGCCGCAAGCGGACTGTCCCGCACTCTGCTCTCTCTGAAGCTGGAGCGGCTGAGTGAGCGTACCCAGATACAGATCCCGCCGGAAGTAAAGGCCGGTCCGGGACTCTATATCGGTCACCTGGGACGGGTCATCATCCACCCCGATACGGTGCTGGGCAGCAATGTGAACCTTTCCACCGGTGTTACCATCGGCCAGACCAACCGCGGTTCCCGCAAAGGCGTGCCCGTCATCGGCGACCGTGTCTGGATCGGCACCAACGCCGTGATCGTCGGCGGCATCACCATCGGAAACGATGTGCTCATCGCCCCCGGCGCCTATGTTACTTCGGATGTGCCCGACCACAGCGTGGTCATCGGCAATCCCGCGGTGATCCGTCCCCGCGAGAACGCTACCGAAGGTTACATCAACCGTCAGGTCTGAATCCCCGCGCTCTTTTTATCGCAGGCTTTATCTACGATCCTCCATGCATTCGAGGATCGTTTTTTTCATATGCTCTTTTGAATAGATCCCGCTGCGCAGCTGCGCATACTGCCGGTGCAGTTCCGCGCTGTCTTCGTTCAGCGCTTCTGCCTTCAGTGTATCCCAGCTCTCAAAACCCAGCCCCGGCACATGATTGCCCTTAAGCACTTTTTCCGGCGCGACTATGACCGTATCCAGAAACAGCGCCTCCTGCAGCACACCGGAAGTCTGGCTTCCGTATTGCTCCGGCGCATAAGGCAGCACCACATGAGATGCCCGGCCAAGGAGCCTTAAGTATTCCTCCCTGGACAGATACTCATCACGTATCGTGATATTGTCCCCCGCCATTTCCTTCAGGCGTTTCAGGCGTTCCCGGTCATAGAAGCGCCCCGCCACCGTCAGCGGAAAGCCCAGGCGGGTAAAGGTCTCCACCATTTCTTCCAGCTGCTTTTCCGCCCCCATGGTACCCAGACAGACCGCATTCGGCCTGCGTTCCTTTTCCCGGTAGGGAGCAAAAAGCTTCTCGTCGCAGGCATAGTCCGGGAGATAAACGCTGGGTGCGTTTTTGAAACGGAAATCCTCGCCGCTGGAGATGATCAGCGCCATGCGCTTCTGCGCCCGCTCAAAGATCTTCTGCTTGATGCCGCCCAGACGGCCGCCGTCATAAGCTTCCTTAAAGCTCGTAAATACGATGCGCTTCCCGCTGTTTCCGAAAAGCGCCAGATACAGGCAGAGATAAAATTCCGTATTGAAAAACCAAACCGTATCTCCGCCGGCCTGTTTCAGCACGATACGGATATTGGCAAACATCCGGAACTTGTTGACCACCTTTTCGAAGAAGGACGGATGCGCCTTCATCACGATGTGATGGGGCAGGACCTTTGCACCTTCTCTTCCCGCTTTCGCACTTGCCTTCAGGACGCAGCGCGGCGCCAGGATCCGGGGCGTATACTCCGGACGCAGAAAAGCCGCGTATTCCCCGAGCACCTTCGGGGCATGTCCGACAGCTGTACCCTCCTCATCGCAGCGGCCCTGATATTCCGCCATGACGATCTGTTTTATCTCTTTCCCGTTCGATCCCATCTCTTTTTCCGTTCCGCTCCCGAAAAAATATCATGCCGCGTTACTGTTCAGCCCCGGGCCCCGCAGCTGCTGCGCGGCTGCGGGCAGATACTCTGATCAGTCAGTCTGTATTTCCTTATATTTCTCCTCTATGGCCTCCACCATGCGGTCCCAGGAGAAACGTTCCTGTTCCTGCGCTACCGCGGCGCGGAAGCTCTCCTCTTTTCCCTCTTTGAAATAACGGATCACCGCATCCGCCAGCGCCTCCGGATCCTCCGGAGGAACGATATAGCCCGTGCTGCCGTCGGTCACGGCCTCGGGCAGGCCGCCCACATTCGTCGCGATCACCGGCAGACCGAAACCGAAAGCGATCTGTACGATCCCGGACTGCGTCGCCGAAAGATAAGGGCAGACGCACAGATCCGCCGCCGCAAAATAAGGCTCCACCTCGGTATCCGGCACATACCCGTCCCGTATCGTAAAGCAGTCCTTTACACCGCTCTCTTCGATGAGGCGGTCGTATTCTTCCCTCTTGCCGCCGAAATCCCCCACGATACAGATCCGCAGCTTTTCCGTTTCCGCCGCACACTTCGAGGCGGCCCGGATCAGGACCTGCAGGCCTTTGTAAGCGCGCACCAGGCCGAAGAACAGGAGTACCTTCTCATCCTCCGCGATCTTAAGAGTATTTCTCGCCTCTTCACGGCTCATCCCCTTCATACGGAAAACATTATAGGTGGGGTGGAGATTCCGCCGGCAGGGCATGGCCGGCAGGAGTCTTTTCAGATCCTCCTCATCCCCGGAGGAATGGACGATACAGAAAGCTGCGCGCTTCAGCGTTCCTTTAGTCAGCGATACATCCAGAGGAAAACGTTCGTGCGGCAGCACGTTATGACAGATAAATGCAACGGGTATGCCCTTCAGCCGCCGTAACAGACCGCGGTAGCAGGGCGCAAAATAGGGATGCCACCATTGCACGATGCACAGATCCGGCTTTCCTGCACGGATCTTTTTTGCCGCCTTTCCCCAGTTGAAAGGATTGGCCGTATTGACCAGATAATCGGTCCCTTCGATCTCAAAGCTTTTGTTTTCGTAGTCCCTCTGCTCTTTTTTGAAAAGGAGCTTCGGATACTGCATGGACCAGGAATAGACCGATACTTCGTATTTCTTCCGTAATGCGCGGATCAGCAGGCCGGTATAATGGGAAATGCCTCCTTTAAAGGGATATACCGGTCCCAGTACCGCGATCCTCCGCAAATCAGCCATTGATCCTCTTCTCCGCATATGCAAGCCACTCGTCCGTCACACGCTCCGTCGACGCCAGTTCACGGAGCTTTGCCGCCTCCCGGCCGCAGCGCTCTGCATCCTCCGGGCTTTCGATCATCTTTGTCATCGCGGCAGCCATCTCCTTCGGATTCTTCACTTCCACCAGAAGGCCGTTTTCCCCGTCGCGGATCAGCGCCGCCGGCCCGCCGCAGGGACAGTCGGTCGCGATCACCGGCAGGCCCAGCGCCATGGCTTCCATCAGCGCATTTGGCATGCCTTCATACTTCGAAGAGAGTACATAGGCCGACGCATCCGCGATACAGCGGTCCACATCCTCGCGGTCTCCCATAAAGAGGATCGCTTCATCCAGTCCGTGGGCATGCACGTATTCCTGCACGCAGAGTCTTGTATTATCGCCGCTGTCTCCTCCGTAGATCTCCAGCGTATAATCCGGGTGATCCTTGTGAAAATGCCCGAAGGCTTTCGCCAGCGTCATATAATCCTTGGCTTCGTGATGCCTTCCCACGCTCACGATGGCCTTACGGCGCTCTGCGGGCTGTCCGTGATCCTCCATGCAGCGCGGGTTCAGCGGATTGAGCAGTACCGCGGCCTTTTCCGCCACCTCCGCCGGAAAGAAATCCCTGGCCTGTTCGGTCTGGAAGACCGCTCCCGCAGCCCTTTTATACAGGTAAGCGCTGAGCTTTTTCTGCATCTTCCCCGCATAGTCCACCGAAGGGTCACTGCGCACCGAGATGATCACCGGTATATGCAGGGGACGCGCCGCCATCACCGCGCGGTAATTGGCGGTCTGCATAAAGGCAAAGACCACGTCCGGCTTTTCCTTTTTCAGACAGTCCCGCAGATGCCGTATCCTCGTGCGCACCCGCCCGATCTTTCCTTTTTTCTCTTCCTCTTCGCTCAGCCCCACATCAAGCCGGCGTACGCCCTCCGCCAGGGGATATTCCTTTTCTCCGCGCGTCAGCGTTGCCACACAGACCTCCAGGCCGCGCCGTGCCATCTCCCCCGCAAGGGTCGTGACCACACGCTCGGCTCCTCCTTTGGACAGACTGTAGATGTGAAACAAAACCTTTTTTATCATTTCCGGTCCAGCACCTCGGTATACATCTCCTCCAGCATATGCACCTGCCGGTTCACATCAAAACCTTTTTCCCTGAGCTGATCGGCATACTGAAGCTTTGCGCTGCGTTCGGCTCTCGGGAAACGCTCCGCCAGTGCGACGGCCTGTTCCGCCCAGCTTTTTTCGCTTTCCTTTAAGGACAGTGCCTTTACCAGTTCCGTCACCTGCACGTCCTTCGTGATCGCATCCGAGATGAGGCAGGGCAGCGCGGAAGCCTGCGCTTCCACCACGGTTCCTGGAAGTCCTTCGTAATGGGAAGGAAAGACCAGCACATCCATTGCCTGGTACCAGGGGGCGGGATCCGCCTGCCTTCCGGCAAAGATCACATTCCTGCGAAGGCCCATTTCCTCCGCGGCTTTTTCCACCTCTTCCCGCAGTTCTCCCTCTCCTACCAGAAGCAGCATCGCATCGCTGCGGATACGCCGCAGTTCCAGAAAGATCTTCAGCAGAAACATATGGTTTTTGGCATAATGAAAACGCCCCACATGTCCCACGACAAACTGTTTTTCCAGCCCGGTCTTTTCCCTGAGCGTCCGTCCCTCGGCCACATGTGAGGTCGTGGGCGCGTAGGCGTCCACATTGACGGCATTGGGGATGAGGCGCACTTTTCCCGCCCGCATCGCTTCTTCACCGAAGACCGCATAACCCGCCTCGGTGGAACAGGAGAGACAGTAATCCGTCTTTTTTGCCAGATGCCGGCGCAGACGTTTTTTCAGCCAGCCCTTCATTCCCGGCTCCACGCCGGCACTGCGGGCATGCGCCATGGTCACGGCGATCCCGGCCTTTTTTGCTATGGGCAGATAAAGGGCCGCCGTATTGGTGCTGTGGGCCTGTACGATATCGATCTCGGGATGTGCCGCGAAAAATTCCCGCATCTGCTTTTCATACTGCGGGCGGTTCACAAGTTTAAAGCCGACGGTACGGAAGATCCGGCAGCCCAGACGTTCTGCTTCTTCTTCGTAAAAGCCCGGCGGCTCATTCAGTAAAAAATCATAATGAAAACGATTCCGGTCCAGACGCCGCAGGATATCCATGATACGGCTTTCCGCGCCGCCCATAGACAATCCGCCGATCACCTGCAGGATCACGATCTTCCCGTCAAGCATCCCCGGCCCCCCGTTCTTTTCTCTCCGTACGCTCCGCAGCCTCACTGCCCTTCGTTCCGCCGCCGGAAAGCGATCCTGCCAGTCCCTTCGCCAGTGCCAGCAGATATTCCGCCGTATTTCCGAAAAGCCCTCTTTTCCGCGGCTTTATGCGCAGCAGGCGGCGGTAATCGATAAAGCGGGATCGCTGCGAGGAAAAGAGCCGCTCATACTCCTCCAGCTCCGCATCCGTCAGCTCCGCCGTATGCACCACAAAGCAGCTCACGCCGCTCCGGCGTTTCAGCTCCGCACTGCGCAGCAGCGAGATCGGAAGGAAGACCAGCTCCTCCCGGATATAGGGTGCATCCCCGTATCCGTCCGTTATATAACGAAAGCCGCACTCCTTCAGGGCGCGCAGCGTATTTTTATCAAAGCTGTGACCGGGCGCCATGAAGATGTCGGTCTCCGCCCCGAGCCGCGCAAGCTTCTCCTTCCCCTTCGCGATCATGCTGCGCTGCATCATAAAAGGCAGCCCCGCAAATTCGGAAAAAGGATTGAGGGGGAAGATCCCTCTCTGCTTCGTGCGGTAGCGGTGATGCCATCCGTGCAGGGCAAAGAGCCAGCCCTCGCGGCGTTTCTCCTCAAGCCATGCACGGTATTCCGCTTCCGGCATGGCTTTCCCGCTGCCGACCGTTCTGTCCAGATTATCCGGTATGAGTCCGATCAGCGGCCGTATGCGGTAGCGCGCAAGCAGCTCCTCGAAACGCCGGAAACGTTCCCAGTCCATATCGGGAGAGATATCATCAATGCGTACCGCTATCTTCCTCATCAGCCGAGATTCCTTTTATACCAGTCGATGGCCAGCGCGATCCCGCGCTTGAAGTCATATTCCGGATCATAGCCAAGCAGCTTCCTTGCCTTGGAAATGTCCGCATTGGAATGTTTGATGTCGCCGGGACGGTCAGGCCCGAAGAGCGGTTCGATCTCTGTCCCCAGCGCTTTCGTGATGTCGTAGTAGATATCGATCAGATATTCCCTGCCGCCGTAGGCGATGTTGAACGCCTCCCCAAAGGCCTCTTCACCGGCCAGGCAGGCCTTCAGATTGGCTTCGATCACATTATCGATATAGGTAAAATCCCGGGACTGCTTTCCGTCCCCGTTGATCGTGGGCCGTTCTCCGTGGAGAAGCTGGCGGATAAAGCGCGGGATCACCGCGGCATAGGCCCCGTCGGGATCCTGGCGGCGTCCGAAGACGTTAAAATACCGCAGGCCTACCGTAGGCAGACCGTAAAGGCGGAAATAAAGACTGCCGTACTCCTCGCAGGCACGCTTGGTGAGCGCATAGGGCGAGAGCAGCTTTCCCTCCTGGCCTTCCTTTTTCGGAAGAACCGGATGATCGCCGTATACCGAAGAAGAGGAAGCATAAACGAAACGCTTCACTCCGCTCTGTCTTGCGGCTTCCATCATATTGAGGGTACCGCGGATATTGTTCTCCTCATAAAAAAGCGGCATCTCGATGCTGCGGGGAACGCTTCCCCAGGCCGCCTGGTTCAGCACATAATCCACGCCTTCGCAGGCTTTTTTGCAGGTCTCGAGATCCTTGATATCGCCGCGGAGGAATTCATAGCCGGGACGATCCTTTAAAAAATCCACATTTTCCTGTTTTCCGGTGGACAGGTCGTCCAGACAGCGCACCCTGTGTCCCAGCGAGAGGATCGCCTCGCACAGATTGGAACCGATGAAACCGGCTCCCCCGGTGACCAGAAAAAGGCTGTTTTCCGGAAATACCAGATCCTGATATGCCAATGCTTACAACCTCCAGAAAAGATAATCGTTCTTATTTTCGTAAATGCCGCGGTCCAGAATGCCCTTCAGATCCATCAGCACCTTCTTTTTACCGCCGGCATAAAAGGCATCCACCGCTGCTTCATCCAGCTCTGCAAAGCAGCGGTGCGCCACCGCGATGATCACGGCGTCCATATCCTTTATTTCTTCTTCACGTCCGAAACGTATGCCGTAGAGCCGCTCCGCTTCGGCGGCATCGGCTTCCGGATCCACGACCAGTGGCGTGATCCCGTATTCCTTCAGTTCATTCACGATATCGATGACCCGGGTATTACGTGTATCCGGGCAGTTTTCCTTAAAGGTGAAACCAAGTATCCCCACTTTTGCGTTCTTTACGGGCAGGTCGGCACGGATCAGCAGCTTGACCAGGCTTTCCGTCACATAGCGTCCCATATCGTCGTTGATGCGGCGGCCCGAAAGAATGATCTGCGAATGATAGCCCAGCTGCTCCGCCTTATAGGTCAGATAGTAGGGATCCACGCCTATGCAGTGGCCGCCCACAAGCCCCGGGAAGAATTTCAGGAAATTCCACTTGGTGCCTGCTGCCTCCAGCACCGCTTTCGTATCGATGCCCATACGGTGAAAGATCATGGACAGCTCGTTCATGAAGGCGATGTTGATATCGCGCTGGCTGTTCTCGATCACCTTGGCCGCTTCCGCCACGCGGATGGATTCCGCGCGGTATACCCCCGCTTCCACCACCAGACCGTAGACCTTTGCTACCGTGTCCAGCGTTTCCTCATCCATGCCGGAGACGATCTTTACGATGCTCTCCAGACGGTGTACCTTATCCCCGGGATTGATGCGCTCCGGTGAATAGCCGATCTTGAAATCCGTTCCGCATTTCAGTCCCGATTCCTTTTCGAGGATGGGCACGCAGATCTCTTCCGTCACCCCGGGATAGACCGTGGATTCAAAGACCACCACGCTGCCCTTCTGCAGATTACGTCCCAGGATGCGGCTGGCGCCCTCCACCGGCGTCAGATCCGGCGTATGGTCGGGATTGACCGGCGTGGGTACCGCCACGATATGGAAACGCGCTTCCTTAAGGCGGCTTTCGTCATCGGTAAAATCCACCGATGTCTGTGCGATCACTTCGTCTCCCACTTCCTTCGTGGGATCCTTTCCCGCGCGGTAGAGTGCGATCTTTTCCGAATTCAGGTCATAGCCCACCACGGAAAGCTTCTTTGCGAAAGCAACCGCGATCGGCATACCCACATAGCCCAGTCCCACCAGGGACAGCTTTTCCTTTTTTTCCAGCAGATCTTCAAAAAGTCCCATATTTACTCCTGTCTCAATGGTTCATGAGAATAAATTATACCGTACGATGCAGTAGAAGGCGCGGAAGGCGTCCTTCAGTCCGATCTTCTTGCCCTGCTCAAAGGTTCTGGCGTGATAGGAAATGGGGATCTCGTAGATCCTGCATTTTTTCTTTGCGAGCTTTGCCGTCACCTCCGGCTCAAAGCCGAAACGGTTCTCGCGCAGCCGGATCGACTGGATCACTTCACGCTTAAACATCTTGTAGCAGGTCTCCATATCCGTCAGGGACAGATCGGAGAAGATATTGGAAAGGAGCGTGAGCATCTTGTTGCCCAGCTCGTGATAAAAACCGTCCACGCGGAAATTGCTGCTGCGCAGATAGCGGGAACCGTAGACCACGTCCGCATCGGCCGCACCCGAGATAAAGGGCTCCACCAGCTCGGAAAAATCCTTCGGATCGTATTCCAGATCCGCATCCTGCACGATGACCAGATCCCCGGTGGCTGCCGCAAAACCGTGGCGCAGCGCAGCACCTTTCCCCATATTGCGTTTATGGAAACGGACGATATCCACCTTGTCGCGGAGCTTTCCCCTTAAAAGCCTGCGGCTTCCGTCCGTGGAGGCGTCGTCCACCACAACGATCTCGGTACGCAGCCCGCAGTCACGGACGGTATCGATCACCTTTTCCAGCGTGCCCGCCTCGTTATAGCACGGTATGATCACGGAAAGCAGCAGATTATCCTTTGTCAGTTTCTTTTCCATCCGCGTCCTCCTTCCGGACGATCTCTTTGATCACATACTGGGGCGAATTGTTCAGACTGATATAGATCCTCCCCACGTATTCCCCGATCAGGCCCAGCATGATCATGATCATGCCGCCGAAAAAGACCAGTGCCGCCATGGTGGAGGCAAAGCCTATGACACGGTCGGGCAGTACGAAATGCTGAATGATGATCACGATACCGTAAATAAATCCGGCCAATGCCGAGATCACGCCCATTACCGTCGCTAGGCGCAGGGGTTTCACCGAAAAAGACGTAAAGCCGTTCATCCACAGGCCCAGCAGTTTTTTCATGGTATAGCCGGAGCTGCCCGAAACGCGGCTGCGATGGTCGATATCCACGTTGACGATATTATTTGTTGCCCGCAATACCAGACCGATCACGTAGGGATAGGAATTCTCGTAACGGATCATATCGTTTACGATATAGCGTTTCGCGGCAAAATAGCTGGATACGGTAAGACTCTTCGGCTTGTTCAGCATAAAACGTGCCATGCTTTCGTTCACGCGGGAACCGAAATTGCGGAAGGCGCTGTGCTTTTTGTTCGCATAACGGGCATAGGCCACATCCGCGCCGTCCTCCAGCGCTTTCAGCAGACGGTCCGCCTGATCTGCCGGCGTCTGGCCGTCATCATCCAGACAGATCACGATATCGCCTTTTGTCTGCCTCAGTCCCGCCATCAATGCGGAATGCTGTCCGAAATTGCGTGCGAAATCCAGGGCGGTGATACGCCCGTCCGAAAGGGCCAGCTCTTTCAGCACGGAAAAAGTACCGTCCGGGGAACAGTCATTTACGAGTATGATCTCGTGATCATACTCCGGAAGCGCCTTCATTTTTTCACGGATCTCTTCCACTACCCCGGTGATGGTCTGTTCCGAACGGTAGCAGGGGATCACAAAACTGACCAGTTTCATGCTTTACTCCGTAACATATATCAGAAAACGGTCCTCTCCCGCTTCAAGCCTTGTCTCTTCGCGAAGTTTCAGGGCTCCGTCCCCGTAACGCGCATCAAGAAAGGCCTGCAGCTGCGCAGGTGAAAGACCCAGGTCTTCGCGGAATACCAGATGCACGCCGGCCTTTGTGAACAGGCTGCCGCGCTCTTCATAGCCGAAGGCTTTCCATTTTCTCTCCTGCAGGGGGCTTCCGTACTGCCAGCCGCCCATGAGCAGGGCGTTTTCCGCACCGTCTCCCTCCGAAAGCACCGGGGCCGTATGATATACGGTCGCATAGGTCTCCAGAAGAAAGAGCTCCTGCGGATGCTCTGCCATGTAAGAGTATACCACATCATCTTCCTGATTTACAGTAATTTGTTTTCTGTAATCCTCTACCGGGTGCACAAAGATACTGCCGGCAAAGTAAAAGAGCATCAGCGCCGCCAGGACAAGGAGATGTTCCTTCCCTGCTTTTTCCCGAAAGACCAGAGCCGCGATGAAAAAGCCCGTGATCAGATAAAGCGAGACCGTCACCCGTTCCGGCGTGCGCCCGTTCCACAGCAGATAGCCGTAGAGGCCAAAATGCAGTACCATTCCGCCGCAGAGGGCAATGAGAGGTAGATAACGCTTCCGGATCAGTAAAAAGACAAAGCCGGCCAGGGCGGATAAAAGCAGCGGCCAGGCATAATGCGTCTCGCCCTTTGACGGACTGAGATTCCGCTCCTTCAGCTCATAAAGCGTGTTTTTTAATCTCTCCGCTGCGGAGCGCGCTCCCGCACCTTCCGTATAGACCGCGAGCGTCTTCAGACGCTCCGTCCGGGCATCCTCATCCGCGAGCAGGTCATAGTTCAGATAGACCGGCAGCGCGCTTTCGGTCCGCATCCCGCAGCGTTCGTAATATTCCTTCGCAGCATCGCTCTCCCAGACACCGCTGTAATCGTATAGTTCCGTACGTGCTTCGTTCATTTCAAGATAGCCGCTCCATTCCGCCGGCAGATATGCCGCTTTATGCAGCAGAAAGAGGATCAGAAACGCGCCCGCAAAATGCAGGCAGCGCCGGAGCAGCGATCTCTTTTCCGTATTTCCCTCCTCCGCCGCTTTTCCGCGCAGCTCCGAAAAACGCAGCAATACGGCCGCCAGCAGAAAAGGCAGGAGCATCAGGAATACCTGGGAACGGATCTGGTCACAGAGGATCAGCAGCACAAAAGCGGGTACCGAAAGACGCTCCTTCGACTGCAGAAAGAGCCAGAGACCCGATGCTCCGCAGAAGGCCGCGACTACGGTATAATGCGGCAGGATCAGCACGGGACAGAGAAAGAGCAGGAACCAGGCCGTGAACAGGAGCAGCGCCGCCGCCACGGACCACAGAGCTTCCTTATCCTCCGAAAGACGCCGCAGGACGCTTCGGAGCAGAAAATAGAAAGACGCAAAAAGAACAGCACAGAGAAAGATCCCGAACCAGGGAACAGCAGGCAGGATACGGTATAAAAGGGATAAAACAAAAGAAACGGGTGCCCGCATATAGACCGTGTGGAGATCCGGCGTGCCCCCCAGGGCTCCCGAAAGGATATCCCGGATCTGCAGGTCATCATTGAGGCAGAAAAGCGGCGGACAGATGATGAGCGGGATCAGAAAAAGCAGAAAAGAAAGAAGCAGGGGCAGGCCGAGAAAAAGAAGCTTTTCCCGTCCCTTTCCCGTTCCGGATCCGGCTTCCTTCTTCTCCGTCATCCCGCGTAAAACTCCTTCACAAGGTCGATGATCAGCTCATTCTGCTCCTCCGTAAGCCCATAGTAGAGCGGAAGGCGCAGGATGCGTTCGCTTTCTTTCGTGGTATAGCGGTCCTCACCGGCAAAGCGGCCGTATTTTTTCCCGGCCGGCGCGGAATGGAGGGGTACGTAATGGGATACCGCCAGTATCCCCTTCTCCCCGAGGAATGCCTTCAGGGCAGCCCTTTCCTCCTGGTCTTTTGTCTTGATATAGAACATGTGCGCATTGTGCACACAGCCCTCGGGCACTGTGGGCAGCTCGATCTTTCCCGTTTCCGCCAGAGAGCGGAGCCCCTCGTAATAGCAGTTCCAGATCTTTAAACGCGCATCGTTGATCTCGTCCGCGATCTCGAGCTGCGCATAGAGATAGGCCGCATTCATGTCGCTGGGAAGGTAGGAAGAACCGGCTTCCTGCCAGGTGTATTTGTCCACCTGCCCGCGGAAAAAACGGCTCCTGTCCGTTCCCTTTTCGCGGATGATCTCGGCCATATCGATATAACCGTCACGGTTCAGCAGCAGCGCGCCGCCCTCACCCATGCTGTAATTCTTGGTCTCATGGAAGGAGAAGCAGCCCATATCGCCGATGGCACCCAGGGCTTTCCCCTTATAGGAAGCCATCACGCCCTGCGCCGCGTCTTCCACCACATAAAGGGAATGGCGCTTCGCGATATCCATGATCGTATCCATCTCGCAGGCGACTCCCGCATAATGCACGGGCACGATGGCGCGGGTCCGCTCCGTGATGGCGCTCTCGATGAGTTTTTCATCGATGTTCAGTGTATCCGGGCGTATGTCCACGAACACGGCCGTAGCCCCCCGCAGCACAAAGGCGTCTGCCGTGGATACAAAGGTATAGGAGGGCATGATCACCTCGTCCCCTTCTTTGATCCCCAGCAGCAGTGCCGTCATCTCCGTGGCGTGGGTGCAGGAGGTGGTCAGCAGGGCCTTCTTTGTCCCTGTCCGCTCCTCGATCCAGGCGTTGCACTTCTTTGTAAAAGCACCGTCGCCGCAGATCTTTTCCGCCTCGATGCACTGGCGGATATATTCCAGTTCTTTCCCCGTATGGGGAGGTACATTAAAATTGATCTTCATCTCTGCTCACTTTCGTACAGAACAAACTCCTCATTTTCATATGCTGCCGTATAGTGCCCATTATATAGGAAATCTCCCAAAAGGGAAAGTTTTTTCCCGTCGCCGTAGCTTTTTCCGCCATCGCTTAAAAGCGCCTCCTGTGCCTCCCGTGACAGGATCAGGAGCGGTCTCTCACCCGAAGCAAATACAGCGCGCAGCTCCTGCTCATAATCCGCTGCCGGGTAGCTTTCCAGATCCGGCCAGAGAGTACTGAGCGCCGGCGGCAGTTCAAAGACGTAGTGCAGACCCGGCAGATCCCCGAAGGTCAGGAGTCTGCCCTCAGCGTCCGAAAGCGCTCCTCCCAGTCCCCGTATCGCTTCGGCGTGTGCGGCAGTCGTTTTCAGCCCGCGCAGCGTATCCGGCGTTTCGATGCGGCTGTCACGCGCCGTTCCGTCCGTCCCGTCTTTAAACGCAAAAGAGAAATGAAAGCCCGCGCTCTGTACCAGAAGGAGCAGGAAGAGGGCGATCCCCATGGAAAGGACGGGAAAGCTCCAGGCTTTTCCCTTTCCGCGGCTGCCTCCCAGGCCGATCAGAAAATGCAGCCCTGCCGGAAGCAGCAGGAACATGCAGCCGATGACGGAATACAGATGATTGTTGCTCCCCAGGGGAGCGATCAGCTGTACCAGCAGGGCCGTGAGCGCCAGCCCCTTCTCCCTCGCCTCGGTCTTTCTGTCAATGAGCACCCACAGATCCAGGGCCGCCAGCAGCCACAGGCAGACCACCGAGATCCCGAAGATGCTGCCCACATTGTACCATGCGCGGTCCGCCACGCCGTTCCTTACATAATACCAGAGCAGGAGCACAAGACCGGCGCAGTAAAGGAGCTTTTTGACCGGGACAAAGCGCTCCTTCAGAAGCAGGAACATCACGATACCCAGTCCCATACCTGCCGCCGCAAAAAAGACCCAGTAAAGATTTCCGAGATAATTATCCGCAATGGAGGAAAGCATCTCTCCTGCGGTATAGCCGCCGCCCCCGCTCTTTCCGGAAAACAGTCCGAAAAGCCAGTCCATGCTTTCTCCCAGACCGCTGCCGCTTCCGAAAACGGGGATCGTCAGCAGTGCCGCCGCAAGCCCGGCCGCGTATCCGCCGATGCAGCAGCCCAGATCCCCGGGAAGGGAACGTGTGCGTTTATATTTGATATCATCATAAAAAACCAGAAGGATCAGCGCGCAATACGTCAGATTGGATACGCGGACCAGAAGCGCCGCTCCCAGGATGAGCCCCGCCGCAAACATCCTGCGACGGCTGCGTTCCATCAGCCCGCTGTACAGAAGCAGTGCCGCCGCCGTAAGGGCCAGAACGCTCAGGTTCTGGTAAAGGATGACGGAAGGGCTCCATACCAGCCCCAGTGCCGCCAGCTCCGCAAGAAAGAGCAGCAGCGGGTGGATACGTTTCTTCAGAAGCTCATATACCGTCAGCGCTGCCGCCGCCGAAAAGAGACGGCAGACAAGGTTCAGATACAGAAGGCGGCCGCCGCAGATCAGAAACAGAAGACGGCCGAACAGATTGGACAGCCAGGTTGCATAGAGCCAGCTCCCCGTACTCTCATGAAAAAAAGCGTAGTTGCCCACGCTGTACATCGTATCGGACAGCTCCGCTCCCTGATCCGCAGCGATCAGGGCATAGAGCAGCAAAAGCACGGGAAATACAAAACGGGCGGTCACGGATCCGGCCGAAAGGCTTTTCTTTAATGAGCTGCGATGACGCTCACTGCTCTCCGTACTCACCCCGTGCTCCCTTCCGCTTTTCCGTAAAACGCTGCGTACCACTCCGCAAAACGCCGCAATCCTTCCCGGACCGGGGTAGCCGGCTTAAAGCCGTAATCCCGCTCCAGCGCCGAGGTATCGGCATAAGTCACCGGTACATCGCCCGGCTGCATGGGCAGGAGCTCCTGATGAGCCGCGACATCAAAGTCCTGCGGCAGTATCCCTGTACGCTTCAGTTCTTCCGCCAGGATGCCGATGAATTCCATCAGCTCCACCGGGCTGGAGTTCCCGATATTGTAAATGGCGTACGGTGCCAGCGGCAGACCGTCGGCGCCTTTCTTCCGTTCCGGCGCTCCCTGCATCACCCTGAGCACCCCGTCCGTCACATCATCCACATAAGTAAAATCACGCCTGCAGTTGCCGTAATTAAAGATCTTTATCTTCTCTCCCCTGCACAGGCGGTCTGAAAAGCCGAAGTAGGCCATGTCCGGCCGGCCCGCAGGACCGTAGACCGTAAAGAAGCGCAGACCCGTGGAAGGGATCTCATAAAGCTTGCTGTAGGCATGCGCCAGCAGCTCGTCGCTCTTCTTGGTCGCCGCATATAGAGATACCGGATGCTCCACGGGCTCCTCCACACGGTAGGGCACCGAAGGGCTGTCCCCGTAGATCGAGGAAGAAGAAGCATAGACCAGATGGGCCACACCCTCCTTTCCGCCGTCATAGCTGTGCCGGCAGGCTTCCAGGATGCGGTAAAAACCCATGACATTGGCTTCCATATAGGCATCGGGGTTTTCGATGGAATAGCGTACCCCGGCCTGGGCCGCCAGATTTACCACCACGCGGAAATCCCTTTCCGAAAAAAGCTTCGTGACCAGCTCCGCGTCCGCGATGCTGCCGCGGACAAATTCCCAGCTGCTGCCGCTTTCCTTTGCCGCTTCTTCGATCTGGCGCAGGCGGTATTCCTTGATGGACACGTCATAATAATCGTTCAAGTTATCGATGCCGGTGATGCGCATATCCTTAAGCGAGGTATCCTTAAGAAGCCGCAGAACAAGATTTGCGCCGATAAAGCCCGCCGCACCGGTCACCAGTATGGAACTGCCGCTCAGTCCGATCCGCTTCACGCTTTTTTCTCCCCGGCCTCTTTTTTCTTCGGATCCTTAAAGATCCACAGCTTGCTCAGGATATAGTTGAGCACGATCACCACGATGCTGGCGATGAGCACTTTGACCAGCACTTCGTTCATATGCAGCAGTGTCGCAAAGACAAACATGATCAGCTCCTCCACGCCGAAGGAGAAGAGCCTGGCCGCCACAAATTCCAGAAATTCCTTTCCGACGGCGCGCAGTCCCTTCGTTTCGCTGTGGAATACGAATACACGGTTGATCACATAGGCAAAGATCACGGTGATGGTCCAGGATACGGCGTTGCCCAGGAGCACGCGTATCGTATCCTCCATAAAGGAGAAGATCTGCATCGCAAAGATGTAATAGGTCACCCAGCTCATGACGGTGGCCGCAAAACCCGCGATCAGATAATCCCAGAGTTCTTTTTTCGCATAATAGATCTTCAGCGCCCAGTCGCAGAAGCGCTCAAAGATCTCGAAGAGTACGCTCCTGATCACATCAATGATCACACAAACGATAAAGATCAGAAGCACCACCCCGATCATATGCGGAATGCGCATCAGGCCGAAACGGAGGTCTGCCTTAAACCAGGCCGCCCAGTTTTCCGCCTTGTTCAGATAGATATGGGCATGGATCAGATAAACGCCGAAGCAGAAGGGCGCAAGCTTCGCGATCTTTGAAAAGATCCCGCCCTCTTTTTTCTTCATGTTCAGGAACCAGAGGAAGAGGCCGATCGAAGCCAGGAGCACCGGCAGGCTGTTGTAATCGTTGGCCAGCTTTGTGGCGTCCGGGAAACGCAGGGTCACGCCGAATTTCTCCAGCCCGATGCCACGCTCCAGCGAACCCATAAAGATCATCCAGGGGATCATGGCCGCCGCCGCGATCACATACAGAAGAAAGGCCGAAAGCTTCGTTTTTGCAAAAGGCAGGCCGTAGAGACGTATATAGGCCGCCAGCACATAGAGCACCAGGAACCAGCGCAGGCCGCAGCCGAAATCGTCCGGTCCCAGCGCCAGCGGGAAGAAGCTCTTTCCGAGACAGCAGAAGACCAGCAGGCAGATCAGGATAAAGCGGTGCTGCAGCTCGTTCAGCTTTTTGAAGCCCATACCAAGGAAAGGCGCAAAGAGCATCAGCATCAGATAGGCCGTCGCAAACCAGTAATGGCCGTTCTGCACCGGCATAAAGATATACTGCAGCTCAAAGAGATTGCCCCTGCTCTCCAGACTTTCGATCCCCGTTACAAAAGAAACGGCCGCGATCGTCACGCTGTAAAACAGCACCTCGCAGCAGAGACGGATAAATTTCCTCAAAGAAAAACGGCTGTCAACGGAATAGTAGCCGCTGATCATTACATAGACATTGACGGAACCAAGGCACAGCGCCTCCACAAACCAGGCCGCCAGATTGGGCAGGGAAGAATCCTTGTCCGGCGTGAGCGCGATGCGGCCGCTCATCAACAGATAATGCATGGTGATGATCATCAGCATGCACAGGACCCGCAGGGTCTCGAAACGGCTGTCCCTTACAGCCTTTGTTCCTTTCTTCGCGGGAGCTTTTTCATCCGCGGCCAGTTCCTCCTCAAAGCCCTGTCCACGGAATTCCTCCGCAACGGAAATGCGGGTCTCGCTCTTTCCGTCAGCTTTTTTATAGATACGTTTCTCGCCGATCGCCATGAAGAAATCCATGTACACGTAACACTCGCAGTTTTCATCCGCGAGCATTTCCTCAAAGCGCACCCTGTCGTTCTCGTAATCTTCCGTTTCGATCCCGAAGGCCTCTTTACGCAGTTCGGGATCCCGCATCCATTTCAGATAACGCTTCCGGTCCGTGGGCAGGGCTTTTCTCAGATAACGATGGCTCATCCGTTATACCCCTTTCAGAAGCTCGCGGATCTGTTCCACCGTAAGCCACTCCGTGTTGTTTCCGGAATTGTAGGTAAAGCCCTCCGCCACCTTTTTCCCGTCGGAACGCGGCAGACGCTTTTCATCCCAGATCATCTGGGGATAAACGATGAAGTGTTTTTCAAATTCATAAGTGGTCATGGAATCCTCCACGGTGACCATGACCTCGTGAAGTTTTTCGCCCTCGCGTATGCCGATCTCGGGCTTTTCACAGCCGGGCAGCATGGCCTCGGCCAGATCCGTGATCTTGAAGGACGGGATCTTACTGATAAAGGTCTCGCCGCCGGCGGATTCCTCCAGCGCCTTGATCACCAGCTCCACACCCTGGGTCAGCGAGATCCAGAAACGCGTCATGCGGTGGTCCGTGATGGGCAGTTTTGTCTCCCCTTTTTCGATCAGGCCCCGGAACAGCGGGATCACCGAACCCCTGCTGCCGGCCACATTTCCGTAACGTACGATGGAAAAGGCCTTGTCGCCCGCACCGATATAGGCGTTGGCCGCAATGAAGAGCTTGTCGCTCACCAGCTTGGTCCCTCCGTAAAGGTTCACCGGATTGACCGCCTTGTCGGTGGACAGCGCCACCACCTTCTGCACATCCGAATCCAGAGCGGCCTCGATCACATTCATGGCGCCGTGGATATTGGTCTTGATGGCTTCGTTGGGGTTGTATTCGCAGGCCGGTACCTGTTTTAAAGCCGCCGCGTGTACGATATAGTCCACGCCCTTCAGCGCACGGCGCAGACGCTCCACATCCCGCACATCACCGATAAAGAAACGCAGCTGCGGCGCATATTCCTTAAACTCATTCTGCATCACAAACTGCTTGAACTCATCTCTCGAATAGATGATGATCTTTTTCACCTTGCTGTGTTCCAGGGCGTAACGCGTGAAGCATTTGCCGAAAGAACCGGTTCCGCCCGTTACCAGGACTGTTTTTCCGTCAAGGATCATATGTTTTTCCTCCGTATTCCGGCAGACTTCTTCTTCTGCCACATTTCAGAGCCGCAGTCCGTCATCGTTTTCTTTCCGGATCGCAGCGGCCGGTTATAATTTATGTAAACATTGAGAGTATAGCAGATTTGATGCCTGATTTCAACTTTCAATGCTCACGAAACAGGAAAAGGCACCCCGGAAGATGCCTTTTTTTACAATACTTCCGTAACTTCCGGCTGGATCAGAGATACTTCTTTACATCACTGAGTGCCAGTGCGATCACCTTGTCCATATCCAGATAACGGTAACCGCCCAGACGCCCGCCGAAGATCACTTTGGGATCTTTTTCCGCCAGCTCACGGTATTTCCGGTAAAGCGCATCGTTCTTTTCATCATTGATGGGATAATAGGGCTCGTCACCGGGCTTCCATGTGGCCGGGTATTCCCTGGTGATCACGGTCTTCGGATTGTCCAGCTGCTCCCTGAGAACGAAATGCTTGTGCTCGATACAGCGGGTGTAAGGGATCTCGTATTCGGTATAATTCACCAGCGTGTTGCCCTGGTAATTGGAGCAGTCCAGCACCTCCGTCTCGAAACGGAGACTGCGGTATTCCAGTGTTCCCAGCTGTCCGTCGAAATACCGGTCGATCATGCCGGTAAAGACGATCTTATCCGCGACGGCGTCAAAGCCCGCACGGTCCGAAAAATAATCGGTATCCAGGCGGATCTCCGCCCCATCGAACATACGCCGTACCATGGCAGTATAACCGTCCGTGGGCACGCCCTGCCAGAGGTCATTGAAATAGTTGTTATCATAGGTCAGGCGCACCGGCAGCCGTTTGATGATAAAAGCAGGCAGCTCTGTGCAGGGACGCCCCCACTGCTTCTCGGTATATCCCCTGATCAGCTTCTCGTAGATATCGCGGCCCACCAGGCTGATGGCCTGTTCCTCCAGATTCTTCGGCTCCGTGATGCCGGCCTCTTTTTTCTGCTCCTCGATCTTTGCCTCCGCTTCCTGCGGCGTCTTCACACCCCACATGGCGTAAAAGGTGTTCATATTGAAAGGCAGGCAGTACTGCTCGTCTTTATAGCGGGCGATGGGGCAGTTGGTATAGCGGTTGAATTCCGCAAAACGGTTCACATAGTTCCACACTTCACGGTCGGAGGTGTGAAAGATGTGCGGTCCGTATTTATGTACCTCGATGCCTTCGATCTTTTCGCTGTAGACATTTCCCGCGATATGATCCCGCTTTTCTATCACAAGGACCTTTTTCCCGGCATCCATGGCTTCTCTGGCAAATACCGCGCCGTAAAGTCCGGCACCGACGATCAGATAATCATACTTCATCCTGCAGTCCTCCGCCTTTCTTTGCGGGCGTACGGAGCGGTTTGTTCTTCCCGCCCATCAGTTCCCGGGGATCCAGCTTGCGGCCTTTTTTCGGTACTGCCGCAGCATTTTTCTTTGTTCCCTGGGCAATGGCGGGTTTTCCCTCTTCCAGGGTGAGACGCACCTCGCCGCCGTTCTTTAATTTGCCAAAAAGGATCTCGTTTACGAACAGGGGCTTGATCTCGCTGTCGATCACACGCTCGATCTCGCGTCCGCCATAGTCCTTTGCCATACCCTTCTGGCAGATATAGTCCGTAGCTTCGCTGTCGATACTGACCGTGACCTTGCGGCTGTCCAGCTTTTCGGAAAGCTCCTTCAGCTTCTTTTCCGTGATCTGCTCGGCCATGCGGCGGCTCATATGGTTGAAGCTCACGATGGCGCTTAAACGGTTGCGGAATTCCGGGGTGAAGACGCGCTTCACCTCCTCCATCATCACGCCGTCACCGGCCCGGCTGCCGCCGAAACCGATGGTCTGGCGGCCGATGAAACGCGCGCCCGCATTGCTCGTCATGATGATGATCACATTCCGGAAATCGGCCTTCTGGCCGCGGTTATCGCTCAGCTGCGCATAATCCATCACCTGCAGCAGCACATTGTAGATATCGGCATGGGCCTTTTCGATCTCGTCCAGCAAAAGCACGCAGTGGGGCGTGCGGCGGATCGCATCCGTCAGAAGGCCGCCGTCCTCATAGCCCACATAGCCGGCGGGAGAACCGATCAGCTTGGATACCGTATGCTTCTCGGCGTATTCGCTCATATCGAAACGCTGGAAGGAGATACCCAGCTCCTTTGCCAGGACCTTCGCCACCTCGGTCTTGCCCACACCGGTGGGACCCACGAAAAGGAAGCTGGCGATGGGTTTGTTCTCCGCCAGAAGCCCGGCTCGGGACATATAGATGGAATCCACGATGCGCCGCACCGCTTCTTCCTGTCCGAACACCGAAGCCGTGATGCGTTCGTAGAGATCCTTGAGTTTCGATACCTCGGACTGCTCGGCGGTCTGCTTCGGGATATTGCCCACCTCGGAAAGCACGGTCTCGATCACATCCTTGCCTACGGTCTGCCGCTTCTGCTCCGTAAGCGGATGCAGACGCCGCCAGGCGCCGGCCTCGTCGATCAGGTCGATGGCCTTGTCCGGCAGGAAACGTCCGCCGATGAACTCCTTACTGAGACGCACGGCGTGGGAAAGCACATCCTTCCCGTATTTCACGCCATGGAAACTCTCATAACTGCTCTTTAAGCCTTCCAGGATGCGCAGGGCTTCCTCCGCATCCGGCTCCTTGATATCCACCGTGCCGAAACGGCGGCACAGGGTCGTGTTTCTCGCAAAATAACGTTTATGCTCGTCATAGGTCGTCGCACCGATAAAACGGATATGCCCCTGTTCCAGATAGGGCTTGAGCATATTCGAGGCATCCATGCTGCCCGAACCCTGCGCGCCGGCGCCGATCAGGTTGTGGATCTCGTCGATGAACACGATGGGCTCCTTCAGCTCCTCCAGCGCGTCCATGATATCCAGAAAACGTTTTTCAAAATCGCCGCGGTACTGCGTTCCCGCCAGAAGAGAGGTCACGTCCAGGGAATAGATCCTGGCATCCTTCAGGGCTTCCGGTACTTCCCCGCGGATCACGCGCTGCGCCAGACCGTATACGATGCTGGTCTTGCCCACGCCCGGTTCGCCGATCAGCAGCGGATTGTTCTTTTCCTTGCGCAGCAGGATGCGGATGATGCGGTCCAGCTCCTCCGTGCGGCCGATCAGCGGATCGTGATCCTTTGCCGTTTCATTCATAAGCCGTGCATATTCCAGCACAAAGCTCTCGGGATCGTCATAATCCTCGTCCAGATCGTATTCATCGCCACCGTCTACCAGAAGCTGCAGGGTAGAGATAAAATCGTTCAGATCCCCCACCTGCTGGCTCAGGAAAAAGCTCGCAAAACACTCATTCTGCTTCGACATGCCCCAGAGCACATGGTAAAGGCAGATCGCCTTGCTGCCCATATGCTCGGCCGATTCCACCGCCTGCTCGATCATGCCGGCAAAGGCGTCGGAAATACGCTCGCCGATCCCTCGGCCATCCGGCTCACCATCGGTACGCCGGGGCAGCAGGGTATGCAGAAAATCATCCAGGCTGTCCTTCAGCTCCTCGACACTGCCGCCGCACATATGCATGGCGCGGATGAACACGGGTACATCCGTGCATACATAAAGAAAATGCTCCGGCGTCACCAGCTGGCTGTCCAGCTTTGCCGCCGTCATCAGCGTCATCTGTAATGCTTTTTCGGTTATCTCGTCAAATCCCATCATTTTTCCTCTGTACTTCCTTTTTCCGTATGCGCCCGCAGAAAGCCGGGACAGTTTCCGGCCACGCTGAGGCCTTCAGATACGTGCTATCGGGATAAGCAGGCATTTGGTCCGGGTATTTAAGAATCGTTATACTAACCCTGCTCCACTTCGATGCGGAAGGGATAGCCCTGGCTGCGGGCCCTCTCCGTTGCCCAGCGCTGCTTGGTCTTTGCCACGTCATAGGGATAGCGGGCGATCTTTGCGCTCCCTTCGCGGTGAACCTTCATCATAAGCTCCACCGCCTGCGCGTTGGGCTTGTCAAAGATCTCTTTCAAGATATCCACCACAAAATCCATGGGCGTCACGTCATCATTGAGCATGATCACGTCATAAAGGGAAGGTTCCTTCAGTTTTACGCGCGTCACACCCGAGGGGCGCCGTTTTGTCTGTTCCGCCATCTTTCCTCCGTTTTATATACGAAAGCCGGCACTGCTTTTTTCGGAAAAGCCGTTTTCCCGGATATTTAATAAAAAGGACTGCAACGGCAGCCCTTTAAGATCCCTTCACCGCTTCATGATACGGACATTCAGTCTTCGCTGTCGTCCACCGCCGAAGCAATACTGCTCACCACACTGCTCACCACACTGATGACCACGGCGATGATGATGATCAACGCGCCGCCAAACACCACAACGATCAGTATCCCTTCATCATCGGTCGGATAATACTCATCCGACGCCAGTGCGGATATCTTCCAGAAAAGTCCCGTCAGGACCACGGTCAATGCCGCCAGTATTCTTCCTATCTTCATCGCAATCTTTTTCACGTTGAGCGCCTCCGTTTCAGTTAGACAGAAAACATTATATCATTCCCTTGTATATCATGCAAGAAGAACGTTTCATCAAAAAATATAACCATAACTTTACATGATTTTTACCGTATAGTATAATAGCTCGTTGTGAAAACTGCAGGTCAGCAGGATCTGCATATGCCGCAGACGGAAAAAACGTTGTTACTATTCACGGCCGGATCGCGCACTCGCTGCGCGATTACGCCCCAAAACCTGCAGCACGAGATGGGTTTTGCCCATCGCCATAGGCGGTCTTAAATGGCAAAACCCGTTACTATCACGACACGAGGGCCGCGAATAATAACAAAACGTTCCGTTTCCATTACGGCAGCTTTTATCGGGAGGATGAAAAAATGAAAAAGAAACTGTTAACACTTGTACTTACCGGAGTACTTTCTCTGGCAGTGCTCGGCGGATGCGGCTCGGATAAGGACAAGGCCGCCGAAGCAACACCTACGCAGGCTGCAACGCCGACAGAAGCACCGAAGGAAAATAACGATGAGGAAGAAGTGTCGGGAGACATCGAAGATTTCCGGGCGCCCGTTGATGATGAAGGCCAGGGCCGTATGGAATATGAAGGCTACTACATTGAGCCCGACGCCGGAAGATGCGCGATCAGCATCGAATCAACAGACGGGGTCAACTACAGCATCAGTGCGGAGTGGTCCGCCAGCGCTTCCGAGATGTGGATCTGGGAGATGGTAGGTGCCTATGAGGAATCCAGCGGCTACCTGAACTATAATGACTGCACCTTCGTTGTCCGTACTACGGATGAAGACGGAAGCTACAGCGACGATGTGCGCTATACCGACGGTTCCGGTAAGTTCTGGTTTAACGGGGACGATATGCTCCTCTGGGAAAGCGATCAGAGCGATGTGGATAGTATCAACGGCGAGACTCCTTTTGAAAAGGTGGAAGCAGAGCAGCTGGAGATCGGCCATCCCGCTGTCGAAGCACCGGAAGGTCTGGTTTCTTTAGAGGAACTGGCAGGCAGCTGGGTACGGGAGGACGATCCGAACGATACTCTGGATATCGTTCCGTATGATGACGATCCCTACAGCGGAAGCTTCGTTCATAACGATGCGGAGGGTACGACCCAAATCGGGGAGATCACTCTTTCCGCAGAGGAAAATCCTGACGGATCCATGGTCTACTGGTATTATTTCTATCTAGACGCAGACGAGATCTGGGACGGCTACTGCATTCCGGATCAGGCGGAAGACCGCATGGCCATGGGCCAGGGCGGTTCCCCAGTGTACGTACGGGCGCAGTAAAAGATAAGCGTCCCACGGAAAATGGTATAAACGACTTATGTAAAAGGCATCCTGCGGGATGCCTTTTCTACTTCTTCCTCAACCCCCGGTAGAACCACAGCAGGCGGTAATAAATATAAAAACGCAGCTGTGAGGCCATCTGCATGCGCATGAGCTTCTTCTCTTCCGGATGGGTCTTTTCTTTGTAATATGGATTCTCCTGAAAATCAGGAAAGTATTCCCGCATCTCCTTTGTAAGAGCTTTGGTAAAGGCATAACAGCCCTTCTTCAGGCCGGTCTTCTTCGGCATGGCGGAGAAGAGGGTGTTTTTGTAGAAGAGCACGGTAAAGAGATACTCGATCTCATCGTGATACCTGGAAAGATAGCCGCCCTTTTCTGCCTCTTCGATCATCATGCGGCCCGCCGCCATGCGGTCTTCCAGATTCTTCCGCGAGATCGTATGCACGGTGGAGGCGTCGTGCTGGTAGTAAAAATACAGCGCTTCGGGGATGTATTCGAAATGCCGACAGCGCAGCATCCAGCTGTTGGCTACGGCATTGTCCTCGTAAAAAATATCTTCGGGAAAGATGTCCACGTGATCGCTGCTGCCGGCCTGATAATCCGAAAGGATGATCTCCCGGCGGTAGATCTTCACCACCAGGCTCCCGCTTTCCAGCAGCAGCTTTTTATAGCGCTCTTCATCCATCACGCCGGTCTGGGAGACATCGTTGTTCGGGATGCGCTCTGTGGGCGTAAAGCTGTGCTCTTCCGTCAGGCAGTAGTCGCAGCCCACCATATCGGCGCCGCTTTCTTCCGCCTTTTTCAAAAGCCTTTCATAATAATCCGGTGTGATCCAGTCGTCGGCGTCGATAAAACCCAGCCACTCGCCCTTCGCCCGGGCCAGGCCCAGATTCTTCGCCCCGCCCTGATGATGGTTTTTTTCGGAATGGATCGCTGTGAACTGCGGATATTTCGCTTCATATTCCTTAAGGATGCGCAGGGAATCGTCGGTGGAGCAGTCGTCCACCGCGATGATCTCGTAATCTGCGGGATCCAGGGTCTGGGCCACCAGGCTGTCGAGACAGTAATTCAGTTTGTTGTCCGCCGCCATGTTGTAGACGGGGACGATGATGCTGAGTTTCATAGATTTATCCTGTTTTCCGCTTATTTCCCCGCCTTCAGAAGCTCCATCTTCCGGTGTACCGCCGGGTCCTCATAAGCATCCAGAAAGCCTTCGCCCAGGTAAATGCATTCCTTTGCGAAACGCACATTGTCGACCTGGGTGATGACCGAGACCAGCTTATCCACGGACAGACCGGGAATGTCGTTGATCACTTCCATGGGGAAACGCCCGCTCATGACGCATACCTCCGGGAAAGCCTCGCGGTAATCCAGCACGTCCCTGGGGTGGGGCTTGATGATGATACGGTGGCCGTCCTTGTATTTTTCGATGATATCCGCAAAAAGCCGCCTGCGCGTATCAAGATCGCAGAGCGGTTCCGTCAGGATCATGACGCCGGGCAGCTCCGAAGCCGCCAGCTCCGCCTTCAGGCGGTCAAAATCCTCGATAAAGACCCTCGCCAGGATCTCATGGTCTTCTTCCTTAAGCTGCTCCCACATTCCGAGAAAAGGCCGCTCGAAAGCGCATTTTGGCGGCATGTAATTGGCGGACAGGTCGTTCACCTCATAATCTGTACAGTAGCGGCTGTAACCGCATTCGATGAAGATGAGCCCCAGCTTTGCCAGGAATTTCTTAACGCCCCAGGCGCCGCGGTTGGAGAGCATGGCCT